>CALKWH010000321.1 GCA_938004375.1 uncultured Pseudomonadota bacterium
CCACCGAGATCTACACTCTTTCCCTACACGACGCTCTTCCGATCTCTGTTGGTCGCGACCACCGGGATTATCGGCGTCATCGTCCGCAGTCAGATTCGCGATGACGCAATGACCGATATACGGCTGTCGCTCCGCTCGCGTGCGATCCTTGTCGAAGCCATTGCGTACCCGTCCGAAGCCCTCTCATCCTTGAGCGCAACGGGTCTCCAAGATACCGTTCAACGCATAGGCCGGTCGCTGGATATGCGAATTACCGTGATTGGACGAGACGGCATTGTCCGAGCCGACTCGGAGAAGAACCCGGTACAAATGGATAACCATTCCGACCGTCCGGAAATCCTCCGTGCGGCCTCGCATGGCGACGGCGAATCGGAACGCCGTAGCGACACGGTCGAAAAGACAATGCTCTACTACGCGCGTGCGGCAATCATCAACGGCCAGACCGTCGGGTTTGTCCGCACTTCGTTACCGCTCGACTCCGTTCATTCTCGCCTTAATAAGGCTCGGAACGCATTGCTATTAAGCGTCGGCGCCGGGTATTTGATCGCGTTGGTCGCCGGATATTTCATCGCGAGACATATCAGCCATCCGGTCTCGCTGATGATCGCCGCAGCCGATTCCGTCGCGGTAACTCGTCCACCGTCCACGAGGCGTTGTCGCCCAGGCGGTACAGCGCGTTGCCCGCGAAGATGTAGCGGTCGTTGGTGAGCCCCGCCCACCAAGTGAGCAGCGGCTCGTAGGGCTGCCCGGTCGAGGTCGTGGGCCAGTACAGTTGCGGCGCGATGTAGTCGACCCAGCCCTCCTGGATCCACTTCTTCGGATCCGAGAAGAGCACGTCGTACTGGCTGGTGCCGGTGACGCCCGCTGGCTCGCCGGCCTTCCAGATGCCGAACGGGCCCACGCCGAAGCGCACGTGGGGCGCGCTGGCGGCCAGCTCCTCTCCGATGAGGCGGATCATCTGGTTCACGTTGTCCCGGCGCCAGTCGGCCTTGCCCAGGGCGCCGCCGCCGGCCAGGTAGGACTGATACAGCGGCTCGTCCGGGAAGGTGTAGCCGTCGGCCGGCCACGGATAGAAGTAGTCGTCGAAGTGGACGCCGTCCACGGGATAGCGCAGGGCCACTTCCATCACCACGTCGATGATGTGGTCACGCACCGCCGTCGCCCCCGGATCCATCCACAGCAGGCTGTCCCCCCACGGATACGCGTAGTCCGCGAAGCGCCGGGAGACGTGGTTCGACGGCGCGCTCACGGAGCGGCTCACCAGGGCGCGGTAGGGGTTGAACCAGGCGTGGACCTCGAGGCCCCGGGCGTGGGCCTCGGTGATCAGGTAATCCAGCGGATCCCAGCCCGGATCCTGCCCCATGGTGCCGGTGAGAAAGCGGCTCCAGGGCTCCAGCGTCGAGGCATAGAAGGCGTCTCCCTCGGGCCGCACCTGGAAGACGACCGCGTTGAAGCCGTGGGCGGCGAGCGCGTCCAGGATGTCCACGAGCTCGGCCTGCTGCGCGCTCACCGACGACGTGGAGCTGGGGAAGTTGATGCCCCACACGGTGGCCACCCAGGCGGCGCGGAACTCCCGGTCGTGGGCCGGATCCGCGAGCTCCGGGAGCACCTCCACGGTCGCGGTCCCCGGGATCCCCCCCACGGTGGCGGTGATCCTTGCGGTCCCCACGGCCGCGGCCGTGACCACGCCCGAGGCGTCCACTGTGGCCACCGCGGTCGCGTCCGAGCTCCAGGCGGCCCCGGCGGTCAGATCCGCCGTGGAGGCGTCGTCATAGACGCCCGTGGCCGTGAGCGCGACGGTCTCCTGCGCCTGCAGCTGCGAGGTCGCCGGCGTCACGTCCACGCGTACCAGCGCCGGGTTCACCACGTTGTTCGTGTTGTTCGTATTGTTGGCGTTGTTCGCGTTGTTGACGTTGTTGGCGTTGTTCTTCGACGACGGGTCGTCGTCGCACGCGGCCGTCGCCAGCGCCAGCGTCATGATGAGAAACCACAGGTTCGCGCGCAACTTCATGGGTCACCCCCGATGCCCGCACGCTACCCTGCGCCGCGGTGCGAAGTCAACCCGGACGGAAATCCGTACAGCATGGTTGGCGCGCTGCGCCTTCCGGTGACCCGATTTTCCTCCGGCTTGACATTGGTTTCAATTTTCATTAAATCACACCCAAGCTGAACCATCAGTACTGCGGAGGCGATTCACCATGAAAAAATTGTTGCGGTATTCTTTGACGTTCATCCTGCTGCAAGGGGCCTGCGGCGAAACCAAGACCGTCGTCACGGAAGAGGTCCGCCAACTGGTCGAGCTGGACGAGGCGACGTCTGAACAATGCCCCATGGGAGGAACCCTCCTTGTGACGGGGTTGGACGGCAACGGGAACGGCGTGCTCGACGATGATGAAATCTCGAGCACGCGGGTCATCTGTGACGGGACCGACGGGACCGATGGACGGACCAGCCTGATCCGTACGACCGAAGAGGCGCCCGGTGCCAACTGCAGCCAGGGCGGCGTCCGTGTCCAGCACGGCCTCGACGATGACGGCGACGGCCTCCTCGACGACGACGAGGTCGACGGCACCGAGTACGTGTGCAACGGGCTCCCGGGCACGGGCACCAACTCCCTCGTGAACGTGGTCGAGGAGCCCGCCGGCGCCAATTGCACCACCGGCGGCTTCGCGATCCAGTCCGGACCGGACGACAACGGGGACAGCCTCCTGCAGCCCGGCGAAATCCAGAACACCGTATTCGTCTGCCACGGCGCCAGCGGCGCGGTGAGCCTCGTACGGCGCGAAGACGAGCCGGCCGGCGGCAACTGCCCGTATGGCGGACAGCGTGTGCTGACGGGCATCGACGGAGACGGCAACGGCTACCTCGACGACATGGAGGCGTCATCGTCCTTCTACGTGTGCAACGGCGCCGACGGCGTCGATGGCACCGACGGCGTCGATGCGACGGCGAACCTGGTCGACGTGGTCCCCGAGCCCCCGGGGACCGACTGCTCGACGGGCGGCGTCCGGGTACTCTCGGGCCCCGACGACGACCACGACGGGCAGCTCGACGCCTCCGAGGTCCAGGCCGAGCAGGTGGTCTGCCACGGCGTCACCGGGTCGGCCGGCAGCGATGGCGCCGACGGCCTCGACAGCCTCGCCGCGGTGACCGCGGAGCCGGTCGGCGTGAACTGCGCCGAGGGCGGCCAGAAGATCGAGACCGGCCTCGACCTCGACCGGGACCACGTGCTCGACGCCGGCGAGGTCACCGCCACCCGCTACGTCTGCCACGGCGCCGACGGCACCGATGGCACCGACGGCCATGACAGCCTGGTCACCGTGACGGCTGAAGCGGCCGGCGTCAACTGCCTCGACGGAGGCCAGAAGATCGAGACCGGCCTGGATCTCGACGACGACGGCGTGCTCGACATCGGCGAGATCACCACCACCCGCTATGTCTGCAACGGCGCCCAGGGCGACGCCGGCGCCGACGGGGGCATCCGCCTGCTGCGGGCCACCAACGCGGCCAAGGGCGGCGTCTGCTTCTTCGGCGGCGTGAAACTGGAAACGGGCATCGACGACGACGGTGACGGCGTGCTGTCGGATCCCGAGGTCGACCAGACGCAATACGTGTGCAACCTGCCCGACATCTTCGTGAGCCTCTCCGCCGGTGGCTACGGCGCCTGCGGTCTGAAGGCGAACGGGACCATCTGGTGCTGGGGGTACGGGGATTCCCTGGGCAGCGGTGTCAACGCGGACCGGGCAATTCCCGGTCAAGTTGCTGGATCCAACGACAATCAGCCATATTCGATGGTCAGCCATCAATTTTGGCATTCATGCGCAATCATGAACACCTTTGGGTACTGCTGGGGGGTCAACGGCGCGGGAACGCTCGGAGATGGCACCAACACGACATCATATGTCCCGGTCAAGGTCCTCGCAATCAACCCTTCACAGATTTCGGTCGGGGGCCATTTTTCCTGTGCTATTGACCGGTATACCTTTGAAACTAGATGCTGGGGCAGCAACAACAACGGCCAGCTCGGCAATGGGGGGACGGCAGATTCCAACGTCCCCGTACTTGTCTCCGGCCTCTCCTCCGGCGTCACCAGCGTGCACACCGGCTTCGACTTCACCTGCGCCCTGAAGACCGACGGTTCCGTCTGGTGCTGGGGCAACAACGTGAGCGGCCAGCTCGGGAACAACTCCACGACGAACTCCAACGTCCCCGTCCAGGTCTCCGGGCTGACCACCGGGGTCCAAGCCGTCTCCACCGGTAATTATCACGCCTGCGCCATCCGCGCCAACAACGCCGCATGGTGCTGGGGCCGCAATGGCAGCGGTCAACTGGGAGACGGAACCACGACCAACCGCCTCGCGCCGGTCTGGATGGGCATGGCGACGTTGGGCACGAACGTGGCCAGGGTGGCCGCCGGCGGAAACCACACCTGCGCCCAGTTGACCACCGGTCCCGTTTATTGCACCGGCAGCAACGTCAACGGGCAAATCGGCGACGGGACCACGACCAGCCGGCAGTCTCCCGTCCTGGTCTCCGGGCTAGCCTCGGGCGTCACCGCACTGTCGGTGGGGGTGAGTCATTCCTGCGTGTTGAAGACGGACGGCTCGGCCTGGTGCTGGGGCACCCAGGTATACGGCTCACTCGGAAACGGCCTGGTTTCCGGGAAGAGCCTGACCCCCACCCCGGTCATGCCCTCCGACTCGGCGCTGTAGCCAGCCCCTCCCTCCCTGTTCGACGCACCGACAATGTCTCCGGAAACCGGACCTCGGCCGTGTGTCCCCGCACACGGTCTCTGTGGTCACCGCAGCACCCCTACGATATTGAACTTGTGACGTTCTCCGATGCGGTTTATAGTGCGTCGGACTGTAACGATGATGTGGCTTTTTCTCTCCCTCTGGACAATTTTGGCGCAGCCCGCCCCGGCACAGCCCGCCCCCGACCCGGTCGAGCCCGCCGGCCGCCTCGAGCTCGCGTCCCAGGAGTCCCTGCAGGGCAACCACCAGCGCGTCATCGACCTGCTGTCGAACCTGCTATACCCCACCAGCCAGTTCTCCACCGAGGACGAGGAGATCAAGGCCCTGCGCCTTTTGGGCCTGTCGTACTGGTTCCTGAACAACCCGGGCGAGGCCACCAAGGCCTTCACCATGCTGCTCAACCGGCGCCCGGACTTCAAGCTCGACCCGGTCGTGGTCCCCGCCGGCGCCATCGTGTTCTTCAACGAAGTGCGCAGCAAGCTGCGCGAGAAGCTCCAGGAGATCGAGCGCCTGAAAAGGGAAGAGGAGGAGCGCAAGAAGCGCGAGAAAGAGGAGGCCGAGCGCCGGATCCAGGAGGAGCTGCGGCGCAACGCCCCGGTCCTGCGGGAGACCACGGTCATCCACAAGAACTACATGCTGTTCAACTTCTTCCCGCTGGGCCTGGGGCAGTTCCAGAACGGCCAGGACGGCAAGGGCTGGATGTTCGTGGGCCTGCAGGCGCTGACCGGTGCGATGAGCGTCTCGGCCTACACGTATCTGAAATACAAGTACCCGCGGGGCATGGTCCCCCAGGAGGAGAAGGTCTCGGCCCGGCAGATCCAGTACCTGCAGGTCGGCGCGGGCGCCGCCTTCTTCGCCCTGTGGATGGCCTCGGTCGTGGACGCCCTGGTGTTCCACAAGCCCACGCGCAAGACCACCGACCGCCGGTACGTGCCCGGTCGTCGACGCCTGGAGATGTTCGGGGCCCCGCTGGAGGGCGGCGGCTTCGTGCTCGGCGTGCAAGGGGATTTCTAGATGGCCAACCTGCGAGTTCGCGTGCAGAACCACGTCAAGGTGTACACCCTGTTCAAGAAGATGACGACCATCGGCCGCGACGAGGCCAACGACGTCGTCATCCGGGATCCGCTGGTGGACGACGTCCACGCCCACCTGCTGTTCGACGGCAAGAGCTACCAGGTGCTGGCCACCGAGGGGAAGAACACCTTCCTGGTCAACGGACGCCGGCGCAGCAAGCACAAGCTCTCGGACGAGGACACCCTGCGCTTCGGCGACGCCGAGGTGGTCTTCCTCGAGCGGGAGCCCGCGGCCGAACCCGCGCGGCCCCGCGGCCCCCAGGGCGCCGGCGACTACCAGAAACTGTTCGACGTGGCGCGCCGCATCCTCAACGAGACGGACCTGGCCGTGGTCCTCGAGAACCTCATGGACGTGGTCGTCGAGATCACGGGGGCGGACAAGGGCTTCCTCATCCTCACGCAGAACGAGAAGCTGGACATCAAGGTCGCGCGCAACGTGAACCGCGAGAACATCGCGCAGGCCGTGGACCAGGTGTCCGACAGCATCATCGCCCGGGTCGTGCGCAACAAGAAGCCACTGATCGTGTCGGACGCGCTGAACCACGAGGATTTCGCCACCGCCCGCTCGGTCATGGACCTCAACCTCAACAGCGTCATGTGCGTGCCGCTCCTGGACCGCGGCAACCTCATCGGCCTGATCTACGTCGGGAACTCGAACATCCGCGGCCTGTTCGTGCAGCAGACCCTCGAGATCCTCACCGTGTTCTCCTCGCTCGCGAGCCTGGTGGTGCGCAACGCGCTGATCCTCGACGAGCTGCAGTTGGACAACCGGCAGCTCCACGAAAAACTCGAGCGCACCCAGTTCGGCGACATCGTGGGCTCCTGCCCGTCCATGCAGGAGGTCTACCGCACCATCGCCAAGATCGCGCCCACCGACGTCTCCGTGCTCATCACCGGCGAGACCGGCACCGGCAAGGAGATGATCGCCCGGGAGCTGCACCGGCGCTCCACCCGCTCGGCGGGACCGTTCGTGGCCATCAACATGGGCGCCATCCCCGAGTCGCTCCTCGAGAGCGAGTTGTTCGGCCACGTCAAGGGAGCCTTCACGGGCGCCGTGGCCACCCGCGAGGGGCGCTTCCAGGCGGCCGACGGCGGGACCCTCTTCCTGGACGAGATCGGCGATCTCCCTCAGACGCTGCAGGTCAAGCTGCTGCGCGCGATCCAGGAGCGCATGGTCACCCGGGTGGGCGACTCCAAGCCCGAGAAGGTGGACATCCGCATCCTGGCCGCCACCCACCGCGACCTGACCCGGGAGGTGGCCGAGGGCCGCTTCCGCGAGGACCTGTACTACCGCATCAACGTGGTCAACCTCCACCTGCCGCCCCTGCGCAACCGCGGCGACGACATCCTGGTCATCGCCAAGTACCTGCTGCAAAAGTTCCGCGCCGAGTTCTCCTCGCCGGTGGTGGACTTCTCCCCGGACGCCGCCGAGGTCCTGCGCAAGTACGCCTGGCCGGGCAACGTCCGGGAGATGGAGAACCGCATCAAGCGCGCCATCGTGCTCGCGGATCGCACCACACTCTCGGCTGCCGACCTGGGCGTGGATCCCAACGCCTGGGTGCCCATCAAGCCCCTCGCCCAGGCGCGGGAGGACTTCACCCGGCAGTACATCTTCCAGGTCCTCGAGAAGAACAACGGCAACCGCACCCAGGCCGCCCGCGACCTGGGGGTGGATCCGCGCACGATTTTCCGCTATCTGGAAAACAAGGGCGATGAAGAAATACCGACCTGACCCCCTCTCCCACCGGGACGACGGTCCCTGCCGGCCTGACAGAAGTGTCGCGGTCGGGTGCGCCCCCAGGGGGCCAAAGGCCGGTCCTGACGTCGCCGAACGCGGGTTCGACGCGCCGACGACCCGCTGGCACGCGATTTGCTTTACGACCCGCCGGAGGTCGCTTGCGATGCGACTCTGGTCGGTGTTTGCCATGGTCCTGCTCACATCCTGCGTGGTTCCGTTCCCCCTCGAGCCCGAGCCCGTCGAGTCCAAGACGCCGCCGCGCTTCCTGCGAGACCGCATCACCCCCCAGTTCAAGGTCGACGTCGAGATCGACAGCCTGCACGACCTGAGCCTGAACTTCGTGGTCGAGGATCCCGACGTCTACGACGAGATTCCCTTCCGGATCTATCGCGACTACGCCCTGGCCTCGGACTCCCAGAAGCTCACCACCATCGTCACCACCGGCGGCCTCACCGGTGCGGACCCCGATGACCCCGACGCCGAGTCCAAGACGGTCCGCGAGCAGGGCTTTCTCATCCAGAAGAAGTTGTTCTGCGCGTCCGAGCGCGGCGACGTCAGCGGCACCCGGCACTACATCGAGGTGGTCATCGCCGACGCCTTCAACGCCAACTCCGAGGTGCACCCCAAGTGGCGCGCCACCCTGACCCCGGCTGACGTCTGGGGCTTCGTCGTGGTCTGCATCCAGACCAGCAAGAAGAGCGGTGAAATCGACAGGGCAGAGAACAATGAATATTCGAAAGAGGAGGAGTCGCCATGAAGACCCGACGGTTTTCCTCCCTGCTCCTAGCCCTGCTGGGCTGGCTCCTGGCGGCCTGCGCCGTGGACGGTGCCTCCGAATACAACAACGACGACCTCTGCCTGCATGACGACGAGTGCGGCCCCGGCCACGCCTGCGGCCCGAACGGCACCTGCTGGGCCGTGCGCGACCCCCTCGAGCTCCCTCTGGGCATCGAGATCTACGACCAGCGCGTGGGCAGCGCCAAGTTGGGCCAGCTTATCTATGACCTCGGCCCCACCGAGCTAGTCCCCGACGCCGACGGCGTGATCCGCGTGACCATCCCCGACCCGTTCACCATTGAGGGCACCGTGCGCACCAACACCCTCGACGCCACCGTGCAGGCCCTGCTCCTTTCGTACCGGCTCTCCCACATCCCCGGGCGCGGCGTCACCTCGGCCTCCCAGTCCCTGGGCAGCGTCGACTCGGGTGGCGTCCCCTACGACCTCACCTTCGTGCAGCCGGACCTCTACGTGCTGCAGGTCGTCCCCCAGCCGGCCACCACCGTCGCCCCGCTCTTGGTCTACGAGGAGTTCAAGCACGACACGACCGTGAACTTCACCATGGGCGTGGTGAACTACGAGGTCATAGGGCGCTTGGTGGACGCCGACGGGCAGCCCGTCACCAATGCGACCGTCTGGATCTTCGACTTCGAGACCGGCGCCTCCTCGACCGTGGCGACCACCTCGGCGATGCCCGAGAACACCGGCGAGTTCCGCTGCCGCTTCACCGACCGCCCCGCGAGCCTGTCGATCTTCACCGGCGCCGGGGAGACCGGCCTGGTCCAGCCCTCGGTGCTCTTCGAGATCGACGCGGCCGCCCTCGAGACCTGGTCTCAAACCCATGGCGACGACGGGTACGAGGCCGGCGACCTGATCATCCCGGCGCTGGCACCGCCGATCACCTTCGGCACCAACATCTTCGGCTACAACACGTCCGGCGGTCGGACCGTGGTCCCCGGCGCCCAGGTCACCTTCAAGACCGTGGTAGGCGGCGGCACCCGGGACAACGGCGTGGTGGTGGCCGAGGGCACCACCGACGAGGAGGGCAACGTGACCGTGTCCCTGGTACCCGGCGACCACGAGACCGGCCGTGTGTACGAGGTCACGGTGATGACACCCATCGACTCACCGTTCGCCTCCACCAAGAAGCAGCTCGAGGTGGGTCCCCTCTCCGGATACGGTGAGAGCATCGAGCTCGAGCGCCGCGTCACCGCGGTGGGTCAGGTGCTGTCTCCCGACGACGACCTCCCGCTCCCGCAGGTCACGATCAAGGCCACGCCGTCCACATCCTCGACGGGGAACACCAACGAATCAATGATCGGCACCACCTACCAGCCGTCCACCCAGACCGACTCCTCGGGCTGGTTCACCCTGCTGCTGGATCCCGGCTACTACGACTTCAGCCTGATCTTCCCCGACCGGCTCAAGTACCCCAACACCACCTTCTTCGACCAGATCGTGGCCCAGATGCGCGCGAGCACCACCTTCTCCTTCAAGCCCGCGCCCCCCGCCATGGTCCGGGTCCTGGTTCAGGACGAGCGGGGCGTCCCCCTGTCGTCCATGGAGGTCCGCGCCTATCTCGTGGCCCCCGAGTGCCAGCTCGTGGGCGAGTGCACGGTCCCCGCCCAGCAACTCTCGGCATCCCGCACGAACACCGACGGTCTGGTGGCGCTGATTGTGCCATAGTGGACATGAAGGCCGCTGCCGCGGCCTTCCGGCGTTCATGAAGGCCGCTAACGCGGCCTTCCGAACGCCACGCGACACGGTGGACAGCTGAAGCTGTCTTCATGTCCACGCGCTGCCTGCTCATGCGCGCCGGCGTGCGTGCCCTCCTGTCTTTCACCCTGTCTCTTAGAAACTGACCTTGATGCTGGAGGCGGAGCAGGCACCCGAGCCGTAGCAGCCGGCCTCGAGGCGGTAGGTGCCGCTGGAGGACGGCGCGTAGGTGATGGTGGACTGCGTGCCGCAGGCGTCGTCGTTGGAAGAGACGTTCGTGCCCGCGGAGTTGTAGAGCCGCAGATAGGTGTCGGTAGTGGAGTAGGTGCAGGTCGAGATGGTGTAGGTCTTGCCGTAGGACAGGTTTAAAAAGACCGTGATGGTGTTGGCGTGATCCTGCGCCGAGTTGGTGTTCGACGCGCTGTAGCCGGCCAGGTACTCGGTGTTCTCGGTGGTGGTGGGCGCCGCGGTCGACGAGACCAGGCTGATCTTGATGCGCGCGGTGCAGGAGCCCGAACCATAGCAGCCGGCGGCGATGGTGTAGGTGCCCGCGGTCGACGGGGTGTAGGTCATGGTGGACTGCGTGCCGCAGGCGTCATCGTTGTAGGTCACCTGGGTGCCCGAGGAGTTCTTCAGGCGCAGGTAGGTGTCTTCGGAGGTGGAGCCGCAGGTGCTGAAGGTGTAGGTGGCGCCGGCGGCCAGCTTCACGGTGTAGTTCACCGTGTACTGCTGGGCGGAGTTGGTGTTCGACGCGGTGTACCAGAACATGTTGTAGTGATTATAGCCGCGGTACTGGTCGGCGCTGCAGTCGGCCGAGCCGTCCAGGTCTCCCGGAGGGGCGGACATGTCGGTGTCGTCGTCGTTGCCGTTGCACCACCACTGCGAGCCGTTGTTCGACGCGCCGAAGACGAAGCTCGCCATCTGCATGCGGGCGTCGTCGTGGCAGTTGTGACCCCCACCGTCGGAGAAGGCGTCATACGGGGTGGAGCAGGCCGGCAAGTACCAGGCGGGCCGGTTAATCTTGATGAGCGAGCACTTCTGGCTCATCTCGGCGGGGCAAGTGCCGTGATTGCAGAAATCGTAGTAGGCGAAGGTGCCCGAGCCGTTGAGTTGGTGCAGGCGCACACCGCTGTGGCGGGCGATGATGGCCGTGCTCTTGTCGTGGACCGCCGCGTAATACCAGCCAGCGGAGAGGGACAGGGCGTCTGCCTCCTCGCCGGCCAGCGAGCCGCCGCCGCCCGCCTCGTAGAGCTCGGGGTTGAAGAAACCGTGCTTGGCGACCTCGGCCGTGACCTGGGACTGGGACTGCAGGTAGGCGGCCGGAGCGTTGCGGGCGAACCCGCGGACCGCGGCCAGCTCGTCGAGCAGAGTCACGTTATGACCCATGCCCAGCAGCTCATCCTCGATGGCGTCGGTGGCCTCGTCGATCATGGCGAACAGGTGCTCGTTGGAGCCCGCGGAAGGGGGCAAAAGGTCCTGCAGCAGCAGCTCGTCCTGCCAGGTGGAATCCACGAAGGCGTCACCGCCGCGGCGCAAGTACAGGATGCGGCCGTCGCGGTCGGTGATGCGGACGTCGATCTCGAAGCGGGGGCTCCCGGGATCCTGCTGGTAGATCTCGGGAGTGCGCTGGCCACGTACGGCCTGCACGAAGATCACCTCATCGTGCTTCACGAAGCGGGCGGTGAACGAGAAGCCCGGCTGCACGTCCAGCAGTGTCACCCCCTGACGCAGGTCGGCGCCGGAGGCCGGCGCGCCAGCGTCGAGGTCGGCGCCCGTGCAGGAGATCAAAAACAGGCTCAGGAACAGGGTGGTCAGGGTGCACTTCATCGACGGACTCCTTCGGGACCGCAAGTGATCCCGCGCGTTCGAAAACGCAGCGGCCTGTTAGCATCGGGTATGCCAAACCCGGAGATTCAGGACAATCCCCTGAAGTGACAGGGAGTTCGACCAGTTGACAGTTGGTCTCCGCGACCATTGTCATGTGTATTATTTGGACGGCTGTATAAATTCTGGACTAAATGGCGCGATGCGCCGGCGGGTCGTGATGGAGAGCTCTACCAAGGGCCGTCGATGCAGCAGTCGTTGTAGGTCAGACAGGCCGAGTCGCAGTAACAGCCGCCGGCGCCGTTGTACCCGTGAGTGCCCTGGTACCGGCACATGTCGGGGTGGTTGTAGCCGTCGTCTTTGCTCGTCGAGCAGGCCGGGCTGCCGCCCTGGTCGCCGGGCCACGCGGAGATGTCGCTGTCCTCGTCGCCATTGCACCAGAAGTTCCAGCCCGGGCCCTTGTTGTGGCCGTTGCCGTAGACGAAGTTGGCCATCTGCACGCGGGAGTCGTCGTGGCAGTTGTGGCCGTCGTTGGAGAAGGCTTCGTATTCGGTGCCGCAGGACTGGAGTTCCCAGGAGGGCTTGTAGTCTTCGACGGCCTCGTAGTATTCCAGATGACACTTGTACCCCATGTCGCCGGCGCAGGTGCCGTGGTTGCAGTTGTCGTGCACCCAGGACCAGTAGCCCAGCCATTGGAACAGGCGCGTGGCGCTGTGGCGGGCGATGACCGCCGTGCTCTTGTCGTGGATCTCGATGTAATAGTAGTTGGAACTGTAGGTCGTCCACGCGTCACAGGTGGTGCCGCCGGAGCCGAAGAGGACCTCGCCGTTGGGGCCGGTCACCACCGGGTCGTCGTCGGGGTTCAGCAGCCCGAGCTCACCCAGGTGCTCGTGCAGGCGCAGCTTGTGCTGGAAATACACCATCGGGGCGCTGGCGCCGAAGTTGCGCAGGGGGCGCAGGAGCGGGGCCACCTTCATGGCGAGGGCGTCGCCGGCCTTCGCCGCCACCTGGACGTCGAGCACGGCGGCCGCCTCGGCGGCGAGCAGATAGAGCGCCTCGTTGGGCATGCGGTCCTCGAAGAGCTCCGGCTGCAGCTCGAGCTCCGTCGCCCAGGTGGGATCCACCCAGTTGTCGCCGCCCCGGGCGGTGTAGAAGACGCGGCCTTCACCGTCCGTCATCTTCGCGTCCACCTCCCACTTCGGGGCGTCGGGGTCCTGCTGATACATCTCGGGGGTCCGGGCGCCGCGCAGGGCGTCCATCTTGATGACCAGGTCACCCTTTTTGTAGGCCAGGGAGATGCCCGTCTCGCTGATCGAATACACGGTGAGGCCGTCTTCGAGGGCGGCGTCGCCGGTCTTCTCCGCGACGGGGGTGCAGCTCCACACAAACAGAGAGGTCAGGGCGAGGATGAGGCGCTTCATGGTTCGGACTCCTTTCGGACGGTGCGTCAGGCGCAGCAGTTTCAGGTGCGCGGTGAATTCGCAAGGTCCGTGCCAATAGGGCCGGAATCTATATTTTCCTTGATTTTCCTAAAGATTTCCACTTATGACACAGGGTATTCAACCCGGATTTTTTGGCCAACTTTTTGACAGTGTCCAATATTTATACACTATTTCCGGATTGGAGGCGGGCGGGCGTGGGAGAGATCTAGTAATAGTACGGGTCGTTGTACGGGTCGTACGGCACACCGACGTAGCCCGTGATGGTCATGTTCACGGCGCCGTCGCACCAGCCGGTCGAATAGCAGCCGGCCTGGACGACGTACCAGCCGGAGGTGTACGCGGTGAAGGCGATCGTCGACTGCAGGCCGCAAGCGTCGTCGTTATAAGCCACCTCGGAGTAGTACGAATACCAGTAGTCATAGTCCCACACCTCCTGTTGCAGGCGCAGGAAGGTGTCGGTTGCGGAGGTTCCGCAGGTGCTGAAACTGTAGGCGTAGCCGGCGTCGAGCCAGAACCAGAAGGGCACCGTGTTCTGCGTGGCCGAATAGGTGTAGGACGCCTCATAGTAGTTGGCCGGCCGGGGCGGCGGCGGCGGCGGCGGCGGCGGGGAGGCCGAGCTCACGAGCTTCACCCACACCTTGGCGTTACAGGCGTTGGTCGAGTAGCAGCCGGCGTGCAGGGTGTAGGTCCCCGAGGTGTTCGGGGTGACGTTGATGGTGCTGGCGCGGTTATAGCCGCAGCCGTAGTCGTCGTCGTTGTAGGCGACCTCGGAGCCGGCAGCGTCCTTCAGGCGCAGGTAGGTGTCGGTGGAGGTCTTGCCGCAGGTGCTGATCTGGTAGGTGGCACCGCCGGCCAGGATCAGGGAGAACTGAGGCGAAGACTGGGTCGCCGAGTACGTGTAGGAGGCCGAGTAGTTGAGCATGCTCGGGTGGTTGTAGCCCGTGTCGGTGCCCTCGTTGCAGTCGGGGGAGCCGCCCTGCTCGAAGCCGCCCGAGAGGTCCACGTCGCTGTCACCGTCGTTGCACCAGTACTGGTTGCGGGCCATGGACGGGCCGTAGACGAAGGCGGCCATCTGCACGCGGGTGTCGTCATGACAGTTGTGGCCCGGGCTGTTGGACCACGTGTTGTACTCGGTGTTGCAGGTCATGGCGGTCCAGGCGGGCTTGTCGATCATGATCAGGCGGCACTTCTCGCCCATGCTGCCCGCGCAGGTGCCGTGGTTGCAGAAGTCGAAGTAAGTATAGGCGCCGTTGCTGGTGTTGTACTTGTGGATGCGCGTGGCGCTGTGCTTGCCGGTGCCGAAGGTGAAGGAGATGTCCTTCTGGTGCACGGCGATGAAATACCAGCCGGCGTCGAGGTACTTCATGGCGTCCTCGGGGCCGTCGGTGCCGCCGCCGCCCGCGAGGACGGGGAAGGCACCGTGCTCGGCCACGTGGGCGCGCACGGCCTCGTCCGAGGCCGCGATGGCCTGCGGGACGGTGGCGCCGAACTCACGCAGGGCGATCACTTCGTTGAACAGGGTGGCCGCTGCCTGGACACCCGCGTGGCGGGCGAGGCCGTCCTCGAGGACCTTGGTGGCTGCCGCCGCCATCTCGAGGTGCCTGCGGTTGGAGGTGGCAGAGGGCGGCAGGCTCTCGGAGAAGAGCAGGTCGTCCTCCCAGGTCGGGTCGACGAAGTCGTCGCCGCCGCGCCGGACGTAGAGCAGGCGCCCTTCCTTGTCGGTGATGCGGGCGTCGGTCTCGAAGAGCGGCACGGAGGGGTCGTTCCGGTATTCGGCGGGCGTGGGCCGGCCACGCACGGCCTGCAGGTAGATGACGTCCTCGCCCTGAACAAAAGCGGCGGTGAAGGAGAAGTCCTTCTGGACATCGAGCACGGTCAGGCCCTGGGCCAACTGAGGTCCCGCATCGGGTTCCGCTGCGGGCGCAACGAGGTCGGCGCCGCAGCCGGTCGTGAACAGGGCGAGAGAAAAGAACGCGAGGAAGAGGGTCCGGGTTCTCATGGGCAGGCTCCTTTCGGCGCGCGGGCGCGTGCGGTCTCATGGAAAAGCGCCTGTAAGGTCGCAATAATGATGCCAATATGGACAACGTCAGAAAAGTCCATATTTGGCTGGCTTTTTTCTTCACATGGGGGTTTCACGCACGGCATGCAAACTGTAAAATATTAAGACATTGTCTGATTTTTAGACAGTTTAAGTGGGAGCAGGGAGGAGATCTGCAGGGACCGTGCTAGTAGGAGAGGGTCTCCGTGGCCTTGATGGGATCGGCCACCGTGGGGGTGAGCACCGAGGACTGGGTCACGACGCCACTGCAGGTACCGGAGCCGAAGCAGCCGGCGTGGATGTAGTAACTGCCGGACGAGGTGACCGCGATCCGGATGGTCGAAGAGGTGCCGTGGGCGGGGCAGGCGTTCCAGTCGTCGTCGTTGTAGGCCACCTCGGTCCCGGCATAGTTCTTCAGGCGCAGGTAGGTGTCGGTCTGGGTGTTGCCGCAGGTGGTGAACGTGTAGGTGTAGCCGGACGACAGGTAATAGTAGAAGTTGCGTGTGTTCTGCTGCGCGGAGTTGGTGTTCTCGGCCGAGTAGAAGGTGGACGGCGGCGAGGTGGTCGTGCCGGAGAGCCGCACGCGGACCTTGCCGTTGCAGGAGCCGGAGCCGAAGCACCCGGCGCGGACCTGGTAGGTGCCGCTGGCGGGGGCGGTGAAGGTCAGGTAGGACTGCAGGCTGGAGCAGTTGTCGTCGTTGGCGGAGACCTGGTTTCCGGCGGCGTCGAACAGGCGGATGTAGGTGTCGCCGGAGGCGTGGCCGCAGGTGTAGATGTCATAGGTGCCGCCGGCGCTCAGGATGATGTTGAAGTTGGCCGTGTTCTGCTGGGCCGAGTTGGTGTTGGAAGCCCAGAACTCCTGCATGTTCGGGTGGTTGTAGCCGCGGCTGGTGGAGTCGTTGCACTCCGGGGAGCCCTCCTGGTCGCCGTACCAGAAGTTGTTGCTGATGTCGCAGGAGTTGTCGCCGTCGTTGCACCAGTACTGGTTGCGGGCCATGACGGGTCCGAAGATGAAGGCCGCCATCTGGACGCGGGAGTCGTCGTGGCAGTTGTGACCGCCGTCCTGGGACTTGGCGTTGTAGCCGGTGTTGCAACTGAGCGCGGTCCAGGCGGGCTTGTGGACCTGATAGAGCGCGCACTTCTGGCCCATGTCGTTGGCGCAGGTGCCGTGGTTGCAGAAATCATAGTAAGAATAGACGCCCGACACGCGCAGGATGTGGACGCGGGTGGCCGAGTGGCGATACAGGCCGGCGGTGCCATCCTTGTCGTGCAGGGTCATCTTGTACCAGCCGGAGATGTAGTACTGGGGGTAGTCCTCCTCGCCGTCGGTGCCACCGCCACCGGCGACGAACTCGTCGGCGTCCAGGGCGTCGAGCATCTCGGGGCTCAGGAAACCCTCGGAGGAGACACGATCGATGACCTCGAGCTCGGAGGCGACGACCGCCGCACGGGCCGTGCGGCCGAAGTCGCGCAGCGCGCCGAGCTCGGAGGCCACGCTGGCCACGGCCGGGGCGCCGTGGCGCTTCGCGATCTCGGCCTCGACGGCCTCCATGGCCTCGGGGATCATCTCAAAGAGGGCGCCGTTGGGGGTGCGCCGCGGGGGCAGGCTCTCGGACCACACCAGATCGTCGGCCCAGGTGGGGTCGATGAAGTCGTCGCCGCCCTGGCGCACGTAGAGGATGCGGCCCTCCTCGTCGGTGACGCGGGCGTCGATCTCGTGCTGCGGGAAGCCCGGCTCGGCACGGTACTCCTCGGGGGCCGGGGCGCCGCGCAGGGCCTGCAGGTAGATGACGTCGTCGCCCTTGCGGAACGCGGCCGTGAAGGAGAAGTCGGCTTGGAGATCGATCAGAGTCACGCCCTGGTGGAGGCCAGCCTCCACGTCGGGGACGGTTCCCGGCTCGTCGCCGGTGGGTCCGGCGGTGCAGGCGGCCAGCAGGATGGCAAAGAATCCGGCGGTCAGGGTGCGAATACGAGTCTTCATGGGAGCTCCTTTCGACGCGAGGCGTCCAAGCCCGTCAGGGCGTCGTCCTCATTCGCAAATCCCGGGCCAGCTCCACGGAGAGGGAGAAAACCCTTGATTGGCCATGACCGTACAGTTTGGATGGAATGAATCCGCGGAACGAAAGTGTCTATCTGTTGGACAGTGTCCAACTACTGGACAGACCTGGGGAAGTGACTGAGATCTTCGCTAGAGTTTGTCGGAGAGCGCTTCGCAGGCCTCGACGGTGTCGGCTGCGCCCTCGCCGGGCACGGCCTTCAGCACGGGGTACAGTTGCCTGGCCTTGGTGAGCGGACCGTCGAACGGCTCCCAGCCCTTGGGTCCATATACATATATTGAACTGGTACGAACGCAGGTGGCGGTCCGCCCGTCCATCCCGTCGCCCGTCTCGATGTAAGTGGTCTGCTCGAAGACCGTCACCGCGAGGAGATCCGTGGCCCCGCCGGTGAACCAGCGGAGGTTGGAGCTGGTCTTGACCTCTCTGCCGGGCTCGTGTTCGGTCTCGAGGTCCTTCACCGGAGGCATCTGGTCGATGTCCCCGTCCCTGAACGTGAAGATGATCTGGTAATCGCCATCGACGCTGACCATGCGGTCGACGCATTCATCTTCCTGGTTCGAGTAATCGTAGCTCAGGATGAACAGGTTGGGATCCCGGGCCCCGTCGACGAAGGTGACCTTGACGTCCTTGCCCCTGAAGACCAGCGCGTCGTCGCTGGACACGCTCTCGATCCGGAGCTCCGACTGGCCCGTCGCCGGGTCGCGGACCAGGGCCACGTGGAGCTGCGCGTTGAGCCCCTGGGTGTCGCACTTGTCGGCCTTGGGATCGACCACGTCCAGCAGCGCCCCGGCCAGCCGGGCGCCGCGCAGGGGAAGGACGCGCACCACGGCCTTCTGGGGGAGTGACAGGCCGTCCACCCGGTCGGCCAGCTCGGGGAGCGCGTCGGAGAGGACCTTCCTCACGTCAATCGGTCGTCCGGCGTCCTTTCCCAGGCGCGCCAGCAACGCCTCCAGCTCCTTCTCCGCCTTCGCGCGCGTCAGGTCCGGCGGCAGGTCCTGAAGGGGGGCCGCCAGGGCGACCTTGGGATCGGCCTTCGCCGGGGCGCCCTCGGGTTCGACCTTCGCCGGGGACGCGGTCTTGGCCGACGCGGGCTTCGACGCGGGGCGACCGCAGCCGAGAAGGCAAATGAGCGACAGAGGAATGAAAAATATGCGGTTTTTCATGGTGTTTGAACTCCCGTGTGAAGACAACTTACCAAAAACATGCAGGGAAGGGAAGTCAGGCTTCTGAAAAGCTCAGGAACCCAGGACCTGGTCCTCGAGAGCGCGGATCTCGTCGCGCAGGCGGGCGGCCTCCTCGAACTGGAGCTTGCGGGCGGCCTCCCGCATCTTGCGGGTGAGCTTGACGATGGCGGCCTCGGCCTTGGCGGGGTCGATCTTCGCCTGGCGGGCGGGCTCGGCGGCGGGGCGGTCCAGGCCGATCATCTTGTTGATGTCGACGATGTCCTTCACGATGGAGGCGGGCTCGATGCCGTGCTCGCGGTTGTAGTCCTCCTGCACGCGGCGGCGGCGATCGGTCTCGGCGAGGACCGTGCGCATGGCGTCGGTGACGCGGTCGGCGTAGAGGATTACCCGCCCGTTGAGGTGGCGGGCGGCGCGGCCGCTGATCTGGAACAGCGAGCGATCCGAGCGCAGAAAACCCTCGGTGTCGGCGTCGAGCACGGCCACCAACGACACCTCGGGCAGATCGAGGCCCTCGCGCAGCAGGTTGATGCCCACCAGCACGTCGAACTCGCCCAGGCGCAGGTCCCGCAGGATCTCGATGCGCTCGAGGGTCTCGACGTCCGAGTGCAGATAGCGCACGCGCACGCCCAGGTCGCCGTAATACTCGGTGAGGCGCTCGGCCGAGCGTTTGGTGAGGGTGACCACCAGGACCTTCTCGTCGCGCTCCCTGCACCGTCGGATCTCCTCGAGGAGGTCGTCGAGCTGGCCGTCCGAGGGGCGCACCTCCATGGCCGGCTCCAGGAGCCCGGTGGGCCGCACGATCTGCTCGATCACCACGCCCTGGGTGCGGGCGAGCTCCCAGTCGCCGGGGGTGGCGCTGACGCACACGACCCGGTTCACGCGGGCCTGGAACTCGTCGAAAGAGAGGGGCCGGTTGTCCAGCGCGCACGGCAGGCGAAAGCCGAAGTCGACCAGGTTCCGTTTGCGGGAGAGATCGCCCTTGAGCATGCTGCGCACCTGGGGCAGCGTCTGGTGGGACTCGTCGATGAAGAGCAGGAAGTCCTTCGGGAAGTAGTCGATGAGGGTGGCCGGCGGCTCCCCCGGGGCACGCCCGTCGAAGTGCCGGCTGTAGTTTTCGATGCCCTTGCAGTAGCCGGCGGTCTCGAGCATCTCCAGATCCGAGGTGGCGCGCAGCTCGAGGCGCTGGGCCTCGAGGAGCCGGCCCGAGCCGTTGAACTCGGTCAGGCGCTCTCGCAGTTCCTCGCGGATATCCGACAGGGCGCGGCGCAGGTCCTGCTCTGGCACGACGTAGTGGCTGCTGGGGAAGATCAGCGTCGCGGGGACGTCCTGCACGGCCTGGTTCAGGAACGGGTCGAACTCGCGGATGCGCTCGATCTCGTCCCCGAACCAGGAGATGCGCCAGGCCGTGCGGTCCGAGTCGGACGGGAACACCTCGACCACGTCCCCGCGGACGCGGAAGGTGCCCCGGTAGAAGTCGAAGTCATTGCGCTCGTACTGGATGTCCACCAGGCGGCGCAGCACCTCGTCGCGGTCGATCTCCTGCCCCACGGCGAGCTCCAGCGCCAGGTCCCGGTAGAACCGCGGCGAGCCGATGCCGAAGATGCACGACACCGAGGCCACGATGATCACGTCGGGCCGCGACAGCAGCGCGTTGGTGGCGGCGTGGCGCAGGCGGTCGATCTCCTCGTTGATAGCGGAGTCCTTCTCGATGTAGGTGTCGGTGGCGGGCAGGTAGGCTTCGGGCTGGTAGTAGTCGTAGTAGGAGACGAAGTACTGCACCGCGTTGTGCGGGAAGAGCTGGCGGAACTCGGCGAACAACTGGGCCGCCAGGGTCTTGTTGTGCGCCAGGATGAGCGTGGGGCGGCCCCACTGCTCGATGACCTTGGCCATGGTGAAGGTCTTGCCCGAGCCGGTGATGCCCAGCAGCACCTGGCAGGCCTCGTCAGCGGCGAGCCCGTCGAGAAGGCCGGCGATGGCCTGGGGCTGGTCTCCGCGGGGCTCGAGCCCGCCGGCGAGACGGAAGACACCGGGACGCGGGGCGGCCATCAGGGGACGCACACCTGGCGGCTGTGGCGCATCTTCTCGAGGTGCTCGAGCAGGGCGGTGGCCGCCTGGAGGTCGGTCCCGCCGGGGTAGGCGGCGAGGTAGGCCTTGAGGGTGGGGATGGCCTTGGCGCAGTCCATGAACTGGGCGTGGGCCTGGGCCAGCCGGAAGGTGACGCGATCCGCCGCCGGGCCGGTGGGGAACTGCCGCCTGTAGAGGTCGGCGTAGAGGATGGCCTTGGCGAACTCGGAGGCCGCGACGCAGGCCTCGACGAGCCCGGCGAGGGCGGCCCCGGTCTGGGGCGCGCCCGGGTGTCGCTGGAGCAGCAGCGCCAGGTGGCCATGGGCGAGCTTCCACTGCTTCGCCGCGGCGAGGGCGGCCACCACCTCGGCGAGCTCCTCGGGCTTGAGCTGGGTGGAGACCCAGGCGACCTCGCGGGAGAGCGCCTCGAGCTCGGTCAACTCGGCGGCGCGGGTGGCCAGGGCAGCGAGGACGGCCTGCAGTTGAGCGTGGAGCTCGGCATCGACGCGGCCGGTGACGGCGGCCAGGAGCTTCTCCAGGTCCTGCACGCGCGCAGTCAGGTCGTCGAGCCGGCCGCGGGTCTCTTCCATGAACTGCACCTGCCGTCCACGGTAGCCAGCGCGCTCCTCGCGGATTTTCTCGAGCTCGAGCTTCACGCGGGTCAGGTTCTCCCGCAAGGTGGCCTCGTCGGCGGAGCGTGCCGCGAAGGCCGAGGACACGCGCTCGACCCGCTGGCCCAGCTCGTCGGCCTCCTTGCGCGAGACGAACCAGGCGCACGACGGCAGCAGCAGCACGGTCACCAGAGGGAACAGCAGGCGGACGTTCATGGGGTCTTCTCCTCGGCTGCGGGGGCGGCCCGGCAGGGCGCGGCCTCGGGCCGGCGGGCGCACAGGAGCTCGAGCAGGCGACGGCGGGTCTCCCCGAACCGCAGGTCGAAGGCGGCCCGGGCCTCGTCCAGGCGCCCGCGCTCGAACCGCGTCTTGGTCTCGACGTAGCCGATGCCCTGCCCGGCCACGTCCAGGCTCCGGCCCAACCCCTCGAGATCCTGGAAGAGCTTCGACCAGAGGCGGGCCACGGCGTTGGCGAACAGGAAGCGCTCGGCGCCGATGGCGTCGAGCTCCTTGGTCTGGGCGACGGTCTCCCGAAGTCGGTTCTTGCGCAGATCGTCGTCCTTCGTGATGGCCAGCTCGAGCCGGTCCAGGCGGTCATGCAGGGCGGCCACCTGCGCGGGCCGGGCCGGGCGCCAGGCGGGCCCGCAGGCAGCCAGGATCGGCAGGAGCAGCAGCGCCGGCAGCAGCAGCCGGACTGCCAGGGGCGTGGACCAGGATCGAATCATGGGGGCTACTCGGGGCAGACCTGCCCCACCTTCTTGTAGAACATGAAGTGGACCTTGCGGTCCTTGGCCCAGGAGTCCTCGTCGGTGCCCTGGGCGCAGGACTCGCCGAGCGGCTCGGAGGTGAAGCGAAACTTGCCCACCAGGCCCGGGGCCAGCAGGGCGATCTCGTCCTGAACGGTCTTCAGACGCTGGGAAGACAGGTCGTCGTTGTAGGTCTCTGGGCCGCGCGGGTCGGCCATGCCGATCAGGTGCACGCGGGCGAGCCCCACCTCTGAGCCCTTCTTCATGCACTCGACGCTCTTCTTGAGCGCCTCGCGGCCGGCCTTGGAGAGGTTGGCCGACTTGTACTCGAAGTACAGATCCTCGAGCTCGCACGGGGGCGTGATCTTGCACTCGTCCCCCACGCAGGTGCCCGGGCTCACGTCGTCGACGCAGAAGCCGTGGGAGCACTTCTTGCCGATGGGGCAGTCGCGGTCGGGATCGCACTCGTTGCCGTCGGCGCGGCAGGAGCCCTGCCAGCAGTGCTTGCCGGCACCGCACTCGGCGTCCTCGGTGCAGTCGCGGCACAGGCCGTTGTCGCAGACCTTGCCGTCCTTGCAAGGCACCGCCGGACACGCGGAGCGCAGCTCCTTGATGCAGCGGCCGTCACGGCAGATTTCTCCCTTGGGGCAGTTCGAGTCGGTCTTGCACATGCACTTGCCCGAGACACGCTGCTGCCCCAGCGGGCAGGTGTCCTTCTTGCAGGAGAACAGGAAAAGGCTCATCGTGGACAGAACGATTAACAATGAAATTTTCGACATGCTTCACCTCTTCAGCGGACACGGGGGAAATATCCACAACTCCCGATCGGAGTCAACAACAATGCGGCGAACACAGGCCGGACGGAAAAAATTCCCGCCGGCGCAGAAAAAAATGTGGCACGGGGTTGGTTTATGTCTTGACGTGAAAGCGAAAACCCGCCACAAGTCTGCGGGCGAAGGGGCGACGATGCGCTGCGTGATTCAACGGGTCCGACAAGCCGAAGTGAAGGTGAACGACGAGACGGTCGGGGCCATCGGACCGGGTTTCCTGGTCCTGCTGGCCGTGCACCGCGACGACACGGCGGAGACGGCCGTCCGGGTGGCGAGGAAGATCTCCCAACTACGCCTGTTCCCCGATGAGCAGGGAAAGTTCGACCGGGATCTGGCCGCCGTCGGCGGCGCCGTGCTCCTGGTGAGCCAGTTCACGCTCTACGGCGACTGCCGCAAGGGCCGACGACCGTCGTTCACCGATTCGGCGCCCCCCGAGCTGGCCCGCCCGTTGTGCGACGCCGTGGCGGACACCCTGAGGACCGAGGGGCTGCGCGTGGAAACCGGCGTCTTCGGCGCGCACATGGACGTGAGCCTGCTCAACGACGGTCCGGTGACGGTGATCCTGGAAGAGTCGGACAAGTCAGACAAGTCAGACAAGTCAGACAAGTCAGACAAGTCAGACAAGTCAGACAGGTCGGACAAGTCAGACAAGTCAGACAAGTCAGACAAGTCAGACCTTCCCCCCCCGACGACCTGCGGGCGCTGCTCGCCGCCATGCCCGAGGTGCTTCTGCAATGGGGCCTGCCCCCCGCCCTGGACTGGGACGCCCTGCCTGTGGAGCACCGGGAGATCCTCGCCGCCGCCGTCCCCGCGCTGGCCGGCAGGATGGACGCCTTCCGGGAGCGGCTCTTCGAGCTCCTGGTTTCGGAGAAGCCCGCCGAGGGCCTGCGGTTTTTCCTGAAGGCCGGCGTGCTCGCCGTGTTCCTGCCCGAGTTGTGCGAGACGGTGGACCTCTCCAGCGAGGACGACCGTCGCCACAAGCACGTGTGGGACCACACCCTGCAGGTGGTAACGCAGATCGAGCCGCGCCTGGAGCTGCGGCTCGCCGCCCTCTTCCATGACATCGGCAAGGTGCGGACCCGCGAGTTCACCCCCGACGGCAAGGTGACCTTCTACGGCCACGACCGCGTGGGGGGAAAGATGTTCCGCAAGATCGCGCAGCGGCTGGGCATCCCGGATCCGCCGGCCGGTCGCGTGCAGCAGCTGGTCGCCCTTCATCTGCGCCCGGGACAGTACCAGTCGTCGTGGACCGACTCCGCCGTCCGCCGCTTCGAGCGGGAGCTCCCCGAGGGCGTGCTCGACGACCTGCTGGCCCTGGGCCGCGCCGACATCACCAGCAAGCGCCCGGGCCGCCGCAAGCAGGCCGTGCGCATGATCGACGAGCTCGACCGCCGCATCCGCGAGGTGCTGGCCCAGGACGCCGTGCTGCCGCCGCTGCCCACCGGCATGGGCAACGTCCTCATGGAACGCCTGAACCTGCCCGCCGGCCGCGAGCTTGGCGCCGTCATGAAGTTCCTCATCCGCGAAGTGGAGGAGGGCCGCCTGGAGCGGGCCGCCGACTTCGACTACTACCTCGCGCGGCTGGCCGAACTGAAACCCGAACTGTTCCCATGACCCTCCCCGCGACCCTGCGCATCGGCCCCCTCGTCCTGACGCCGCCGGTGATCCTGGCGCCCATGGCCGGCGTCACCACGCTGGTGATGCGCCGCGCCTGCGAGCGCGCGGGCGCCGGGGGCACGTTCACCGAGATGATCAGCTCCGCCGCGGCCTTCCGCTCGGTGCCTTCGGCGCTGGCCATGTTTGAGCGCAGCCTGCCGGGGAAGCCTTACGCCGTCCAGATCGTGGGCGCGGATCCCCACGAGATGGGGTACACAGCGCACCTGGCGGCCTCGCGCGGGGTCGAGTGGATCGACCTCAACATGGGCTGCCCCGCCAAGGACATCATCCGGTCCGGCTCGGGCGTGGCCCTCATGCGCGACCCGGAGCGCGCGGCGTCCATCGTGCGCGCCGTGCGCGCCTCGACGCCGGGGCACATCCCGGTGACGGTGAAGATCCGCGCCGGCTGGGACGAGTCCTCCCTCAACGCCCCCGAGTTCGCCCGGCGCATGGTGGACGCGGGCGCCTGCGCGGTGACCGTGCACGGCCGCACCCGGGCCCAGGTCTTCACCGGCCGGTCCAACCCGGAGCACATCGCCGCCGTGGTGCGCGCGGTGGACGTCCCGGTCATCGCCAACGGCGACGTGGATTCGGCCGAGGCCGCCGTGGCCCTGCTCGAACGCACGGGCGCGGCGGGGGTCATGATCGGCCGCGCCTCGTGGGGGAACCCGTGGCTGTTCACCGCCTGCCGGGCGGCCTTCCTCGGCGAACCCCCGCCCCCGCCGCCCGACGCCGCCGCCCGCTTCGCCGCCATGCGCGCCACCCTTGAAGAGATCCTCGCCTCCCAGCCCGACCGCCCCGCCGAGCTCAAGCTCACCGAAACGCAGAAGACCCTCGCCTGGATGTCGTCTTCCCTGCCCGGCGGCCGCGTCTTCCGCAACGCGGTCTTCCGCGCCCCCGACCCCGACGCGGTGCGCGCCCTCCTGGACTCGCTCGAGCATTCGCAGCCTGGTCCGGACCGCGAGCAGGTCTGACTTCCCCGGTCAAGTTGAACGTCGCAAAAGGGAATCCCCGCGGGCTACCCGGAGGGGTTGGCGCGGCGGTCCCAGGCATCGCGGACGTGGTCGCCGAGCAGGTTGGCGCCCAGCACGCAGAGGCCCAGACACAGACCGGGGAAGATGGCCAGGTGGGGCGCCACGAGCAGGTAGCGGCTGCCCTGGGCGATGAGTTGACCCCAGGAGACGAGCGTGGGCGCCAGACCCAGGAAGCTCAGGCCCGCCTCGACCAGGAGATAGGCGGCAAACGAGAAGCTGGCCTGCACCACCAGGGGCGGCAGGATGTTCGGGATGATGTGCGTGAAGAGGATCCGCGCAGGGGACGCCCCCAGCGCCCGGGCGGCCACCACGAACTCGCGCCCGCGGATCTCCAGGGCCTGGCCGCGGGCGACGCGGGCGAAGCCGGCCCACGACGTGATCACCAACGCGAAGATCAGGTGCCCCACCGAGGGAGATTTCACCAGGGAGAGCACGAACAGGTTCAGCAGCAGCCCCGGGAACGAGAACACGACGTCCACCAGGCGCATGAGCAGCAGGTCGGCGAGCCCGCCGAAGGTGCCGGCCACCGCACCCAGCAGGCCGCCCACCAGGAGGCCGCAGAACACCGTGAGCAGCGAGATGCCGAAGCCCACGCGGGCACCGGTGAGCACGGCTGAGAGCACGTCCGCGCCGTTCTCGTCGGTGCCCATGGGGTGCTCCCACGAGGGCGGCGCGAAGGTGGCCGTGAGGTCGAGTCGCGTGGGATCGTGGGGCGCGAGCGCGGGGCCCGCCACTGCCAGGAACAGGAACGCGCCCATGAGCCAGGCGCCGAGGCGTCCGGAGAGGGTCATGTCCGTGCCCCCCCCCGCAGCCGCGGATCGATGGCGGCGTAGAGCAGGTCGGTGAGCTGGGTGACCACCACCACCAGCACGGCGACCACCAGCACGGTCCCCTGCACCACCGGGTAGTCCCGCTGGGTGATCGCGCGCAACAGGAGCGTCCCCAGGCCGGGTCGGGCGTAGATCTTCTCGACGATGACCGCCCCCGAGAGCAGGGCGCCGAACTGCATGCCGGCCACCGTGGCCACCGGGATCAGCGCGTTGCGCAACCCGTGGACGACCACCACGCGGAAAGTGGACAGCCCCTTCGCCCGCGCGGTTCGGATGTAGTCCTCGCCGAGCACGCGCACGAGCTGGCCGCGGGTCATGCGGGCCAGCATGGCCGAGAGCGCGAGCCCCAGCGTGATCGACGGCAGCACCAGCGCGCGCCAGTCCTGCCCGAGGGCCCCCGGCGGCGGCAGCCACGGCAGCTTCACCGTGAAGAGATAGATGAGGAGCGGCCCGATCCACACGGCCGGCAGCGAGACGCCGGTCACCGCCAGCATCATCGCGGTGGTGTCGGCCCAGGTGCGGTGCCGCAGGGCGGCGATGACCCCCAGCGGGATGGCCACCAGCAACGCGAAGAGCATGGCGCACACCGCGAGCTGGAGCGTGTGGGGCAGCACCTCGCCGATGCGCGCGCTCACGGTGACGGAGGGATCCTGGTACGAGCGCCCCAGGGTGCCGTCCGCGATGTGTCCGACGTAACGGGCGAACTGCGAGCCCAGGCCCTCGTCGAGGTGGAGCCGGCGCCGGAACGCCTCCTTGTCGGCCGCCTGCACCTGCTCGCCGAGGAGGTTGTCCACCGGATCCCCCGGGATCGCGTGGATCATGAAGAACACGAGCACCACCACGCCCGTGAGGGCGGCGAGACTCGTGGCGGTGCGGCGAAGGACGGGCTTCCACATGCGGGGTCATATTAATGGGCGCGCCCGGGAAGCGCAAAAAGCGGGAAAAATACAGCTTGACAACCCGCCCCTCCCTCACCTAAGTTACGCTCCGCCGTGCGGGGCTGTAGCTCAGTTTGGGAGAGCGCTAGAATCGCACTCTAGAGGCCGAGGGTTCGAGCCCCTTCAGCTCCACCGCAATGAACGATCATCAATTTCAATGCAGACCGCACCAGGGAGGATCCCCGTCATGACGCACATCCGCTTCGAGAGTCCTGTCCGCCTGAAGGAAACCGTGATCGCCGCCCTCCGTGAGAAGCTGGTCTACACCGCCCCGGGCGTGTCGACGGTCACCATCACCCCCGTCGAGGGCGGAAAACCGCTGGTCGAGCTCGCCTACGAGGGCGCCTTGACCGAGGCCGAACTGGTCGAGAAGGCCTCCCAGTTGGTGCGCGAGTTCGCCCGGGGCTTCCTCGAGGTCGAGAAGGAGATCCTCCACGACCGCCGCCACGTGGTCCCGACCTGGAGCGAGCCCGTCTACGAGGCCATGAAGGAGCAGGGCTGGGTGGTCGAGTACGAGACCGGCCGCGTCATGCTCGCCGGTCCGGCAGCGCGCCTGTTCGCCTTCTTCGACGCCGAGTTCGCCCGTCTCGCCCGGGACTACGACGCGCCCCCGGTGAAGTTCCCCGTGCTGATCTCGGTGAAGACGCTGCAGAAGGCCGACTACTTCGCCTCGTTCCCCCACCATCTCACCCTGGCCTCCCACCTGGTCGAGGACGCCGAGGTGCTCAAGGACCTGGTAAAGACCGCCTCCGAGCACCCTCAGGCCATCTCCTTCGGCGGTCCCTGCCTGTGCACCGAGCACGTGAACAGTCCGGCGGTGTGCTTCCATTTCTACGAGGCGCTCTCGGGCAGGAAGCTCGACGGCGTGGCGCGCTCCACGGCCGTGGGGCCGTCGTTCCGCTACGAGGCCGGCAACCTGCGCACCCTCGAACGCCTGTGGGACTTCACCATGCGCGAGATCATCTTCGTGGGCCCCACCGACGAGGTCGACGCCCTGCGCATGTCGGCCATGGCCCCGGTAATGGCGCTGGTCGAGGCCCTCGGGCTGCGCTCCCACATCGAGACCGCCAGCGACCCGTTCTTCGTGGGCAACTTCGCGGGCCAGACGTTCTATCAGTTGAGCCACCGCACCAAGTTCGAGCTGCGGCTGTACCTGCCCTTCGAGACCGACCGCTCCCTGGCGGCCGCGTCCTTCAATTGGCATCAGCAGTTCTTCGGCACCCGCTTCGGTATCACCACGGCCGCCGGAGATCCCGCCGGCACGGCCTGCGTGGCCTTCGGCGTGGAGCGCTGGGTGTACGCCTTCGCCGCCCAGTACGGGCTCGATCCCCGGAATTATCCGAAATATCTTCTGGAACGCTGGTAGGCAGCGGCGACGCCGCCTCACCGTTTCTGCTAATAGCCTTCGTCCTCGCCGTAGTACTCGCCCTTCTTCTTCTCCGGCTCGTCGGTGGGACCGTCCGCCGGATAGTAACCCGGGGTGGGGGTCGGTCCCTGATCGTTGGGGACCTCGTTGCGCGGCGTGGGGGTGGTCGTGTACGGCTGCTCGGTGTGGCAGGCGGAGACGGCCAGACCACCCATGAGCAGAGACAGCAGGAAGAAGATCTTCATCGCGGTTCCTTTCGGGGCCCCTTCTAGGCCCGCGGGCCTGTAAGTTATCACAGTCCGGGCAGCAAAGGCAACGTGTGCGGCGCCCCGGGGCAGCGCTCGAGCAGCCGGTCCGACAGCCCCGCCCCGGAGAGCGCCAGCACCCAGGCGAACAGGTCCGGGTCCTCCTGCGACGACGCGGACCTGTCGGACCCCGCCCCGGTGAGCCGGCCCCAGGCGCGCACCCACGGCGCGGCCATGAGGCTATAAGCCCACTGCGGCGGGCCATCGACGAGGCCAAAACGCCACGTCAGGAGTTCCAGCCACCGGACCAACTCGGGTCTGTGGGCGAAGGTACGCACCCGGGCGGCGGCGCGTCGGAGCTCGCTCTCCTCGACCCGGCCACGGCAGACCAGTTCCTCGAGGGTGGAGACGAGGCGCTCGGGCGAGGACGACGCCTTCGAGGCCGAGCGCCGAGACATGGCGTGGCGAATGCGGCGCTCCAGACGGCGAAGATCCACGTCGGTGCCTTCGGGCTCGGCGCCGGCGGTCACGCTCACCCTCGGATGACGCACGTCGGGGAACGGCGACGAGGGGAACTCGGTGCGGTGCCCCGGGATGGGCAACAACGAAGGGAGCACCCCCGGCAGCGCAAACGGGGCGGCGAAGTCGGCGGCGTCACCCGTGCGGGCGGGATCGAGCACGGATAAGGTGACGACACCCGAGACCGGCAGGTGCAGCCAGATCACCGAGAAGCGGCCGTCCACGGCGGCACGGTGCAGGCGGACGACCGCGTCGGGGGGAGGGGCTCCCTCGAGGTGGACCCAGGCGAAGAACGGCTTGGCGACCAGATCGATCGTGCGCAGGAAGGCCTCGAGGGGGGAGACCCCGGGGACCTCGAAGGCCGGGGGAAAACCGAAGTCGGGGAGCTCGCGGAAATACGCGGTGTCAGCGACGAAGCGGCCGAAGCGCGTCGCCTCGAAGCGGCCGCGGGTGGCCAGGACCTGGTGCCAGGCCGGCCCCGGCGCCGGCCAATGGGGCGCGAGACGGGCCCACATCCCCAGGTGCCGGCCGGTGAAGAACGAGCCCAACGCCAGCGCGGGATCGGCCGCCGCCGTCACCCCGCCCGTGACGCGGACGCCCGAGGGAAACGCGGGTGCGGGAACCGTGTGCGAGGTGACCACCAGCACCGGGCGGGAGGGATCGAGCCGCAACGTGACCGGAGGCTTCACGGATGCCGGGGCCGCGGACGGGGACTCCTGCAGCGGCGGCCTACGGTCGGCCACATTCACGGCGTCCCGTCCCCGCCCGGGGGGTCCCGCCGTCGCCTCCCCCGTCGCAGGCTCCTCCCTGGCCCCGTGGAGTCGGTGGGCCAGCCGCGAGGCGGCGCGCAACCGCGAAGGCTCCTCCCGCCCCAGCCGGGTGCGGGCGAAGGATCCCCCGATCATGGCCAGCAAAAGGACGATGGAAACGACCCCGGGGCCCGCCAGCGGGGAGAGCCAGGTGGCGTGGTAGCGGGAATTCGCCCGGATCATGCGGGCGAGGAAGAACAACGCCCCCATGTGCAGGAGAAAGGCCGTCGTGAACCAGAAGGCGGGCGCCGGGAACTGGCGCATGGCCCCCCAGTGGGAGGTGCAGAAGAAGCCGACCAGCACGGCGCCCACGGCCGCCGCGATCACCACGCCCTTGCGGCGACGATCCTCGGCAGCAGCACCCAGGATCCGGGTGACCTCGGGCAGCACCCACGACGCGACCAGCGCGAACCCGAGGGTCACGCCCCAGCGCGCGGCCCGCTCCAGCGGCAGGGCGGGCATGATCGACGAGGCCCACATGACCGCGAGGGCGCGACGGGACCACAGACCCCAGGCGCGGGCCTGCACCCCGGAGCCGGCGAACTTCTGCGCCCCCGCCTGCACGAGCCCTCGGAAGAACCCCAGCATGCCGGCGGTGATCACGCCATCAAAGAAGAACAGCAGGCACACGGCGCCCCACAGCCCGGCGCCCGGAAAATCGAGTAGCATGGCCAGCGCGTCGGGCAGCGCCAGGAGCACACCGGTGAACAGGCCCAGGCCCAGGCCGCCGGTCAGGTTCCTCCGGATCAGGTTGCGTTTCTCGAGCATGGACGAAGGCCCTCTCCTGTCTCAGGCGAAAAAGCCGGGCGCCAGGAAGGCGACGAGCGCGCCGGCCATCAACAGCACCCCGGCGGGTCCGGTCACGGCCGCGACGTGGCGTCGGAGCGGGTTCCGGGCCACCGTCACGGAGTACAACCCCCACGACGCGGCCCAGGCGCCCGCCAGGAAGAGAATCACGGGAATCATGGGAGCTCAGGCCTCGGCGAACAGCGCCTCGAGCTCGGCTTCGACCGGCTCCTCGGCGCGCCCCTGCACGACGGCCAGCTCCTTGACGAGCAGCGCCCGTGCGGTCTCGAGCATGCGCTTCTCACCGAAGGAGAGGACCTTCTTGTGCTTGAGCATGGAGAGGTCGCGGTAGACCTCGGCCACGTCGAACAGGGAGCCCGTCTTGATCTTCTCGACGAACCCGCGGTAACGGCGGTTCCAGGTCTGCTTGTCGAACACGACGTCGCGCTGATGGAGGATCTGCATCAACTGGGCGATCTCGGTCGCGGTCACCAGCGACCGCAGACCCACCGCTTCGGCCTTGTGGACGGGCACCATGATCCGGATGTCGGTCTCGAGCATCCGCAGGTCGAAGAAGACGATGATCTGACCGGCCAGGGACTTTTCGGCGATCCCCACGACCTCCGCCACACCCTGTCCGGGATAGGCGACCTTGTCGCCGACTTTGAATTTCTTGTCCGCCATGCAAGTGCCTCCTTCGGAACAGGCATCAAAAAGATGCCCGCCATCCAGGGCGGGCCGGGGGCTCCCGGCACAGACAGGAGCGCGAGAATCATATACTAGTGATGGGGGAGGTGCAACTGGAAAGATTTTCCTGAAACCGGCCGAACAGGGTGTGGGTGCGGACCTCGGACACGCGCACCCGGACCCGGTGGCCGCGGAGGTCCGCCGGGGCAGCTTCCGCGGGCAGCTCGAAGTTGACCATCACGTTCTGCGGGTTGCGACCGGCACCGTGCCGGGGATCCCGGGCCGAGGCCCCCTCGACGAGCACCTCGGCGTCGGAGCCGACGTAGCGCTCCAGCAGCCTTGGGACCTGGGCCTCGTGCAGCGCCTGCAGCCGGGCCAGCCGCGCCGCGGCCACGGGTCCCGGCACCGGGTCGGGGAAGGTGGCCGCCCGGGTCCCCGGGCGCGGGCTGTACATGAACGAGTACATCCCCTCGTAGCCCACCCGCCCCACCAGGTCCACCGTGTCCTCGAAGTCCGCGTCGGTCTCCCCCGGGAAGCCGACGATCACGTCCGTCGTGAAGGAGATCCCGGGCACCTCGGCGCGAAACAGGTCGATCAGGCCCAGGTAATGCTCCCGCGTGTAGCCCCGCCCCATGGACGCGAGGATCCGGTCCGAGCCAGACTGCACCGGCAGATGGAGCCAGGGCATCACCTGCGGGATCCGGGCCATGGCCGAGGCGAGCTCGGGCGAGCAGTCCCGCGGATGGCTCGTGGTGAACCGGACGCGCTCCACCCCGGGGAGCGCGGCCACCGCCTCGAGGAGCCCGGGGAAGCCTCCCGGCAGCCGCACCGAGTTCACGTTCTGCCCGAGCAGGAACAACTCGCGGGCACCGCCGTCAAGGAAGCGCCTGCACTCCTCAATGATCTCGGGGAGAGGCCGGGTCCGCTCGCGCCCCCGGGCCGCCGGCACGACGCAGAAGGCGCACCAGTTGTCGCAGCCTTTCTGGATGGGCACGAAGCAGCTCACCGCCCCGCGCACGGACCCGGTGTCCGGGGCCGCCATGAGGAACGACGGGACCTCGTCAGCCCCGGTGATGCACACGGCCTGCGCACCGGCCTGCACCTGCTCGAGGAGCGCGGGCAGCTCGGGGTAGTGGCCCGGTCCTGCCACCACGTCTGCCCCGGCGCCCGCGACCGCGTCCGGCTCGAGCTGGGCCACGCAGCCGGCGACGATCACGGTCACGGCGGGATTGGCGGCCCGCGCCTGGGCGATGGCGGAGATCACCTTTTGCCGCGGCTTCTCGCGCACCGAGCAGGTGTTGAGGATGAAGACGTCGACCGTCTCCTCGGCGGGGTCCACGGGCCGGTGGCCAGCCGCCACGAGGATGTCACGGATCCGGTCCGAGTCGTAGACGTTCATCTGGCAGCCGAAAGTGCGTATGGAAAATCGCATCGCGTCGTTGTAAAAGACAACCGGGCGACTTTCAAGAGGGAGTTCGACTTTTCATGTGTCCCCGTTCGTTCCTGCCATTGCTCTCATTGCTGCTGGCGCTCCCGGGCGCCTGTGACCGTTCTTCCGGGACGCCCGGCGCGGCCATCGACCTACCCTTCTTCCTGCGGGTGGACCTCGTGGTCGCCCGCGCGTCCACCGGGACGCTCTCCCGCGAGCGCATCGAATTCCAGACGGACTTCCTGCGCACGCTCAAGGGTGGACGCCTCGACGAGGCGGTGGACGTGCTGGCTCTGGGGGCGGCCCGCGACCGCTGCACCGCCGGGCGACCGGACCCCGCCTTTCGGACCTGCTTCGAGGATTTCGACTTCCCCCACCTGAAGCTCCTGGAGCGCGAGATGACCCCGGCGGCACGGACCGACCTGCTCCCGGCCTGCGCCCCCCACCTGGCCAACTGCCATGACATGGTGTTCACCGTGGACGACCGGGAAGGGCACGAGGTCCGCGTGGAGCTCGGACAGGTGTGCCGCTACCGTGGCCGGTATTGGATCTTCGGAAAAATGTCGTGTTCGAGGCGACAATCGGATTCGAACCGATGATGGAGGTTTTGCAGACCTCTGCCTTACCACTTGGCTATGTCGCCATGCCGAGCGCCGACTGAGTGTCTAACGGATCCGACCGGCCTTGTCAAGGGGTTCCGTTTCCGGCATAATGCGAAGCCGAATCGGGCGGGCGGGTTCCCGCCTAGCCATGGAGGTTGACATCATGAAACGCGCGCTCACCATCCTGCTTTTCACCCTCGCCCTCCTGCCGACGGCCTGCAAGAAAAACGTGCCGGCCACCGCGCCGGACAAGGGGACGACGACCACTGAGTCCAAACCAGCCGACGAGTCCAAGTTGGTCCCCATGGAGCACTACGACACCGTCGACACCATCTGGAAGTCGGCCCTCCAGGCGGTGGTCGCCTGCGTGCAGAAGCGCGTCGACGAGACCAAGCAGAAGGGCATCGAGGGCTACCTCATCGTCGAGGCGAAGCTCGGCAAGGCCAAGAACCCCATCGACGTCCGGATCAAGGAACAGAAGCTGAACGTGGACCAGATCGAGCCCTGCATCGCCGAATATATCGGGACCCTCGAGTTTCCCGTATGGGGTTACTGGGCGACCAGCCAATACTCCTATACCATCAACGTCGGCTACTGATGCGGTCCCCCGCGACCCACAACCAGGTGAATCATGAGACTGATCCCGATCCTCACCGCCCTGATCCTGCTGTCCGCCTGCACCGAAAAGAAGGCCGACACCACGCCGACCAAGGAGCCCGAGCCCCCAAAGACCGATCCCAAGGAGCCGGACAAGAACCCCAACGTCACCATCGAGGGTGACCTGGGCACCATCGACGAAGCGATGGTGCAGAAGAAGTTCACCGAGAGCCGCGACGAGGTCAGCGCCTGCGTCCACAAGGGCGTCGAGAACGCCGAATACGTGGGTGGCGACTTCTACTTCACGTTCCGCATCGCGCTGGACGGGACCGTCAAGACCCTCGACATGCGCAGCAGCGTCGGGCACCGCGACATCGAGACGTGCATCTACAACTTCGCCAAGAAACTGCAGTTCCCCAAACCCGAGGGGGGCGAGGCCCAGGTGAGCTTCTCCTGGAGCTTCAACGCGACCATGGACGTGCAGCACCAGTGGGACGCAGCCAAGCTCGGCTCCGCCTGGACGAAACTGCGTTCGAAGTTGATCCGCTGCTCCGACGGCACGGTCGAGGCGCCCTCGGAGTACCAGGTCGTCTTCTTCGTGCTGCCCGACGCCGAGCTCGGTCCGGTGGGCGTCTCCTCGGGCAAGACCCTGCCCTCGGACAAGTTCTTCAAGTGCGTCCGCTCCGCCCTAAAGGACGCCAAACTCCCCGACCCGCTGGGTGCCGTGGCCCGCGTCGCCCTCACGATCGCTCCGTGACGACCTTCGACGTCCCCGTCGCCGGGGCCGGCTTCGAGGCCGCCCTGGACCTGGTCCACGCCTGCACCACCCCCGTCTTCTTCGTCGGCACCCACAAGAACTCCGGCAAGACCACCGCCTTTCTGCGGTTCGCCCGGGCGCTGCGGGAGCGGGACGTCCCCCTGATCCTGTGCTCCCTGGGCCGCGACGGGGAGGCCCGCGACCAGCTCTTCGGCCACGAGAAGCCCCTGGTGCGCGTGGAGCCGGGCTGGCGCTTCGTCACCCACGGCGCCGCCCTGGCCGACGTCCCCTGCGACCTGGTGGCCCCGTTGCCCGCCGAGGTGGACGGACGCACCCTGGGGCTGTTCGAGGCCCGCGCCTGCGGTGAGCTCGAGCTCTGGGGACCGCCCGCGGCCTCGGTCCTGAGACGGGTGCTCGACGCCTGCCTCGGCTTCCCGGTCGGGGGACGGGCCCCCACCCTGCTCGTGGACGGCGCCCTGGATCGCCGGGCCGCCCTCCATCACGGTCCGGCGGCCATGATCCTGTGCTGCAAGGGCGGCGCGTTCGCGGGGCCGGCCGCCCTCTCGGCCCACCTCGACCTGCGCCGTCGCCTGTTCGAAGCCCCCCGCCTGGTCGGGCCTGCGCCGATCGTCCGCGTGGCCGACGGCGCCGTTGAACTCCCCGAGGGGCACGACGCGGTCCTCGTCGACGGTCCTCTCACCTCGACGCTGGCGACGGACCTGCTCGCCCTCGGCGAGCCCCTGAGACGAATCGTGATCTCGAGCCCGCTGCACGTGTTCGCCGAGGCGGCCACCCTGTCGCGCCTCGTCGACCGCCTGGTCGTGCTGGACGCGCCGACCTGGCTGGGCACGGCCATCAACCCGGCAGGCGCCGGCGGCGCCGCGCCCGACCCTGTCGCCCTGCTGGCCGGCGCCCGCGCCGCCCTGGGGACGGACCATCCAGTCTTCGACGTCCTGTCGGATGACCCGGCTCACCAGACGTAGAGGGTGACCTCGTCGAGCTCGACGGCGCTCGTGGCGCCCGGCAGGCTCGTCTGCACTTCCAGGATGAAGGCGACGGCGACGGAGGGGAGACCGGCGAGTTGGTGGGCCGGCACGTACACGGTCTGGCGCCCGGCTGTGGCCATGGTCCAGGCCGCCAGCTCGAGCTGGGAGGAGACGAAGTCGTCCGTGCTCGCCACCACCCGGAGGGCGGCGGACATGGCGGTGCTCGCGTAGGCGAGCTCGAAGGTGAGCACCGCGTGGGTGGCCGCGGAGAGGTCGGCGGCCGGGCTGATCAGGTGGTACCGGCCGACCTCCGGATCCGCCACGTCCAGGCTCATGAAGCGGGTGCCGGAGGCGTCGCAGGCCCAGGAGGCCCCCGGAACGATGCTGGACGAGGCGCGCGCGCTCCAACCCGTGGCCGGACAGGTGAAGAAACTGGTGGCCACCGGCGTGGAGGGCGGCGGGAAGAACCGCAGGCGGGTGACCACGTCCACCGCCGGGGAGAGCGGCGCCCGGGCCACGCAAGCCCGATAGGTGGCCGGAGGCAGCGCAATCAACGACTCCATGCCCGGCTCCTCGGCGGCCACCCGGGTGCAGGGCGCCGTCCCGGTGGCGACCGAGGTGGCCAGCAGCGTGCCGTCGAACTTGTACAGCCGGATCTGCGCGTCGGGGACACAGACCTCCGGGTCGAGCAGCTCGCCCGTCTCCAACTCGAAGCGCCGCCCCGGGTTGGGCAGGGTGAAGGCCAGGCAGTCCACGTCCGCCGAGAAGGGGTCCGGGGGCATCAGCCGGGAACACCAGCCCCAGCTCTCCAAAACCTGGGCCATGAGCAGGTCGGCCTCGCCGGGCGTGTTGTTCACCTCGGTCTCCACGTCGGTGCAGCCGTTGGGCAGGCGCTCGATCACGACGTCGACGTCGTTGGTCGTGTGGACGCCGGCGGGGTCCACCTCGGCCGAGACGATCACGTCCTGCTCGGTGAAGGAGGTGAAGATCAACTCCTGGTTACCCTGGGCCAGGCAGGGGAACGACGAACCACAGGCGCCGACGGCCTGGATGCGCCATCGGATCACGGGCCCCGTCCCGGATTCCTGGGCGACGCGCAGGCTGCCGCCGGCGGGCACGTGCACCTGGATGAAGGCCTCCACCGCCCCCGACAGGACCGGGCCGCAGGACGGATCGGTGAAGGTCTCGTTGTTGGTGAAGTAGGAGGCGAACTGGTCGGTGCTCGCGTCCAGCAGCGGCTGCGGGTCCACCGGGAGCGCGGTGGCGCAGGTGTTGCCGTAGATGGCGCAGATGAAACCCTGATCCGGGTCGCACCGGAAGAACTCGCTGAGTTGATCGCACTGGAACTGGGTTGTCCACAAGGTGCAGCCCTCCCCGGACGCCGAGCAGTAGAGCACGTCGGTGCCGTCCTGGGAGCAGCGCTTGGTCCCGGCCTCGCAGACATGGCAGCTGCAACCGGCGGCCCCCTCGTCGACCTCGCAGACCTGGGTGCCGGCCTCGCAGGACGGCATCAGCGGGAGCCAGTCCAGGCAGCCGGCGTAGCCGATGCTGCAGCGCTCGAGTCCCAGGCCGTCGGCGGCGCAGCGCTCGTCACCCAGGAGATCGGAAGAGCGTCGTGTAGGGAAAGAGTGTAGATCTCGGT
>CALKWH010000322.1 GCA_938004375.1 uncultured Pseudomonadota bacterium
TGGACCTGCTCGAGGGCTATCTCGGCCAGGACGAGGGGGGCGTGGGCGCCTTCATATGCTACGTCTCCTTCAACGATTTCGACGCCATCACGGCCATCGTCCGCCACAAGCTGACCCGGGCCAACATGGGCGCGCCGGTGATCATCTTCGCCGAGCCGCTCTTCTTCAAGGTGGTCAAGGACCGCAGCCTCCTCTTCCCGGGGTGCGAGTTCGTCCAGCCCATCAGCCCGGAGAACATCCAGAACCTGGAGTACACCCTGGCCAAGGTGCAGGGCTTCCGCCGCCGTTTTGTCCGCCTGCCGCTGAACATGGAGTGCGAGGCGGCTCTGCGGCAGGGTGTCGAGCACACCCGGGCGACGCCGGTCAGCCCCGGCGGCACCTTCATCAAGACCCACAAGTCGGTGCCGGTGTTCACCCGCGCCGAGGTGACGCTGCGCGATCCGCTGGCCGGTTTCGAGGACACCTTCAGCGGTCGGGTCATTTACAACGCCGCCGGCGGCACGGCGGTGGAGTTCGACAACCTCATCCCCTTCGACAAGTTCCAGCGGCTGCGCGACCTGTCGCTGGACCGCCACCGGAAGGTGCTGGACACCCTCAAACGGTCGCGGGTCTGAGCCCGCCGGTTCCCCTTCCAACGAATCCCGAGCCGTCGCCGCCGCATCCATCGCGGACCGGGCGGCGGTGCGGCCGCGCGCGCCGGCGGGCCCCGTTTTTCTGGTGGCCATCCGCCGGGTGAAGGATTACAATACCCGGCTTGACCGGCAGCGGAGGCGAACCAGCATGATCGACGTGCAACGGATGCGCGACAACCGCAACCTCGACATCAAGAAGGTCGGGGTCAAGGGGGTGACCTACCCCATCATCGTCCTGGACCGCGCCCGGGAGACCCAGTCGACCGTGGCCGCCATCAGCATGTACGTGGATCTGCCCCACCACTTCAAGGGCACCCACATGTCGCGGTTCATCGAGATCCTCAACGAGTACCGCGGCGAGATGACCGTGCACAAGATGCCCGAGCTGCTGCAGGCGATGCGCGACCGCCTCGAGGCCGAGACCGCCCACATCGAAATCGAGTTTCCCTACTTCATCGAGAAGGAGGCGCCGGCCAGCCGGGCCCGCTCGCTGATGGATTACGAGTGTTTCTTTCTTGGCACGCTGGGCGCCGAGCTGGATTTCATCCTGGGCGTGCGGGTGCCCCTGACCAGCCTGTGCCCCTGCTCCAAGGAGATCAGCCGCTACGGCGCTCACAACCAGCGCTCGCTGGTCACCGTGCAGGTGAGGAGCCGCGATTTCATCTGGCTGGAGGAGCTGATCGGGCTCGTGGAATCCTGCGGCAGCTCCGAGCTCTACGCCCTGCTCAAGCGCGAGGACGAAAAGCACGTCACCGAGCGCGCCTACGACAACCCGGTGTTCGTCGAGGACCTGGTCCGCAACGTCGCCCTGAAACTGCGCGAGGACCCGCGGATCACCTGGTTCTCGGTGGCAGCCGAAAACTTCGAGAGCATTCACAACCATTCCGCGTACGCCTTCATCGAGATGGACAAAGAGCACGACGGTGACATCGCCCTTTAAGCACGCGATCACGATCTACACCGACGGCGCCTGCAGCGGCAATCCCGGCCCGGGCGGCTGGGCGGCCGTGCTCCTGTCCGGCGACCACCGCAAGGAGATCAGCGGCGCCGCGCGCCACACCACGAACAACATCATGGAGTTGACCGCCGCCATCCAGGCGCTTCGGCAGCTCCGCTCCGCCTGCCGGGTCACGCTGTTCTCCGACAGCCGCTACCTCGTTCAGGGCATGACCGAATGGCTGCCCAACTGGATCCGGAAAGGGTGGCGCCGGCCGGGCGGCACGGTGGCCAACCGCACGCTCTGGGAGGAGTTGCACCGGCTGGCCGGCCGCCACGCGGTGACGTGGCGCTGGATACCGGCCCACCACGACGACCCGGTCGCCTCCCACCCGGAGAACGCCCGCTGCGACGAACTGGCCCGCGCCGCCATCGCGGCGGCGGCCGGGGACGACTGAAGCGGCGCGGCGGGGACGCCGGCCGATTCGGCCGACCCTCTGACCATCAGTCGGCGGACACGGGGGAAGACCGGCGGACGCGCCACCAGCGCAGGAACTTGTCCTTGGCCACCACCAGCAGCACCAGCGACAGAAACATGGGCACGAAGACGGCGAACGCCTGCGGGACGCTGAGCGAGCGCCCGAAGTGGCGGACCAGCCCGACGTTCCAGGACGAGCCGTAGATGATGAGCAGGTGCAGCCAGTAGATCGTCAGCGTCTCCGAACCCACCAGCCGGATGATCCAGGGGACCGACCGGACCTTCCGCGCCAGCGCCGAGATGCCGGTAAAGATGAGCACGACGCAGCCCAGCCGGAGCCACAGGCTATAGGCGGCCAGGCTTCTGAAGATCAGCTCGGACGGCAGCTTCGGGTACAACCAGTAGAACGGCAGGCCGACAGCCAGCACGACCAGCCCGGCCAGGAAGAACGGGCCGTGCCAGTTTTCGCGGTCCTTGAGGCGGGTCTGGTGCCAGTGGGCGGCCAGGATGCCGCCGTACATGAACGCCACCCACGGCACCAGGGGGAAGTACGAGTTGAAATTGCCGCCCAGGTAGAAATTCCACAGTTGCGGGGATTCTGTTTGCCCGTTGAGGTACCAGATCAACGGGCTGAGAATGAAGATGAGGGGCATGGCGATGCCGATGTATGCCAGAAACCGCCGGCGGGTGCGGAGCAGGGCGATGAGGATGTGCAGCAGCAGCAGGTTGACGGCGACGCACTGGAGGATGTCCACGTTCATCCAGGAGAGCCACTGCGTGGCGGTCAGCGGCGTGGTGAAGAGCTGCAGCGGATTGCTCAGCGGCAGATGCAGCATGTAGCCGATGAACAGGAGCAGTGCCACTCGCCGGAGGCGCCGCCACAGGCGCGGCGACAGGCGCAGGTACTCGTCCCAGTAGCGAGTGGTGGCCACGTAGAAGGCGAAACCGCTGACGAACAGGAAGGTCGGGGCGGTCAGGCCGCGGAAGTGCTGCCACTCGGCGAACAGGACGGTCTGGCGGATGCTCTCATTCAGGAGGTCGTTGAAGGTGTGGCCGAACACCATCATGACGCAGGCGTAGGCCCGGACGATGTCCACGAAGAGCAAGCGCTGGCCGGCGGAGCTCGGGGCGTTGGCGGATGTCACGGACGCCTGCCTGGAGGATTCCCCTGCCGGGCCGTTGGATTCGGGAGCGGGGCGGCGCCGCGCAGGTTGGCGGGTCGGACGTCTCGAGCGAATCGAGACCGCCGGATCCGCATCCAAAGTGTACCATAGGTGCCGTCGGGCTCCGCAAACGTTTTAGCCCGTGGGCGCGGCCGACGGCTCTGTTATAATAAGTTCATTTGATCGACCTGCATCCGTGACCGGTATTTGATAACGCGTGACCCATCATACCTGGTGACTTCATATTTATTCGGAGGAATCATCCCATGGACATCTGGTTCATCCGCGTCATTTTTTGCTGTCTGCTCGTCTATGCCTCCTACGCCCTCCGGCCTTTCGGGTCCAACCTGGCCGCCAACCTCGTCGCGGGCGGCGTGCTGGCGCTGGCCATCATCCTGTTCGAGATCCGGATCCGCCGGCTGAGTCTCAAAACGCTGATCGGCGCGCTGATCGGCTCCATTACCGGCATCATCGGCGCGACCCTCATCTCGCTGGTGTTGAGCCGCATGACGGCCATCCCCCCCGCGGCCGGCACCTTCCTCCAGGTGCTCATCATCATGCTCATGGCCTACGTGGGGCTCATCGTGGGCGCCGACAAGGGCAACCTGCTGAACATGAAAGTGTTCGAGGGGCTGTTCACCACCGACCGCCCGGCGCTGGGCTGCCCCAAGATCATCGACACCTCGGTGATCATCGACGGCCGCGTCGCCGACATCTGCGAGACCGGCTTCCTCGACGGGGTGCTGGTGCTGCCGCAGTTCGTCCTGCACGAGCTGCAGATGATCGCCGACTCGTCGGACTCCATCAAGCGCAACCGCGGCCGCCGCGGGCTGGACATCCTGCAGCGCATCCAGAAGACGGTGGGCGTCAACGTGCAGATCGTCGAGAAGGATTTCCCCGAGGTCAAGGAAGTGGACCTGAAGCTCATCGAGCTGGCCCGCGAGATGGAGGGGAAGATCGTGACCAACGACTTCAACCTGAACAAGGTGGCCCAGTTGCGGGGCGTGAGCGTGTTGAACATCAACGAGCTGGCCAACGCCCTCAAGCCGGTGGTCCTGCCCGGCGAGATCATGAAGGTGTTCATCCTGAAAGAGGGAAAGGAAGAGAGTCAGGGCGTGGCCTACTTGGACGACGGCACGATGGTGGTGGTGGACGAGGCGCGGTCCCTGATCAGCCGCAACGTGGAGATCGTGGTGACCAGCCTGCTCCAGACCACCGCCGGCAAGATGATCTTCGGCAAGATCGGCCGGGTGCTGGG
>CALKWH010000323.1 GCA_938004375.1 uncultured Pseudomonadota bacterium
AGATCGTATTCGGTGACTGGAGTTCAGACGTGTGCTCTTCCGATCTACCAGGTCCTCGCCCTGGGAGGCCAGGAGCAGGTCCGACGCACCTATTGGGAGCGCCGCGGCGAGGCCCTGGAGCTGGCCGTGGGGCAGGCGCGCATCGGCGCCCGGTACCAGTGGCTGTCCGCCGGCCTCGGCCACCTGCTCACCGTCGCCGTGGCGCTGCTGCTGGGGCTGCGCGCGCTCGCCGGCGAGCTCTCGGTCGGCTCCTTCGTCATGCTGACCGCCTGGTCGGTCTCCCTCGTCGGCGCCCTGGGCGCCCTGCACGAGCAGGCGGGGGAGTACGCACGTCTGTCCTCCCTGGTCCTGCAGTGGCGGTTCTTCTGGGGCCAGCCGGGCACCCTCGACGGCGGCGGCGGGCGCCCGGCGCCGGAGCCCGGGGAGCTGGCGCTCGCGGACGTCTCGTTCGCTTATCCCGTGCTCGGCGGCGGCGAGCGGGAGTACGTCGCCTTCCTCGTGCGCGAGCTGGGCCGCCGGCTGGAGCGCCGGGACTCCTGGAAGGCCGATCACGAGGTCCTGCGCGACTGGGAGGCCCTGCTCGAGGAGCCCGCCGCGCCGCAACCGGTGCTCTCGGGCCTCGACGCGCGCTTTGCGCGCGGGACCGTCACCGCCGTGGTCGGCGCCAACGGGGCCGGAAAGACCACCCTGCTGCGCCTGCTCAACCGCCACCACGATCCGGGGGAAGGCGCGGTCCTGTGGGACGGCGTGCCCCTCACCCGGCTGGACGCCGCCGCGGTGCGCGCCCGCATCAGCCTGGTGTCCCAGTCCCCCTTCCTGCTCGAGGGCTTCACCGTGCGCGAGAACCTGGGCTTCGGGTGCGACCCGCCGCCCGACGACAGGCGCCTGCTGGACCTGCTGGAGCGCGTGGGCCTGGCCGAGGCCGTGCGCGCGTGGCCCGGCGGGCTCGACGCCGTGCTGGGCCAGGACGTCACCCCCTCGGGGGGGCAGGCCCAACTGCTGGTGCTCGCCCGCGCCCTGCTGCAGGATCGACCGGTGCTGATCCTGGACGAGGGGCTGGCCCAGCTCGACGCCCTGCGCGAGCAGGCAGTGATGGACCTGCTCCATGAGCACAAGGCGCGGCGGATCGTCATCCTGGTGACCCACCGCCTGCCCACGGCCCGCAAGGCCGACCGCGTCCTGGTCGTCGCCGGGGGAAGGGTCGCCGAGGCCGGGACGCACGAGGAGCTGGTCGCCCGCGAGGACGGCGTGTACCGGCGTTTCTGGGACGTGCAGATGCGGGACTAGGCGACCGACCGATTTCGCCTTTCCATGAATCTCTTCAGGTCGAAATTGAAATCGAAATCGAAATCGAAATCGGTCCCGATCCCGGTCGGGAGAGAGAATGACGGATTCGGATTGGACCGGGCGGCGGGGAACAGGAAGTTCCGGCGGGGGCGGGGAGGGACGCTACTGCATCACGTTCGTGCGGTGGCACTGGCAGCAGTAGCCGGCCTTGCCGCGCTTCTGTTCGGCGAGGCAGCGATCACATTCGGTGTGGCGACAGTAAGAACATTTGCGGGCCATGGTTCACTCCTTCTGTTCACGTTCGGGGTTGAGAAACCACGCCCGCCGGGGGCGTGCACGCCTTCTCGGGGCGTGCCCGCACAGTAGTCCGGCGGCGCGGCGAATGCAAGGGGTCGCGATCTCCCGTCTTGAGTTTTCTTGATTTTTCAAGCGGATTATTCATATAGTACTTGCGCCCCTGCGTCAGGCAAGTTCCCGACTGGGCGAGAGGTGCCGATGGCGACATATACTTACGAAGGCAAGGCCAAGGACGGAACCCTCAAGAAGGGCACCATCAGCGCAGCCAGCGAGCAGCTCGCCTACAGCATGCTCAACAGCCAGGGCATCTCGGTCTCCCGCGTCAAGGAAAAGAAGCCCTTCAAGCTCCAAGACCTGGCTACGATGGACCTCAACCTGGGGGCCGGCGTCCCGCCCCGCGACATGATGATCTTCACCCGCCAGTTCGCGACCATGATCGACTCCGGCCTCCCGCTGGTGCAGGCGCTGGACATCCTGGCGACGACCGCCGAAAACAAGTTTTTCGGAAAAATCCTGATGGACGTCAAGGAGCGCGTCGAGCAGGGCACCACGTTCTCCGAGGCCCTGTCCCACCACCCCAAAGTTTTCGACTCCCTGTTCGTCAACCTGGTGCGCGCCGGTGAGATCGGCGGCATCCTCGACACCATCATGAACCGCCTGGCGACCCAGATCGAGAAGAACACCAAACTGGTGCGGCGCATCAAGTCGGCGCTGAACTATCCCAGGATTCTCATCATCGTGTTCTTCGGCGCCATGTACGGGCTGCTCTTCCACGTCATCCCGACCTTCGAGCAGATGTTCGCCGGCATGGGCAGCCAGCTGCCCGGCCTCACCCAGAAGATCATCGACATGAGCCGCTGGGCGCTCGCTCATGCGACCCCCATCTTCACTGTCGTCTTCCTGATCGTGGCCGGCTTCGTCACCATGTTCTACCTGCCCAAGGGCCGGTACCTGATCCACAAGGCGATCCTGAATGCACCCATCATCGGCCCGGTGATCAAGAAGACCGCGGTGGCCCGCTTCACCCGCACCATGGGCACGCTGCTGTCCTCGGGCGTCCCCATACTCGACGCCCTCGAGATCGTCTCCAAGGCCGCCGGCAACCTGGTGATCGAGCAGGCGCTCATGACCGTGCGCGAGAAAATCGCCGAGGGCCGCAACATCGTGGAGCCGCTCGCTGCCACCAAGATCTTCCCCCACATGGTCGTCCAGATGATCGGCGTCGGCGAACAGACGGGCGCGCTGGACACCATGCTCAATAAAATCGCCGACTTCTACGAGGACGAGGTCGACGTGGCCGTCGAGGGCATGACCGCCATGATCGAGCCACTCATGATGGTGGTGCTCGGCGGCAGCATCGGCACGGTCATGATCGCGATGTACATGCCGGTCTTCTCCATGGCCGGCAAGACGGAAAGCATGAAGTGACGCTCCAGCCACCGTGGGATCCCGTCACCGGCAGCGCCCAGGGTCGCGCCCACCGGATCCTGCAACTCTCCGTCCTCAAGTTCCTGCTCATCAGCGTCATCCTCGCCGGCTCGGCCGTCGCCTTCCTGGTGTCCGCGCAGCCCCAGGTGACCGGCACGCTGGTCCAGCGCATCGTCATGGGGCTGGTGATCTTCGAGTACGCCACCCTGCTGGGCCTGCTGGGCGTGCTGCGCCTCAACCACCCCCGCCTGCCCTGGTTCTTCCTGGGCACCGTCGTCTCCGATGCGCTGGTGACCGCCGCCCTGGTGCACCTCACCGGCGGCGCCTTCTCGCCCTACGTCATCCTGTTCATGGTCGGCATCATCTCGTCGGCGCTGGCCATGCCCGCCTTCTGGGCCGGCGCGGTGACCTTCCTGTCCATCATGCTGTACGCCGGGATCGCTATCGCCGGTCACGCCGGCTGGCTGCCCTCCCTGGGCGCGCCGACCACCGCCCTCGGGACCACGGCCGCCGCCGCCGCGCGCCTGAGCCTGAACATCAGCGCCATGGCGGCGGTGTCCGCCCTCTCGATCACCCTCGCGCGCCAGATGTCCCACGCCGAGCTGGCCTCGGCGAGCAAGGACCGCCAGATCCAGCTCCTGTTCAACCGTCACCAGGACATCCTGCGCTCCCTCCAGGACGGCATCTGTTGCCTCTCCCGGGAGGGCCTGGTCCTCGACGTGAACCCCGCCTTCCGCCAGCTCGCCGGCGGCCGGGTCGAGGTCGGGATGTCCGTCGAGGCGCTCCCCTCCGAGGTGGCCGGCTGGCTCACCGCGCGACCGTCGGGCCTGCGCACCCGCCTGAACCAGGGCTCCCAGGTGTTCGAGCTCGAGGTGTGGGTGCAGGACCTGCTGGTCCAGGGCCAGCTCGCCGGCTCGATCATCGTGCTGCACAACCGCAGCGAGCTCGCCCGCCTGGAGCGCGACCTGGCGCGCCAGGAGAAGTTGGCCGCCATCGGGCGCCTCACCTCGAGCATCGCCCACGAGATCCGCAACCCGCTGACCTCCATCGCCGGCTCCCTGGAGCTTCTGCGCCCCTCGGTCACCGAGAAGGACCCCGAGAGCGCCGAGCTCTTCGGCATCGTCTTCCGGGAGATCCGGCGGCTCAATGACCTGATCTCCGAGCTGCGCGCCTACACCTCCCAGCGGACGCCCCGCATGGAGCGCCTCGACCTGGTGGAGTTCATCCAGGAGACCGTCATGCTCTGCGAGGCCGACCCGAAGAACGCCGGCACGCGCTTCGAGGTGCGGCTGCCCGAGGCCTGCCCCGTCCGGTTCGACCCGGGCGGCCTGCGCCAGGTCCTGCTCAACCTGATCATCAACGCGGTCCAGGCGGCGCCCCGCACCTGGGTGCGTCTGACCCTCTCCCGGTCCGGGGACGAGTGGCACGTGGACATCGAGGATCCCGGCCCGGGGATCCCCCCCGAGCTCCAGGAGAAGATCTTCGAGCCGTTCGTGTCCACCAAGAGCTCCGGCACAGGCCTGGGTCTCGCGGTGGCCGGGCACATTCTCATGGCCCACGGCGGGCGCCTCGTCCTGGACCGCTCGGACGGGACCGGGACCGTGATGCGCCTGATCATCCCGGCCTTTGACGCCGAAACCTGAAAAAACGCGCCGACCCCCTTTTCATGCCCGGGGAAATGCGCCATAATCCACCACACCCAAGGAGGTGGACCGTGGGATTTTTCAGCAAGATTTTCGGCGGCAAGAAGGAAACCGGCGAGCTCGAGACCCAGGCGCCCGAGAAACAAGAGCCCGCAGCCAAGAAGCCCGCCAAGGTCGTCGAACCCGAGCCCATTCCGGAAGAGGACCGGGTCCCCGAGCCCGAGCCCAAGCCCGAACCCGAGCCCGAGTCCCACAAGAAGTCCGGCAAGAAGGGCGACCGGGGCAAGGACGACCACAAGCCCACGGTCTTTGGCATGCCCGCGCCGAAGTTCACCCCCCAGGAAGAGGCCGCGACCACCGCGTCGGGTGACGTCGAGCTCCCCGCCGCCTCCGGCGAGATCGCCGTGGGCGAGCTCGAGGTGGGCAGCTCCGGCGGCGCCGACCACGCCGAAGCCGCAGGTTCCATGGTCGTCGGCGGCGAGGACACCGTGAGCGCCACCTCCTCGGGCGAGATCGTGATGGACGAGGTCTCCGTGGCCGCCCCCGTGATCCGCCCCTCCGAGCCCGAGCCAGAGCCCGAGGCGGCCGCCCCCGCCGCCGAACCCGAGCCCGCGACGCCGGCCGCCCCCGCGTCGCCCTCCGACAGCGGCCGGCTCTCCGGCGCCCGCCCCGCCCTGCTCGACGAAGAGGAGCACGCCGACGTGGACCTGTTCCCCAAGGCCGACAAGAAGGATCTGCGCTCGTCCATCGACTGCGGCTCCTGCCGCCACAAGCTCCCAGTCCCCTACGTCGGCTACCCCGCCCGCATCACCTGCCCCTTCTGCCTGAACGTCAACGAATACAACATGTAGCCGAAGCCATTTATATGGCCCCTATCAAAAACCATTGACCCGCCTGCGGATTTGGCGATTCGCGTGGGATTTCAATGGGTTACGCGGAAAAAACCGCACACGCTTTCTCGTTGTCAATGTCAATCATTGAGCCCCATTTTGGGCTGTTTCCGTGAACGTTTTCAAACCTTCACGGAAGGCCGGGGTCGGGCGACCGGGGGACCGGTCGGAGGGATCTCCATCACCGTTTCTAGGTGACGCCGCCCCCGTGCGCGTGAAAAGAAGTGGCCCCATGCGGGTCACGTCGATGTCCGGTTCATGGGGTGCGACCGTCGGCCTCACCGGCCCCCGAGACGGGTGACTGGGTCGCCCGGATGCTGGTTCGCGTGAAAGTTCCGCGGATCGAGCGGAGGGGGAGGTGCGCGTGGGTGTGAGTTGTGGAAACGCGGGTTTCGCTGGGTCCGGTTGCCCGCGATGAAAGAAACGGGTTCCCTGCAGACCATGCTCGAAGGGTTGAAGACGCCGACGGATGAGCTCGTTGTGATGGACCGTTGCATCGCTAGCGAGGAGAACCTGGCGTGGCTGGCCCTATGCGGCAGTATATCTCTGGTGGTGAACCGCCACCAGTGGCGCGTGTTTGTCTGAGAGCAACCCGCTCGCGAAGCCTTGCATCATGCACGTCTGCTGGTTCAGGAGGACACCGTCACACTGTTCACCGGTGTCCAGTTGGCCGTTCCCGCATGTCAACGGAGCATCGCACGCGGTCAGGTTAAAACTGCAGAGGGCCGTACAACTCAGCGTTCCTCCACCGTACCCAAAGCTCTCGCATGTCTGGTCATCTAGGTCCGAGCCGTCGCAGGGTTCGTACGGGCTCGCGGCCACGCCGTCGCCACACTCCGCTGTAAGTTCGCACCGGGAGACATCGAAGCGGCAGTTGTCCTTGCATGCAAGCGTTCCGCCGCCAAGGCCCAGCGTCGCACACGTCATGTCGTCCAGGTTCTCCGCGTCGCACTTCTCCCCTTTGTCGACCTGCAGGATTCCATCCCCGCAGCGCCCCCCTGCGCAAACCGTCAGATCGAACGTGCAATCGGCCAGGCAGCTCAACGGGGACAACTGTTCGTAGTACCCGAGATCCGTGCAGGTATTCACCGTCAATTGGCTGCCGTCGCACTCCTCGCCCGGGTCCAAAAAATCATCACCACAGGAGTCGACGTTCTTCGTCTTCGTATCGCATCCCAGAAGCAGCAGACAGGCTGCGATCAGCAAACTAAATGGGGCATTCTTGGTCATGATGATCCTCCAGAGGATGAAAAAAGATTAGTAGGTTCCTGTACTACGGTCAAGTATCAGAATTCTCTGATTTTTCCTGGTACAAGAGTCATGAGGCGCGCACCGACGCGCCTGCCTGCTCGTACCTGGGAGTGTTAGGCAAGCAGTACAACCCCGTACAGAACCATGATGCCTTCGCCTTCTTTGACCGCGTTGTGCAGTCCGGTCTGGCCTGATTCCGGGACCAACCGAGCGGCTATGGATTACCCGGATCGGCAGGGGCGTCGGGGGGCATGTCGGCGGCAGGGGCGTCGGGGGGCATGTCGGACATGCGCTGCATTTCTTCCATCTTTTTCATGTCCTCGGGGGACATCTTGAATATGCAAGCAGCGAAGTCTCTGCAATCACCCTTGTCGGCGCACTTGACCATCTCTTCGGCTTCCTTCCAGCTCTTGAGGCATTCGGTGGCGAATTTGTCCTTGTTGCCGAACACCTTGCCCATCTCCTCGAGGAGCTTGACCTGCTTCGAGCAGCTCAGGACCTTGTCGTACATCCGGACGCACCGCTGGCGCTTGTCCTGGCCCTTGCCGCCACCCTTCTTCTCCTTGAGCCCGAGCCGCTCGTGCACACAGGCGTAGTATTCCAGCGGATCGGACCGGTTCTCCCGAAGACAGGCGTCCCGGGCGGCGAGCTCCTCGAAGAGCGCCAGGCAGCCCTTCACCTCGGAATCCTGGAGTTCCTCGCCCTCTTCCAGTTTCTCGCGGACCGCGTCGGCCTTCTGATTCATGAGCTTGGCGCAGGAGACGATCTTCTCCCGCTCGGTCTCGCCCCCGCCGGTGGAACAACCCAAAGCTACGAAGGCGAAGATGACGACCGCATTTTTTCTGTCCATGTAATGTTCCCTTTCATCCATTCAGCGTGATTTCCCGGGATCCCGACCTCCCATCCAAGGACAAGTCCTCGGCGAGGGTGTCACTGGCGCTGGAATTCTTCCAGTTTTTTCAGGTCCTCGTCGGACATCTTGAGCAGGCACTTGGTGAACTCCCTGCAATCGCTCTTGTCGACGCACTTGGTCATCTCCTCGGCTTTGCTCCAATTCGCCTTGCATTCGGTGACGAATTTTTCCTTGCTACCGAATGCCTTGCCCATTTCCTCGAGGAGCTTGACCTCCTTAGAGCAGGTCTCGACCTTGTCGTACAGTTTGGTGCAACTGCTCTTCTGGGTGTCCTTGTCCTTGTTCTTCTCTTTTCCACCGCAACCCAGCAGACCCAACAGCAGCAGGGACCCCAACAAAAGCGAAATCGGCTTGAACATGAGATGAATCCTTTCATGAAAAATTGTTGCTTCGAATGAGCGACTGTCTCATCAGTACTTGAGTATTGTGACGATTTCAAGAAATTTTCTCGGACCGCGCGGGGAGCCAGCCACGCCGGCCGTCGGGAATTAGACGTTGACGTGCGCCGGTCCCATGGGTATGGTTCATCCCTGGAAACCGCTTGCGTGAAGCGGCTTTTCGCCTCGCGCGCCCGAACCCGCAACCGAAGGATTACCCATGTCGACCCTGATTCGCAACTGCATGGCGGTGGCCACCATGGACGCCGACCGCACCGTCCTCACCGACGCCGACGTGCTCCTCGAAGGCAACCGCATCGCCCAGGTCGGACGCGACCTCCCCTCCACCGCCGACGAGATCATCGACGGGCGCCGCCTCGTCGTGATCCCTGGCATGATCAACACCCACCACCACCTGTACCAGACGCTGTTCCGCAACGTCCCCAAGGTGCAGAACGTCAAGCTCTTCGACTGGCTGATCAACCTGTACCAGGGCTGGCGGCACATCACCCCCGAGGCCGTCCACAGCGCGGCCACCGTGGGCCTGGGCGAGCTGCTGCTCACGGGCTGCACCTGCGCCGCCGACCACCATTATCTGTTCCCCCACGGCTACGGCAACGAGCTCCTCGACGCCGAGGTCCGCGCCGCGGCCGCCCTGGGCATGCGCTTCCACCCCACCCGGGGCTCGATGTCCCGCGGCGTGACGAAGGGCGGCCTGCCGCCTGACGACGTGGTGCAGACCGAGGACGAGATCCTGCGCGCCTCCGAGGACTTCATCGCGAAGTACCACGACCCGAAGCCCGGCGCCATGGTGCGCGTGGCGCTGGCGCCGTGCTCGCCGTTCTCGGTCACGCCCGAGCTGCTCGCCCAGAGCGCGGCGCTGGCCCGCAAGCACGGCGTGCTCCTGCACACGCACCTCGCCGAGACCAACGACGAGGACGACTACTGCGTGAAGACCCTGGGGAAGCGCCCGCTGGACTTCATGGAGAGCGTGGACTGGCTGGGCCCGGACGTGTGGTACGCCCACGGCATCTGGTTCAACGACGAGGAGATCGCCCGCCTGGGCCGCACGCGCACCGGCGTCGCCCACTGCCCCACCTCCAACCTGCGCCTGGGCTCCGGGATCGCCCGCGTGCCCGATCTGCGCGCCGCCGGCGCCCGCGTGGGCCTGGCCGTGGACGGCTCGGCCAGCAACGACGCCTCGGACATGCTCGCCGAGGCGCGGCTCGCCCTGTTCGTGCACCGCATCGGCCCCCACGGGGTGGGCGCGGTGTCGGCCCTGGACGCTTTGGAGATCGCCACCCGCGGCTCGGCCCAGATCCTGCACCGGGACGACGAGTTGGGCGCGATCCGGCCCGGCTTCCTCGCGGACCTGGCCTGCTTCGACATGCTCGACCTCGCCTACGCCGGCGCCCTGAGCGATCCCGTCGCCGCGCTCCTGTTCTGCAACGCCCGCGCCCGGGCCCACACCGTGTTCGTCGACGGGAAGAAGGTCGTCTCCGAGGGCCGCCTGGTGAACGTGGACGAGGCCCGCGTCGTGGAGACGCAGAACCGCATCGCCCGCGAGATCCTCGAGAAGGCCCGCCCCGACATCGACCTGCTGCAGAGAGCCTAGCCCGCGTCGAACCCCACGCGGTCGCCGTCGCGACGCACGCGCAGGTGAAGGTCCGCGCAGGGGACCAGCCAGCCCGTGTGATCCACGGTGACCAGGGTGTGGTCCTCGTCCACGAGGCGGTGGAACAACCGCGCCAGGTGGACGACGTCCTCGGGGTGGAGGCCGCCGGCGGGCTCGTCGAGGAGGAAGCAGGCGGGCTGCGCCGAGAGCAGCTCGCGGGCCAGCGCCAGGCGCTGGAGCTCGCCGCCGGACAGCGACCGCGAGGGCTGCCCCAGGTGCAGGTAGTCCAGGCCCACCTCGGCGAGCAGCGTCAGTTTCGGCAGCACGTCGGCGAAGTGGGCGAACAGGCCCAGGGCCTCGCGCACCGTGCGGTCCAGGACATCCGCGATGGAGTAGCCCCGCCAGGTGACCTCGAGGGTCGAGGGCGAGAAGCGACGGCCCTCGCACAGGGGGCAGACGGTGGCGATCTGGGACAGGCCGCCGGTGTCCACCAGCACCTCGCCGGTGCCCGCGCAGCGCAGGCAGCGGCCCTCGTGGGCGCGGGTGGTGGAGAAGCGGGCGGCGTCGTAGCCCCGCGCCTTGGCCAACGGCAGTTGGGCGTACCAGCGGCGCAGGGCGTCCCAGATGCCCACCAGGGACGCCACGTGGGAGTGGGGGGTGCGGGGGAAGGTGAGCGCGTCGACCGTGCGCACGCCGCCCGGGAAGTGGGCGCCGCGGGTGGCGCGATCCCCCGAGACCAGGCGCCCGCGGGCGGCCACGACCTCGGTGAGGAAGGTGGACTTGCCGCAGGCCATGGGTCCGGTGAGCACCGTCCAGCGCGCCAGGGGCAGGGACACGGGCTCGAACTCGAGCTCCCGCACGCGGGCCGCCGGCAGCTCGAGCCGCGCCGTCGCCGCGGGGCGGGGGGGCGCCGCGGGGAGCCCGGAGAGATCCCGCATCCAGCGGGCGACACGGCTCCCGGCCGCTTCGGCGAGGCCCTCGGGCGGCCCCGCATAGAGCAGGCGGCCGCCCAGCTCGCCGGCGCCCGGGCCCAGCTCGATCACGTGGTCGCACAGCCGGATCAACTCGGGGTCGTGCTCGACGAGCACGACGGTGTTGTTCTGCGCGACGAGGCGTCGGAAGATCCCCTCCAGGTGCGGCTTCTCGGCCCGGGAGAGGCCCAGCCCGGGCTCGTCGAGGATGGTGGTCACCCCCGAGAGCTCGCCGGCCAGGTGGGCGGCCAGCCGCACGAGCTGGGTCTGCCCGTGGGAGAGCGTGTTCATGGGTCGCGACAGGCGCAGGTCCCCAGGCCAAGGTCGGCGAGGAAGCGCAGTCGGCGCACCACGGGGGCGAGCAGGCCGGCGACCGCCGGTGTGTCGGTCTCCAGTTCGGCGACCGCCGGTGCGTCGGTCGAAAGCCCGGCGACCGCCGGTGCGTCGGTCGAAAGCCCGGCGCAGCGGGCCAGCGCCCCGTCCACGGTCAACTCCTGCCACGCTGGCCAGCCCTGGCCCTGCACCTCATAGGCCGAGAGCAGCGGCGCGTAGCCGCTGCCCCCGCAGGCGTCGCAGGGCGCCCCGTCCACCAGCCGGTCCCCGCCGCACGCGGGGCAGCCGCCGCCGGCGTCGGGATCACGGGAGAACAGGCGGGGGGACCTGGCGGGGAACACGCGCCCGCAGCCGCCGCACTGGGGCCGCGTGGAGAACGGGGTCACGCCGTCGGCGCAGCGCACCTGGACGCGCCCGCCGCTGAGCCGGAACGCCTGCTCCACCGAACCGGCGACGCGGGCGAGCTGGCCCTCCCGGGCGAGGATGCGGTCCACCACCACCGAGAAGGGACCCCGGGGCAGCGGCGCCTGCTCCTCCAGGTCGTGTTCGACGTCCCCGACGAAGACGCGGGTGAAGCCCGTCTCGAGGAGATCCTGCACGAGGGCCGCGTCAGGCTCCCGCTCGAAGGGCGCCGTGATCCACACCTTCGTGCCCGGGGGCAGCGCGGCGCAGTGGGCGGCCACGCCGGCGGCGTCGGCGGCGACGGCCTCGAGGCCGCACTCCGGGCAGCGGATCCGCGCCAGGTGGGTGAAAAGGAAGCGCAGGTGGTAGGCGGTCTCGAGCGCGTCCGAGACGCAGGTGACCTCGCCGAAGGACTGGGCCTTCTGCGCCACGAGCACGGTGGGCGAGAGCCCGGCCGCCCAGCGCACCCGGGGCCGCACGAGCTTCCCGGCGAACCACGGTCGCATCTTCGGAGAGAGCGTCTCGAGGTAGCGCAACTGACCCTCGACATAGAGGGTGTCATGGGCCAGCGAGCTCTTGCCGGATCCCGACACGCCCACGATGGCGGTGAGCTTGCCCCAGGGGAGCTCGACGTCGAGGTCCCGCAGGTTGTGGGTGGTCACGCCGCGGAGGGTGAGGTTCATCGCCGGACGGGGGGCGCCTCGGGCAGCGGCTCGGCGAGGATGCCGATCTGGGTGATCCCGGATGCGTTCAGGCGCACCAGCAGGGTCATGAAGTCCTGCACGGTGAGCGAGCGGTCGGCCTTCACGTGGGCCTTGACGCGCCCGGGGAAGTGCTGCCTGAGCACCGCGGGCAGCGTCTCGAGGGTGGCGTCCCGGGCCTGCTCGTCCCCCACGGCCGCGCGGATGCGCAGATCCGCGTCCATGGCCACCACCAGGGTGTCCGGCGCCCGCGGCACCGGCGCGCTCTGGGCGTCGGGCAGGGTGAGATCGATGCCGGTGGGATCGATGGGGCTCGTGACCATGAAGATGATCATGAGCACCATCATCACGTCCACCAGCGGCGTGAGGTTCATCTCGGCGATAGGCGTGTTCGGGGGCTGGTAGTTCAGGTTCACGCGGCCCCTCCTATTGCAGGAACTTCCGGTGCGCGATGTTCTGGAAGTCGTTGGCGAACGTCTCAATGTCGGCCACGTGGAGCCGCACCTTGCGCAGGAAGTGGTTGTACGCGATGGTCGCGGGGATGGCCGCGATCAGGCCCAGGGCGGTGGTCACCAGGGCGTCCACGATGCCCGGGGCCACCGTCGCGAGGGTGGTGTTGCCCATGGACCCGATGGTGGAGAAGCTCTCCATGATGCCCCACACCGTGCCGAAGAGCCCCAGAAAGGGCGCCGTGGCCGAAATCGTCGCCAGGAGCGGGAGCTGGCTCTCGAGGCCGGTGATCTCGACCATGGCCGAGCGCCGCAGCGCGCGCTCGAGGTTCTGGGATCCGATCGAGCCGGTGCCGGCCTCGCCGGACTCCTCCCGGGCCTTGATCTTCACGAGCTCGCGGAAACCCGCCGAGAATACGTTGCCCAGGGGGCACGAGGGGTTGGACTCGCAGTACTGATGCACCTGGTCCAGCGTCGCCCCGGAGCGGAACATGGCCAGGAAGGCGTCGTTGGCCTTACCCGCCTTCCGATAGAACAGGCCCTTGTAGACGATGATGTACCAGGTCAGGATCGAGAAGGCGACCAGGACGAGCAGATCGATCAAGATTAGCCCGCGGGCGTTCATCACCATTTTCAATATGTCCAGCCTCTCGGGCTGGGCGGTCAGCAGGAACAGCGCGTGCGTCATGAAGAAACTCCCCACCCGGGTATAATGGAACCGGTCCCGCGCGTCAACCGCCGCCGATCACCGTGCCGATCACCGTGCCGATCACCGCCGCCGATCATCCCTGGCGCAGGGTGTTCAGTGCGCTCTGGGCGGACTGCAGACACTTCGCCAGGAACTCCACCCGCTGGAGGTTGTGGTACACCGCCACCTGGGCCTCGAGCAGTTGGGCGGGCGAGAGCGTGCGGCCCGAGCGGAGCCGGGCGATGACGGTCTGCACCGCGCGCTCGGAGGCCAGAAGCTCGGTGCAGGTCCGCTCGAAGGCACCTGCGGCCCCGGAAAGGGCCGGCGCACCGGAAAGGGCCGCCGCACCGGAAAGGGCGGGCGCCCCGGACGACGTCAGGCGGCTTCTTTGGTCCGGTCTCCCGGCGTAAGGGATTTCCGGGGATCTGACGAGCTCCCGGGGCGTGGACGGCAACTGGACGCGCATGGCGGATCTCCTCTGGGCGCCCTGGATGAAACGGGCGCCCGTCCACCCCATTATCGGGCGGGCGCTTTGCCGGTTGCCTGATTTCGAAGAAAAACCTTCACTTCAGGTTTTTGAACAGATCCGCGAGCTTGCTCTTGGCCTCGTCGATGGAGACCTTCTTCGGGGGGGTGTCGTCGTTGCGGAACTCGTAGCTGCTGCAGAAGTTCGGCTCCTCGCGGTCGCGGATGAACTCGGTGTGCGGCTCGCGGCACTGGTTGTGGAGGCCCGGATCGTAGAACACGCAGTTCTTGCAGCAGTGGAGGTTGGCTCCGCAGTGCTCGCAGGTGTCCAGGCGCCCGACCATGATGCCGCCCTTGACGGCGAACTCGACCTCGTTGCCACACTTGAAACAATAATACGCCATGGTCTTCACCTCGGGGGCCGACCCGGAGACCCGTCCGCCGCGGCCCGGCTCCGGTTTATAGTGGAGGTCGGGAAAAAAGTCCACTGTCAAACCACGCGGACTCCGGGGCGGTCCAGGGCTGCCCTGGAGGGCGGTCCGGGGCCGTCAACAGCCTATTGTGGGTCGATGGCGTTGCGACTATACTTCCCGACCCATGAAGCGCTTCATCCTCTCCTCCCTCGTCATCGCGGCCTTCCTCGCGGGCGCCTGCTCGGATCCCAAGAAAAAGACCGAAAACACCAACAACCAGAACCAATGGCTCGACCCCGTGCAGATCCTCGACGCCTGCCTGATCCGCGATGCCTGCGACGTCATGCCGGTCGGCTACATCTCGCAGTGCGTGACCGCCCATTACGACCAGGCCGCCCTCGAGAACCAGCAGGGCATCTGGAACGAGGTGTACAAATGCGTACTCGCCGCCGGCGGCAACTGCACCACCGTCCGGGAGTGCTTCGGCAACGGCGCCCTGCCGGCCACCTGCGATCCCGGCACCCAGAAGGGCCGCTGCGAGGGGGACGTGCGGTACTGGTGCGACAGTTTCGACCGGGAGATGTACGCCCTGAACTGCCGCGACTCGGGGATGACCTGCGTGGTGGGAAACGACGGCACCCCACAGTGCACGCTCAACGCCTGCGACGTGGCGACCTACGATCCCATCTGTGACGGCGACAAGCAGCGCCTGTGTGACAACGGCTACATCAACACACTTGACTGCAACGTACTGGGCCTGCCCTGCGCCCTGCTCCAGACCGACGAGGACGTGTGGCAGCCCTTCTGCATCGGCGACGGCGGTCAATGCGACCCCGCCGAGTACGAGGGCACCTGCAACGGCACGATCAAGACCGACTGCAGCAGCCTGGGCGTCGTGCAGCAGATCGACTGCGCTCAGCTCCCGGGGGACAAGACCTGCGAGATGACCGTCACCGGGCCGGCCTGCAACCCCGCCGGCACCGAGTGCGAGTTGGGCGAGGAGGGCTGCGTCGACGACTTCAACGCCCGCGTCTGCCTCGACGGCACCTGGCTGTCGGTGGACTGCCGCACCCTGGGCTTCACCCGCTGCACGGGCCGCGGCGCCGCCCGGGACATCGGCGCCCACTGCACCCGCTGACCGTGCCATGCGTCAACTGCTCTTCCTGCTGCTCGCTCTGGGTCCGACCTTGTCCGGCTGCCGGCCGGCGAAGCCCTCCCTGCACGGACGCCTGGAGAAACCCGTGCCGTGTCCGGAACAGCCGGATTACCTGAAGGTCGGCGCCCGGCTCCGGGTCGTGGGCGTGTTCACCACGTGGTCGCTGGCCGCCCAGGCCCAGTGGAGCCGCTTCCAGAAGGTCTTTCCCCGGTTCCCGTCCGCCGACGTGCAGTTCATCGCCGTGTTCACCGACCCCGACCGGAAGGTCGTGGACGAGTGGGTGGCCGCCGAGCGGCCGCCGTTCCGGGTCGTGCACGATCCGCACTTCGGCGTGTGCCGCCGCCATGTGCGCGCGGTCCCGGTCACCCTGATGTTCGACGCCCGCGACCGCGTGCTCACGTTTTACTCGGGACACGTCACCAGCGACCTCCTCGACGCCCAGATTCGCGACGCCCTCGGGCGCGTCCGCTGATCGCCGGGTAGCGGAGCTATCGGGGCTAGCATATTTCCGCATGTAAGTTAGCCCCCTGCAGGGCGACCGGTGGAATCGTTCACGATTCCACCGGTCGCACTACGGGGGATCACAGGGGGATCTATCTGCCGGCGTTCGCGGCCGACGGGGCTTTTTTCGGGGCGGGATCGGCGCGACGGGTCCGACCGGGACCGGCAGGCGCCGTGGGCGCGGCGGAGGGCGGGGAGCTCACGACGGGCGACGCGGCGGGACCACCGGCAGTGGGACCCCGGCCGCTTTCAGCCTTCTCCCGCTCGAAGGCGGCCAGCGCCTCCTGGCTCTGGGCGGCCAGCCTGCGCTCCCACTCGCGGTCCATCGCCTGCATGCGCTCGGGGGGCACGAAGGAGCGGGCGTAGCCGAACACCATGGGCCGATCCTCGTCCCCGTCGCGGATCTGCAACACGATGCCGGGGCGGTTCACCCCGGACCACGCATAGGCGCCGCCCACGGGCAGCGCGGGCGTGGCCCATTCGAACAGGTAACGGGCGTCCTGGGGCGCCAGGTTTACGCAGCCGTGGCTCTTCGGGATCCCGAAGTCGTCGTGCCAATACGCGCCGTGCAAGGCCTGCCCCTTCCAGAAGAACATGGACCACGGCACCGAGGACGCGAGGTACTGCTCGTCGGCGCCCACCTCGTTCTTCATGTCGGTCTCCCCCACCTTCCAGTAGATGCGGAACACCCCCGACTTGGTGGCGTAGCCCTCCTTGCCGGAGGAGATGACCGTGGCGTAGACGGGGCGGTGCTCCACGTAGGCCACCAGGGTCTGTCGCGCGAGGTTGATGTCCAGCCATTTCTCGCCGCGCCGGACCCCTGGAGGCACCTCGGTGGCGAACGCGGCGGCCACGTCCCGCTCGGCGATCCAGCGGCAGGCCTCGACGCGGTAGAACGTCTGGCGGCCCTCCTTCGCGCGCCCCAGGATCGAGAGCGGCTCGCGGGCCGGCGCCGAGCCGATCACCTTCCCGCCGGGCCGGTCGTAGACGGGGATGGGCACGTTCTCCCGGTTCTTCCCCTTGCGTATGGGGAACGCCAGCGGCAGGCCGCGGGACACGTCGATGGGCACGCCGGAGAACTTCGAGGGGATGTGCCGCGCGATGAGATCGATGGGCACGTACTGATCCTTGTCGGTCTTCCAGTAGTTCACGCCGTCGATCTTCACGAAGCGCTTGAACTGCAGATAGAAGCCGGCCGGGTGCGTGCCCCCGGGCTTCTTGTTCTTCACCGCCTCGCGGTTCGGATACCAGGGCGCCCCGCCCAGGCGCACGTAGGCGTAATCCCCCGGCGTCAGGCGGTTCTCGGCCACCTGCGGGAGCAGGTGCAGGGTGGGCGGCTCCTTGTCCGGTGCGAAGGCGGACAGGCAGACCCAGGACGAGAGGCCCAGGCGCAGCCAGCCGTCCTTGCAGCCGCTGCCCTTCACGGCCGCGAAGCCAGCCAGGGGCAGGCGGGTGCGCGGCTCGATCCGACCCAGCTCCAGGGCCTTGGAAGAAGGCGCATCGAACACGCGCGCCGGCTTGGCCGCCGAGTAACTGCGAAACCACTCTCCCTTGCGGGGAATGCGGACGAAACCGGCCTCGATTGCCGCCCGGATCGTGTCCGCCGACGGCGGCGCCAGGTCGGGGTTCGGCGGCAGCTCGGCGGGCGCCGGCGGGGTCGCCGGCAGGTCGAGGGAGGCCTCCTCGGATGGGGACAGGCAGGACGGGCTGGCCTTGGGTTGGAGCGTGAGGCCGGTGGCGGCGGCGGGCCCCGCCGACAGCAGGCCCAAGGACACGATTCCGGCGACGAACGAGCGCATGAATCCCTCCACGGGAGCGGCGACGCCAGGGCGGCCGCTCCGGAACAGTTCCAACACTTATGGCGCAAAAGCACCTGTACCTGCAAAAAACCATGGTGTATAGTGGGACGCCGGTGACCGAGCACGGAGTAAATACATATGCAGAACAAGCCTTTTTACATGATCACCCTGGACGACGAGCTCTTCGGCCAGGCCTGGATGCAACAGGCGGTGCCCTGCCGGATGGGACAGACTCCCAAGGACGCCCCCCGGGGTGACGTCTACGTCGACCTCCTGCATCCCCTGGCCAATTCGGCCGATCAGTTGGAGCGGTGGCGCCGCGAGGTCGGCCCTATCATCTTCGTCTCCCGTCTCCCTCTGGGGAAGGACTCCTGGCAGCGCTTCGCGGACACCGGCTCCGAGATCCTGCACGTCGCCGATCTGGAGAAGCGGATCCACGCCACGGCCGTCTCCCGGGAGCGGCCCATCGATCTGACCAAGCTCCTGCCCGAGCGGCCCGCCGCCCGCGGGAAGCTCGAACCCGCCTCCTGGACCAACCTCCTGTGCGCCCTGCACGCGCATCGCATGACCGGCAACCTGTACCTGAAGACCGAGAAGATCAAAAAAATGATCACCTTCCTCTCGGGCTTCCCCCTGCAGGTGAAGTCCAACAAGTCCAAGGAGCTGCTGGGACGCATGCTCGTCGACGAGAACGTCATCACGGCGGCCGACTGCGAGGAGAGCGTCAAGAAGATGAACGCCGAGTCCATCCTCCAGGGCCAGGCCTTGGTGCGCATGGGCCTGCTCACCGAGGACGGCCTGCTCGCGGCCCTGTCCCGCCAGTGGGCGATCAAGCTCGTCGACGTGTTCGAGTGGATGGAGGGGGAGTACGTCTTCAAGGAGGAGCAGATTCACCTCCCCGAGTTCCTGCCGCCCTTCGCGTTCTCCGATCTCCTGTCCAGCGGACTGGGCCGGCTCACCTCGGGCATCGTGGAGGCCTCGATCAACCTCGCCTCCGGCCTGTACCTCGTGCCGCATCCGTCGGCCCCGTGGCGCTACCAGCCGCTGCCGGCCAACCTCGACATGGAGTTGTTCGGTCGCATCGACGGCCGCCTCACCGTGGGACAACTCATGGAGGCGGGCCGCTTCGACCGCGCCCAGACGAACATCCTGGCCGCCCTGCTGCTGGGCAACGCGCTGCTGCTGTCGGTGCGCCCCACGACCGTCCCGGTGCACTTCGGCGGCTTCCCGATGCCCGGAGAGCACGTGCTGCTGCCCGCCCGCCTGCTCGAGGAGCTCGAGCTCGAGTGGCAGACGGGGATCACCGACCTCGGGCGCATCGAATCCTGGCTGCGCCGCATCCACATGGACCGCTTCCTCGTCGAGAAGCCGGCCGTGCGGGAACCCATTGAGGCATGGTTTAATAAAATATCCCAGGAGAAGATCGCGCCGGTCCCCGCCTCGTCCGACCTGCGGCTCTTCCGCCTGGGCTGGAAAGTGAAATACGAGTGATGTCGTCCCCGGCCCGCGCCGCCCACCCCCGGACGTGGGGCGGGGTCCTGTTTCTCCTGCTCCTCGCCGGCCCCGCCCAGGCCTCCTTCCGCCGCCCCGTCGACGTGGGCTTCATCCGCCAATGGCCCTCCCACGGAGGTCCCCTGTGTGTCCACGGCCTCACCGGCGCCGGTTGCCGGTTCGACTGCGAACCCGCCGGCCCGGGCGCCCCGGAAGACAGTTCAAGTATTTATTATCAGTGTCCAGCCGGCACGCCCGTCCTGGCGGCCGGCGAAGGCATCGTTGTTCATATTTTTAACGATTGCGACATCTTCGACGCGACCTGCCAGGGCGGCCTGGGCAACTGGGTCCTGCTCGAGCACCCCTGGGGGCTGCGCACGCTCTACGCCCACCTCAGCGGCACCACCGTGAACCCGGGGGATCGCCTGACCTGCGCCGCCCTCCTGGGGTTCTCCGGTCAAACGGGGGACGCGGCGGTCGAAGGGCTGCGCTTCGAGGTCCAGGATCTGCACTACGACCGGGTCGACCCCCTCCAACGCGCCTGCAACCCTGAACGAGCGGCCTCCCTCTGGATGCA
>CALKWH010000324.1 GCA_938004375.1 uncultured Pseudomonadota bacterium
GCTCCTGGACGAGGTCGCGGCCGTGTCCGAGCCGAAGACCCGGTTCATCACGGGCAGGGACCTGCGGGTCGCCATGACGGTCTGCAGGCAGATGGCGGCCTCGGTGGACGGTGACGACGCCAGGCGCCTGGCCCTGGCGGAGCGCGCTCTACGCCATCTGGCGTCCCGCGGGGACCTCCTGCACCTTCCCAGGACGCCAGCCCTGGGACGCGACCTCTCCGTGGCCCTGCAGCACGCCGGGGAGAAGCATTTCCACGGGGCCTTCCGCCACGTCATGCCCGACGTGCAGCAGCTCGGCCGGCGCAGCGCCACGTGGTACCACGGCGACGGCGGCGTGGCCTGGCACGAGCCCCTGCCCATCCACCCGCACACGATGCTGGCCGCCACGACAGGGGCGCCGGTGGTGCTGGTGCGCGAGAAGCTGGGCACCCCGGACCTCGAGGTGCTGGCGGACCTCCCGGTCCAGTTGCACCCTGGCACCCGCATCTTCAACCTCCGCACGGGCCAGGGCTCGCGACGCCACTTCCACCGCCACGCGATGCAACTGATGGACTTCTTCGCGGGTGTCGTGGCCATCGAGCTGGCACACGGGCATCGCGTGCTGCTGCTGGCCTGCAAGGAGCACATCGACCTGTGCCGCACCGGCATGGAAGAACGGATTCGCACGCGAGCAGGGCGGGAGGTCCGCATCGCCACCCCGGAGGGCAACATCACCTGCCTGGACCCGTCGGTCGAGGTCGCGCTGGTGAACTTCGGCGTCACGGGCAGCAACATCTTCGAGTCGTTCGACACGTGCATGGCACTCGACTCGTACTTCGTCCCCGAGGCAGCCGTGGAGGAGGGTCTGGCGGACCTGCTGGTGGGCAACGCCCACCCCAAGGTCACCATTGAAGAGGACGGAGACGGGGTACGCCGGGTCACCTGCCACACGGACAACCCGACACTGCAGGAGGTGGCGCAGGCCTTGTTCCTCCACATGGAGGCCGGCGTCGTACTGCAGGCCATCGGAAGGGTTCGTCCCAACACCCGACCCAGGCTCGTGATCATCCAGCAGAAGACGGACCTTGGACTGGGGAACCAGCAGGTGTTCACCACGCTGGAGCAGGCGAGGGCATTCTTCCACGTACCCACCACCCGCGCCCTCCATAAGAACGCCGTGCGCGACGGCGTCGTGCTGCGCCGCATGGCGGGTATGAAGCAGGCCGTCGTCGCAAGGGAGATGGATATCGGCCTGCGCACGGTGAAGAGGTACTGGAGGTGCCACGAGACATGAAGAAGAACACTCCACCCGCCCATGACACCATCGCGGTCGACGTGCCAGGGCGCCCAGCGACAGGGAATATCGCGCCACCATATTCCCCAAGCACGACTGCGGATGGCAGCGCTGCAACCGTGCCGGCGCGGATGAAAAGGTCCTCGGGTGATGGGGTCCCCTCCCCAGTCCAAGCGGTACCGGTTCGCGTTGCCTTGGTTGATATCGACCCCTTCCTCAACGCCGCCATGGGCGTCAGCACGTCCAACCCCGTCGGCCTCTCCTTCGCGTACCAGATCAATGTGCCCCTGGCTGGTGTGCCCTTGTCCGCGGCGGTGCCGGTCGTGTTGGGCATGGCCGTGCCCGTGGGGTTCCACGATAGGGATGCCGTTCTGGATGTCCGGGCTACGGTCATCCCGCTGGGAGACATCCGGCAGACCGCCCTGCGACACCGTCTGCAGGCCATGTTTGCTGCCCTCGGCGTCGCAGTCCATGACGTGCGTCACCTGGTGCATCCCCCGTTGGTCTGTGACCTGTGCCTCCCGTCCCACGTGTACTGCACACGCCTGGCTCCCACATTGCTGGACCTTGGCAGGTTCAACGACATGGTCCCCGCGGGCAGCGATGCCGGGGACATCCTGCGCCGCCGTGCCGACCGCCGTCGCACCGAGGCCGCGTCCCTGGGTGGGCTGTGTGCGCGCTACGGCCTGGGCCTGGAGGTCCCCGCCCCCGTGGAGGTTGCCGGCGTCCTGACCGACCACGCCTTCGTCACGGGCGGGTCGGTCGACCTGCACCGCATCGTCTCAGACGTCTCCACGCGGGCGGCGGCCACGGCCCTGGCGTGGCCCTTCCTACGGCGTGACCTGGTCGCCGACGGCCTGTTGGAGGCCTTCCAGCGGGTCCAGATGCCGGCGGCCTTCACCCTCGCCCGCATGGAACGGGAAGGTGTCGCTATCGACGTCCGGCGAGCCCACCAGGCCATCCATGCGTGCAGCCAGGAGGTGGAGCAGGTCGGGAGGGAACTGCTCCAGTACGGCGTCGAGGAGCCCCTCCGGGACGACCGCGTTCTTCCCGTCCTGCGGCGCCAGGGTATCCTCCCTGAGCACCCCTTCCTGACCCCCCGGGGTTGGGAGCGCCTGGGGCTGCGGGACCTGGAGATGATGGCCGGTGTCGACCCCCTGCTGGACCTGTTGTACCGCTACCGGCTGGCCTACCGCATGGGGCTCGGGGCGTTGCAGCAGTGCCTGAAGACCGACGCCCGCGGGCGCGTCCACCCCGTCGTCCACCCGCTGGGGGCCGACACGGGCCGGCCGACCTTCTCGCGCCCGAACCTGCCCGGCCTGGCCCGGGACTTCCGGCCGGTGGTCGTGCCCGACAGCGACGCGTACGCGCTGGTCGAGTTCGACTACAAGCAGCAGGAGATCGGCATCATGGCGGCGCTGTATGGGGACCAGCGCCTCATCGAGGACTTCAACACTGCCGACGTCTACATCATCGTGGCGGCGGAGTTCCTGGCGCCGGCGCTGGGCGTCGAGCGGACCGCCCTGGATCCCGGTGCCGGCGGCCTCGACCTGCCGCGGCTGCGCCAGTGGGCCAAGGTGATGATGCTGGGCGCCGCATACGGCCTGACCGCCTGGGGCGTCGGGCGGCGGCTGGGCATCCCCGAACGCGAGGCTCGCCGGCTGCTGGATGGGCTGATGCGTCGGTACCCGGTGCTGGCCAGGAACCTGGAACTGCAGCAGCTGCGCGTAGCCCAGGCTGGGTACGCCGAGTCCGTCGCCGGGCTGCGGCGCCACCGGGCTTCCGCGAGGGGCGACGGCGCACGCGAGGGCCGGTGGGCGATGAACAGCCCCGTGCAGTCCAGCGGCGCCGACGTCCTGAAACTGTTGCTGCCCCGGCTGGAGGCACTGCTGGCCGGGGCCGGCGGGCGCCTGCTTCTGGCCCCCTACGACTCCGTGGTGGTCCAGTTGCCGCGTCCCGTCGACCCCGATCTCGTCGAGCGCATCCGCGGGCTGATGATCGACGTGTTCCAGGGGCTCTTCCCGGTGCTGCGCCCTCGTGTCGAGGTCGACCTGCAGGCCACCGGGTGCTGGAGCAAGGACGGCCGGGCCGACAGCATCGAGCAGTTCATCCGGCGGGTGCAGGGCGGAGGCAAGGGGCCCAAGAAGGGCGGCTGAAGGTGGTACGGTCCAACTGCACCGCGACCTGCACTGCGACGTGCGGGTTCCCTCGGACCGCCGGCTCGTCGTACAGTCCAGCGTGGCTGCATCATGGACGAGGTGTCATGGGCGATGTCGGCGGTCGCGGCCTGGACGAGGGCTGTATCGCAGCCATGTACCGCGATCAACTGAAGTGTATGCGGGGTGAAGCCCTTGACTCCGACACCGATGTGCGGTGCATGGAGTGTCGCGAGCAGGCCAGGACGGAGGCAGCCCGCAACGCTTCTCTCGTGGCGCTGCGAGGGTCCGTGCCGCATGTGGGCGAACTTTACGGTCAGGTGGGCTTGCCGCGTGTCGTGCTCGTCGGCCTGGAGGACCCCTACCACCCCGATGCGGTACCCGAGGCACCGACCTCATACCTGGAGGCAAAGGAGGCCAGGGACCATTCGTATTTTTTCAAGCGTCATGGGGACATCAAGCGCAATCCCCATCGGGCCGGCGAGTGGGTCTTCGCCAAGGCGGCGTTGGCGCTTCTGTGCCCGGGCATGCCCGTCGACAACCCGTTCAAGTACATCGCCACCCTGAACGGCCACCTCTGCGGGCTCAAGAAGGGCGACACCGGTACCGCCTCCGTCCGCCTGGGCCACTGCCCCGTCGCGTGGAGGCTGGTGGCCGCTCTGAAGCCCCACTTGGTGGTCGTGGAAGGGGACCAGCGGGTCCAAGCGGAGTGGTGCATCAGGAACGGACTGAAGTGGGAGTGCGGCCCTGTGCACGAGGTGCGGGTCGTACTGGACGGATACCGCAAGCCGACCGCCACGGTCGAGATGATGGAATGCAAGGCGCCTGGCCGCGTCGTCGTGCTCTTCGCGCTGCACCCGTCGAACCGGACGAAGCCCTGGTGCTCGAACGGCAAGAGCCACCCCTACGTTCACCACGTCCTGCTGGGCCCAGCCGTCCAGGCCGCGCTCGGTGCCCTGGAAATCGCCAGAAAATAATCGCCCCGATATTCCACTTGCTTGCGCCGGATGATCCACTTTTGAGATCATAGCGTTGTGACGTACGGAGAACCGCCGTGGACATGCCCGCCCGCGCCGACAACGCCAGGCTGGCCCCGCAGGCCCACAACGCGCTGAAGCACGCGGCATACTCGCGGGCCGCGCTGCTGCCCGACGAGGACCCCGCGGAGCGCCGCCAGCTGGAGGAGGCCTACTTCGACCACTTCGACCCCGGCAGCCAGCCCGAGGTCGACGCCGTCCGCGCCCTGGTGGACCTGACCTGGCGCCGCGAGCGCATCAACCGCGCCGAGGCCGCCATGGCCACCCACGCCGTCGCCCGGGCCCAGGACAAGCTGCCCGCCCCCCTGCTGGGGCTGGTCCAGGAGGTGCACCACCTGGACGTCGAGGTGCGCCTGCTGACCCGCACCCTGGAGCTGCTGAGGCAGGCCGTCGCCAGCGACCGGCGACCGAAGGAGACCTTGCAGGGCGTGGCCCCCGTGCTGGACCGCCTGCTGGGCTGGCCGGGCTCCGTGGCGGACCTGGACCCCGCCCAGGTGGTGCTGGACGGCGACCGGGCCCTGGCTGCGCGCACCGCCGCCGTGGAGTTCTCCCGCGGCACCCTGCGGACGCTCCTGGCCGCCGCCGGCCCCGCCTTCGAGGCCGCGCGGGCCGAGGCCTCGCTGCTGGAGCCGAAGATGGCCGCCCGCCTGCTGCAGGAGCGCACGACGTTGTCCAAGGCCATCGAGCGCCAGATGCGCCTGCTGCGGGACCTGCGCGGCGGGACCACCTTCGAGGGCCGCATCCTGGTGGCCGAAGGCCGCATCCGCGATTTCCACGAAACAAGGTCGGCGGCCCCAGAGGCCATCGAGACGACCGGGAAGGCCGCATGAAGCTGCCCCACCACCGTTTCCTCGACTACCTGCTGTTGTTGGGCTTGCAGGACGACGAGGTCGTCCGCATGCTGGAGTTGGACGACCTGGTGCCTCCCGAGCCGGCCGAGCTGGCCAGGGCCCGCTTCGACCTGGCGGACCGGCCGACGCCCTTCCGCCTGATGGACCAGGGCCACAGGCCCAGCCAGGCCTGGTTGATGGAGAAGGGCGTCTCCGGCCTGCTGAAGGACAAGCCCGCGGCCCGGGAGGCCCTGCGCATCCTGCGCTCGCCGGTGCTGCGCCAGCCGACGGAAATCCTGCTGCTGGGCGGCCACCCGCCGGGCCTCGTGCTGAAGTTCAACCTGGAGCACGACCTGCCGGCGGTCTCCGAGGACGGGGTGGCCCACTTCCAGTATTACATGTGGGACATCAAGCACTTGGCCACCGATGACTGGGCGGTCTTCTTGCGGCGCCACCCCGAGGGTGAAATCTACCTGGAGGTCTTGGGCCACGGAAGCTCCAAGGCCTTGACGGTAGCCGACGTCTTCGCGGCACGCGTGAAGAAGGCGCCGGTGTTCACGACGCTGCCCGGCGGGGTCCGCGGCGGCGGGTACATCAAGCCCCCGCCGCTGTTCCTCCCGAAGGCCGGGCCGGAGCCGGCGCCGTGCGAGCCCTGACGCCCCGCGGCCAGGGCCGGAGCCCGTGCTCCCGGATCCTTGATGAATGCTGACCGAGCGGGATGTGGCCAGATGTCCCAGAGGTCTGCCACAATACCGTCCGAAGAGGTTGCGATCATGTCCGTGGTCCTGACCGACGAGGAGATCCAGCGCCTGCTCGGGGAATCGAAGCCCCTGGGCGCCGACTACCGCCGCCGGCTCAAGCTGAAGGCCCGCCGGGGCCACAAGGAAAGCGAACTGGAGGTGACCGGGGCCGACGGCTCGGAGTTCCGGGTCCGGATGCGGCAGTCCGAGTCGAACCCCTTGGACTTCTCGGTCATCCTGGGCTACTGCCTGCCCAACAGCAATCGCTTGTTCCGGCTGCGGCGCTACAATGGGAAGAGCCATGAGCACTGCAATCGCCTGGAGGGGGAGCGCTTCTACGACTTCCACATCCACGAGGCAACCGAGCGGTACCAGGCCGAGGGGGCCGAGGAGGAGAAGTTCGCGCGCATCACCGACCGCTACACGACGGTCGAGGGTGCACTGGAGTGCCTGATGGGGGATTGTGGCTTCGTCCGTCCTGAGGACGACCAGCAATCCCTGCTGTGAAGGGGGCTTGGTGATGAGCCTCGACGACATCCAGACCGTCTTCCGCGAGAGCATCGGAGACGAAGTACGCCTGGTGGCCGAGGGGCTCGACCGCTATCGCGTTTTCACGCCCTTCCAGTTCGACGACGGAGACTGTCTGGCCATCGTGCTACGGAACGGCCCCGACGGGTGGCTGCTGACCGACGAGGGCCATACCTTCATGCACCTGACGTACTGGCTGGACGAGGCCGACCTTCGCAAGGGAACGCGGGCGACGGTCATCGGGAGTGCGCTGACGGCCTTCGGCGTGCAGGACAGGGAAGGCGAACTGATCCTTCCTGTGCCCGGCCAGCGTTTCGGGGACGCGCTGTTCAGTTACGTGCAGGCCCTCCTGAAGATCACCGACGTCTCGTTCCTGACCCGTGAACGCGTGCGGTCGACCTTCGTGGAGGACTTCCGCGCCTTCCTGGAACAGCACGTCCCCTCGGGGCGCCTGTCCTTCGACTGGCACGACCGGGCCCACGATCCCGAGGGAAACTACGTGGTGGACTGCCGGGTCAACGGCATGACCCGTCCCCTCTTCGTCTTCGCCTTGCCCACCGACGACAAGGTCCAGACCGCGACCATCGCGGTCCTGCAGCATGAGAAGTGGGGCAACCCCCATCGTGCAGTGGGCATCTTCGAGAACCAGGAGGACATCAACCGCAAGGTGCTGGCCCGTTTCAGCGACGTCTGCGAGAAGCAGTTCTCCAGCCTTTCCGCCCGGGACCGCATCCAGCGCTACCTGCAGGACGCCCTGGCCGGCGGTTGAGCCCCCGTCCGTTCGCCGCTCCAGTGCTACCTACCCTAATGTCTACTCCACCGGCTCGTCCGACATTCTGTGCGTGTGCCCGTTGAAGTAGCTGCCGCCCCTGCAGTTCTCGGAGTCCTTGCGTCGCAGGTGCTCGACATGGTCCGCCGGCCCGTTGGGCACCTGCTGTTTGTGGACCCGGACGGCCCCATGGCAGTGCTTGCAGCGGATTCCCCTGTGGGTGCCCGTATCCAGCAACTCGCAGGACCTCTCCGTCCACTTCCAGACCTTGCCGTCGCCCTCCTTGAAGGCGGCCTTAACTTCGCAGTCGTACATCTCGTCGGGCTTCCCGTAAGCCACCAGCTGGCTCCCTGAAAGACAAGGGTGAGGCTACCACGGCCGAGAGACACCCCTCCAGAGGTCCATGGTTCTAGGCACGAAGACGGGCCGCGGCGGGAACGGAAAATGCCCTGCCGGTGCACCTTTGCCGCGTCGCACCTTTGCGCTAGTCTTACGCCGCGCAGCCCCTGAAGATGAAGAGGAGCCCAGCATGAAGTCGATCTTCGACCTCTGCGTTCCACGCAAGGACGTCGCCGAGGGGCGCGTCCGTGATGAGGAGTTCGCGGCCGACCTGTCCCGGGTGGTCTGCGGCACCGCCGAGCCCGAGTACGCCGACCCGGCGACCTTCTTCAAGTACACGCACCCCACGCGTGGTCTGAAGGCATTGCTGGAGGCCGTGTGTCGTCGCCTCAGCGGCGTCGGCGGCGAGGTCAGTTCTGTCATCCGCCTGGACACCCAGTACGGCGGCGGCAAGATCCGCCGCTCGACCCGCCCCTTCTCATTCCCGCGCCGAGGCGCGCACGGCCGC
>CALKWH010000325.1 GCA_938004375.1 uncultured Pseudomonadota bacterium
GACCACCGAGATCTACACTCTTTCCCTACACGACGCTCTTCCGATCTGTACCCCATGGCGCGGGACGAGTACGCCAGGCTGGTCGCGGCCGGCGCCGCCGCGGTCACTCTGTACCAGGAGACCTACGACCGGGACGTCTACGCCGCCGTGCACCCCGGCGGTCCCAAGGCCGACTACGACGCCCGCCGCGCGGCCCCCATCGCGGCGGCGCAGGCCGGCATGCGCGGCGTGGGGCTGGGCTTCCTGCTGGGGCTCGCCCCCTGGCGCGACGAGCTGCGGAGGCTGTGGATGCACGCGCAGGAGGTGCAGCGGGCCTCCTGGCAGACGCGGCTCGCCTTCTCCTTCCCGCGGCTCAGGCCCGCCGCTGGCGGCTACACGCCTTCGCACCCGGTCTCCGACGCCGAGCTGGCCCGCATGATCTTCACGCTTCGATTGATGTTCCCCGACGCCGAGCTCGTGCTCTCCACCCGGGAGTCGGCCCGGCTGCGGGACGGCTTTCTGGGCCTGGGCGTGACCCGCATGAGCGCGGGCTCGGTCACCACCCCGGGCGGCTATTCCGGGAAGTCCGCCGCCGGCGAACAGTTCGCCGTGCATGACACCCGCGAGCCCGCAGAGCTGGCGGCGGTGATCGCTGCGCGTGGCCTTGATCCGGTCTGGAAGGACTGGTCCGAGGCCATGACGGAGGCCCCATGACGACCCTGCGCCTGGAGCGCGAGCGACGGTTCGCCGCCGCCGGTGTGTACCCCGTGATCACCCCTGAGTTCTGCGGCGGGCGCGACCCGCTGTGGGTGGCCCGCGAGCTGGTGACCGCCGGCGCGCAGGTGCTCCAGTTGCGCGTGAAGTCCGGCCCGGATAGGGACTTCCTGACGCTCGCCCTGCGTTTTCGGGAGCTCACGGCCGCCGCTGGCTGTCTGCTGATCGTGAATGATCGCGCCGATCTCGCCCGGCTGTGCGAGGCCGACGGCGTCCACGCGGGTCAGGACGACCTGCCACCGGACGCTCTGCGCCGCCTGCTGCCCGACGCCATCATCGGCGCGAGCACCCACAACCGCGACGAGCTCCTCGCGGCCCAGGAGCACGACCTCTCCACCCTCAACCTCGGCCCCATCTACGCCACGGCCACCAAGATGAACCCCATGGCGCCCCTGGGCCTCGACACCCTGCGCGAGCTGGCCCCGCTGATCCGCGTGCCCTTCTCGGTGATGGGCGGGATCAAGGAGCGTAACTTGCCCGAACTGCGCGACGCCGGCGCCCGACTCGTAGCCATGGTCACCGAGCTCACACAGGCCGGTCACCCGGGCGAGGTCCTCGCCCGCATGCTCACCGTCATGCGCGGGTGACAGTAGGATCAACAGACCCTACGGGGGGCTGTCCGGCTTCAGGATCAGGCGATATCGGCCGCCCGGGAGGCCGGCGGGGATGGGCACCCGCAGCGGCTCGATGGTGGTCTTCCTGGGGAAGAACTGGAAGCGGGACACCTCGCTGCCGGCCGCGTCGAGGAGGATCGCCCACAGGAGGGCGGGGGGGCGGTCCCGGTGGAAGACCTCGGCCAGCAGCGTGTCGCCCGCGGACACGGCGGTGCCGCCGGTCAACTGGTATCGGTAGGTCACGACCGAGAAGAGGCCGGGGCCCGTGGGCGGCGTGAAGTCCCGGGGCAGCACCGCGCCGCCGAGATCGACGCGGACCCATGGCTGGCCGGGGAGGCGCACCTCGCAGAAGGCGTGCACCTCGTTGAGGACCAGGCGCACGTCGTAACCCCAGGCCTGCGCGATGGCGAAGAAGAGCAGCGCGCGATGGCGGCAGACGCCCCGCTTCTGGGTCAGGATGGCCTCCTCGAGGCTGATCCGGTTGCCGTAGGGAAGCAGCGGACGCACGGAGAACCCTCGGAAGTACAGCATCATCTTGCCTAGAAAGCCGCGATCGGGTCGTCCGAACACGCGCTGGGACATGCCCCGCAACTGGAGCGCCCCGTCGAAAGGGCGCGGCGCGGGGAGCGCGACGTCATCGAAGGCCGGCTCCCGGAAATAGGCCCGCGGCGCGGCGAGGCGAATCCGGAGGGTGGACTGCCGGAAGGATCCGGGCTTGAAGTACAGCATGTCGTCCCCGTTGCGCAGCAGGTGCACGCCGGAGGGCACCTCGGTGACCACGAACCCGGGTGCGGGGGTCGGCAGGATGGACGAGCTGCCGGGCGCCCCGAGCTGGTACTCGGCCCAGAAAAAGGTGTACTGGCCGGCCGCGGGGGTCGGGTCCACGGGCACGCTCTCCACCGTGACCGGTCCTGGGACCGCCTCGACGCGCCCGCCGCGGGAGATCCGCACGGTGTCGAGCACCCAGACCCGCTCGTTGGGGAACACCGACGGCGTGAACACGGAGCGCGAGAAGTTATCCGGCGGCGTGAAGGAGTCGGTCTTCGGATCCATCTGGAGCGACGGGGTCGCCATCGCGGCCTGCAGGGCGCGGCGCAGCTCGGCCAGGGCCTTGGGGTCGAGCTCGGCCGGAGGACCGGCCGGGTCGCCTCGGTTCGCAGGGGCGTCCGGGGCGTCGTCGCCGGTCGCACCGGGATGGCGATCGCTCCCGCCGGCGCCGTCTTCCCCGGTCGCGCCGCTCCCGTCGCCAGGGAGGTCCCGGAACGCGGGGCCCTCATCAACATAGGGCTCGTGCAGCAAGGGTGACTGCTGCAGAAACAGGCTCAGGCAGATTTGCGATAGCAGAAGCGCCATATCCGGATGCCCTCTTCCACGCAGAAACGCTCCCGGCGGGTGGGCGTGTCCGCATAGGGATTGTGGCGCAGAAACGTCCAGGGTTCAAGCACGCTCTCGAAGCCGGCAGGGGCCGCCAGCTCGGTGACGTACATCGCGTCGAGGGCGGTGTCGAAAACATCGCTCTGGAAGAAGAGCTCTCCGCCGGGGATCAGGGCCGCGTGGACGGCCCGCACCACCTCGGGGGTGAGCACCCGGCGCTTGTGCTGCTCCCGCTTGAAGTACGGGTCCGGGAAGTTCAGGTAAAACCGGGTCACAGAGCCGGGCGGAAACAGCATCCCGAGGTGGACGGGGATGTTGGCGAAGACCGCCTGCACCCGGTCTTCGACACCCTCGGCCTCGGCTTGCTTCCGGATGTCGTTCACCAGCTCGCGACGGATCTCCACCCCGACGACCTGGACCTCAGGATGTGCGGCGGCGAAGCGGAAGAGGAACTCCCCCTCGGCGCAGCCCAGCTCCACGTGGAGCGGCCGGCCGTCGAGGACCAGCGGCTCGGGATCGAACCCGAGCATGCGCATCGACAACGGGTTGACGTGATGCCGGATGCGGGTGGCCATCGAACTAGGGATGGAGGATCTGATGGAGGGCGGCGAGCTTCACCCGCAGGTCGGCGAGCTGGTGCTGCAGGTTCTGGAACTTGGCCGCCGTACGCTCGACCTGCGTTCGGATCTTCTCGACCTCTTCCATCAGTTCTTGCTGTTCCTGGGTGAGGGACGTCTCGGACATGCGGGGAATCTGTCACGAGTCGGGCCCGTTGTCAACGGGCCCTGTCTCCGGGTCGCAGGGCGCGTTGACGCAGGGCGGGAAAAAACCTATCATGCGCCTGCGATGAGCGAAACCCATCTCGAAATCCCCAATACCACATCGAACTCCGACCTTCTGTGCGTCCACGACCGGAGCTTCTCCAGCCGGCTGTGGATCGGCTCGGGGAAGTTCTCATCCCCGCAGGTGCTCTCGGCGTGCCTGGCCCGCTCGGGGGCTCACCTCGTGACCGTCGCGGTGCGGCGGGCGGACCCCTCGGCCAGGGGCGGGGATCCGGCCCTCCTCGGCATCGACCCGGAGAAGGTCTTCCTGCTCCCCAACACTTCGGGCGCGCGCAACGCCTCCGAGGCCCTGCGGCTCGCACGCCTGGGACGCGCCCTGGTGGGACACGCCTGGGTGAAGCTCGAGGTCACCCCGGACCCCGCCACCCTGATGCCCGATCCCGTGGAGACGCTGGCCGCCACCGTGCAACTGGTGAAGGAGGGCTTCACCGTGCTGCCCTACATGAACGCGGACCCCGTGCTGGCGCTGCGCCTGCAGGACGCGGGCGCGGCCACCGTGATGCCGCTGGCTGCCCCCATCGGCACCAACCGCGGGTTGCGCACCCGCGACCTCATCGAGATGATCCTGGCCCAGGCCCGCGTCCCGGTGGTGGTGGACGCCGGCCTCGGCCTCCCCTCCCACGCCGCCGAGGCGATGGAGCTCGGCGCCGCCGCCGTGCTGGTGAACACCGCCATCGCCACGGCCGCCTCGCCTCCGGACATGGCCGACGCCTTCCGGCTGGCCGTACTCGCCGGCCGCGCGGCCTTCCTCGCCGGCCCCGGGCGCGTCCTGCCGCGAGCCGAGGCCTCCAGCCCCCTCACGGGTTTTCTCTGGGACACCTGACCGACGCCGGTCAAAGATGACTCTGTTCCCGGTTCCGATTCCGATTCCGATTCCGATTTCGATTTCCACCTGGAACGATCGACGGGGGATCCGTTGAACTGACCGCCGTCAGGGGTTGTTGTCCTCGGGTTCGTCTGAGGAGGGATCGTGGGAATCGTCTCCACCATGGGGATCCTCTCCGCCCATTTCCGGAGGTCCCTTCTCCGTCACCGGAGGGGCGGGCGGCGCCGTGGTGGGGGGCGGGGAATCGGGGGGTGAAGGAGCCACCGGCTGGTCCGGTGCCGGCGCGGTGTGGGTGGGTTCGGGCGATGGCCCAAGAGACGGAGGCGGCGCGGGGGACGGCGGCGTCACGGTCGGATTCCCCGGGGTCGCGGGCGGCGCGTCCGGGCGGATGTCCGGTCGATCCAGCGGCGCAGGTCCCGTGTACCAGCGGGGCGGCTTGGCGTTCTCCCCCACCACCTGCCAGCCACGGTCCGTGCGCTCCACGTCGAAGTATGCCACCTCCTCCCGATCCTGGCGGGTCAGCGGCAGGGACACGATCACACGGCCCTCCTCCTCGTAGAAGATCGCCGGCTCCCCCGTCTTCACCACCCGGAGCTCGGAGAACTTGGTGTTGCCGCGGCTCTTCGCGTAGGCCTTCATGATGCGGTGGCACCCCTCCTTGCCGCGCTTCTCCAGGTGCCGCTTGAACTTCCCGGCCACGACCTTCTCGAGGACCGCACAATCATGATGATCGATGGCCCAGATGTAGGATTTGACTATTCCCATGGGCGTGGAGTAGTCGGGCTTGTGCTTCTTCTTGCAGCCGGCCAGCGGCAGCAGCGCGAGCGCCAGAAGGGCTGCAAAGACGACGATGCCTCGGGTGGAATTTCGCATGGGTCGATCCTCGCTGGGGTTCATTCCGTTTTCACCGCGGCCGGCGTCCCGGAGGAGGCCGGAGGCAGCGCGGGCGCCTGCTGCAGCAGGCAGGAACGGAGCTCGTCCCCGCAGGCGGCGCGGGTGCAGCTCTCGTACTTCTTGATCAACTCGGCCGGCATCAGGCGCAGCGCGTCCTCGCAGGCCGTCACGAAGGCCTTGCGCTTCTGCACCATGGCCCTTCGGGCCTCGTCCTGCACCAGGTTCTCGTAGCTGCAGGCCCAGGTCTTCTCGCAGTAAGTGGTCGGCGCGGGGACCTCGAGGCTGACGGAGTCCGGAGCCTTGGCACCACCCTCGCTGCGAGACTCCTGGGCGCAGCCGGCCCACGGGAGGGTCGCGAGGAAGAGCAGGCTGACGATCCGGCCGAATGGCATGAAGGCTCCTGAGGCCGGTCCGCTAGGAGGGGAGCCGGCCGATCTTCTGTCTGAGTTCATCGATCTGACCATAGGCGTTACGCAGGGTGGAGGAGTTGCCGATGGAACCCCGGGCGGCCTGGACCAGCTCGAAGAGGCCGTCCCGGTGCTTCCGGATCTCGTGCTCCGCCGTCTGCAGATCCTGCACCAGGCGGTTGAGCTGCTTCTCCAGCTCCTTCTCGGAGCGCTCCTGATCCGAGATCACCTCGGAGAGGCGCCGCTCGAGCTCGACGATCTGGTACCGGACGTCCTCGGCCAGCTTGGCCGGAGCGGCTGCGCCGTCGAGGTTGCCCTTGGTCTCCAGGGTCAAGGAGATGATCGCGTGCCGCAACCGGGCCGCCCGCTCCCGGCCGGACACCTCGATGGAGTCCAACTGCGTCTGCAGGAGGTGCTTCTGGTTGCGCAGGTCCATGATACGCTCCTCCTGCTCGAGGATGGCGGCCAGGACCTGGGTGATGTGCGCCGAGCCGAGGTTGCGGTCGCGCAGGTGCTCGGCCACCTCCAGGACACTCTCGTGGAGCTTGAGCTCGAGCACCCCGCGCTCGTCGAGGGCCGAGTCCATTCGCACCGAGGAGACGCCCTGGCGCTGCGGCACGATGGGCGGCTGGGTCTTCTTGTTCGCCGCCATCGACGCCTGCTGCATGACGGACTGATAGACCGCCACGAGCTCCGAGGCCCGGGAATAGCGGCCCGACGGGTCCTTGGCCATGCACCGGATCACGAGCTCGTCGAGCTCGGGGGGGACGCCCTTGCGCTCGGCCGACGGCTTCGGAGGCGCCTGCTTCTTGTGGGCCATGAGCACCTGCAGCATGTGCCCGGAGAACGGCGGTTTCCCGACGAGCAGCTCGTAGGTCAGCACCCCCATGGCGTAGATGTCCACCCGCTGGTCGATGGGACCGCCGGTGATCTGCTCGGGTGCCATGGTCTCGGGCGTGCCGAATATCTGTCCCTGGTTGGTGATGCTCTGCATGTCCAGGGCGTCGGAGACGAGCTTCGCCAGGCCGAAGTCGAGGATCTTGGCCACCTCACGACCGCGGGACAGCGTCAGGATGATGTTCTCACTCTTGAGGTCCCGGTGGATGACGCCCTGCTCGTGGGCGTAGTCCAACGCATCGGCGATCTGCGACAGGATGGCGCACACCCGGGTCACGTTCATCGGCCCGTCGCTGTTGAGGATGTCCCGCAGGCTCTTGCCGGAGATGAACTCCATGACGATGTAGAAGCGCCGGTCCGGGAGCTGGTCGAAGTCGGAGATGAAGACCACGTTCGGGTGCTCGAGCCGGCTGGCCGCACGGGCCTCGCGCTTGAACCGCTCCACGACCACGGGATCACGCCTCATGTCCGAGCGCAGGATCTTCACCGCGAAGTCGCGCTCGAGGATCTCATGGCGGGCGCGATAGACCGTCCCCATGCCCCCGCGTCCGATCTCTTGGATCAGGGTCATCCGATCGCCGAGGCGGGTTCCAATCAGAGGGTCTGTTCGGGGGGTCGTCATTCAGGTTCCTTCAGGACGTGGCTCCGGCCCCACCTTACCGGATGACGAGGACGCACGCAAGGCTTGAAACGGCGGTTTCCCGAGAATTGCACACGACGGACCGATTGCGCCGCTTGGCGTTTCCGGCTATTGTCCAAGTTGTCATGAACCGTTTCGTGCTGCCCCCGAAGACGCTGCCTCCCCTGCCCCGGGACGACACCCCCGTTGAGGAGGTACGCTACGTCGTCGTGGACACCGAGACCCTGGGGACCTCCCCCATGTCCCGGCTCCTGGAGGTGGCAACGGTGGAGGTGACGGCGGGCCGGCTGGGGCCCCAGTTCAATCAACTGGTCAACCCCCGCTGCGCGGTCCCGCCGGACGCCACCGCGGTGCACGGCATCACCGACGCGATGGTGCGAGACCAGCCATCCTCCGAGAGCGTGCTGCCGGACCTGTTCGCCCGCTGGGAGGGGGCGGTGATCATCGCCCACAATGCCGCCTATGACGAGAGCATCCTGGCAACCGAGGCCGCCCGCAGCAACATGTGGATCCCGCCCCTTCCCCTCCTGGACACGGCCCGCCTCGCCCGCCAGTTGCTCGAGAAGCAGACCAGTTACGCCCTGGGAGCCCTCTGCGCGGCGCTGGAGATCCGGCAACTGCGGGCCCACCGTGCCCTGTCCGACGCGCTGTCCACTGCCGAGCTCTTCCTTCGGCTCCTGGATCGGCTGCGACGCGCGGGGACCGGCCGCTTCGCCGACCTGTGCCGAGTGGGCAACCTGTCCAGGCTGGGCGCCTCCTCGCGGCCCCTCCAGGCGCTGCCGCCCCACCTGATCCTGCTACGGATGGGGATCCTGTCCAGGTCGGACGTGGAGATTACCTACCGCAAGGACGGGCGCACGACGGTCTTTCCCGGCACGCTGGAGTGCGGCTACCATCACGGGGGGCACGATTATCTGGAACTTCGGGATCACCGGCGCCGGGGCCGCGTGTGGTCACTCCGGATCGACCACATCGTGGCGCTGCGCCCGCTGCCCATGCAATGACCGGACTGCCTCGACCAACTGGGCGCCGGTGAAGGGCTTCTGCAGGAAGCGCTGTCCCTCGGGGATCCAGCCACGATCGACGACCATGTCCTCGGGGTAGCCGGAAATGAACAGCACGCCCACCGCCGGGAACCGCGCGCGCACGGCCTCGACCAGCTCCCGGGCGCTGAGATCCTGCAGCGCGACGTCACAGACCATGGTGTGGAACACATGGTCCTTCCGTTCCAGGACGGTGAGGGCCTGCCGCCCCCCGGAGACAGGGATCACGGCGTAGCCCGCGCGCTCGAGGATCCGCTGGCCGATCCGCAGGTTGGCCTCCTCGTCCTCCACGAACAGGATGGTCTCCGTGCCCGGAGCGGAGGGCGGCGGCACGACGACCGCTGGCTGGGACAGATCCAACTGACGGGACAGCCGACCGGTGGAGAAGGCCTTGGGCAGGTGGATCTCGAACCGGGAACCCTCCCCCGGGTGGCTGTGTACCTCGATGAAGCCTCCGTTCTGGCTGACGAGGCCATGGAGCATGGCCAGCCCGAGGCCGCTGTGCTCCCCCGGCTGCTTGGTGGAGAAGAAGGGCTCAAACAGATGGGCGACGGTCTCCGGGGACATGCCGACGCCGGTGTCCGCCACCGTGAGCACGATGTATTCGTGGGTCTGGCCGGTCTCGGGCCGGGCGCGCACGACGTTGGAGGTCCGGATCGAGACCTTGCCCCGGTCCTCGATGGCCTCGACGGCGTTGGCCATCACGATCGCGAGCATCTGGTCCAGTTGCGAGGGATCCAGGCTCACTAGCCACAGCGTCTCGGCCGGCTCCCAGACCAGCTCGATCTTCTCCCCGGCCTGACGCGCCAATTCGCCGAGCAGGCTCTTGACCTTCTTGTTGAGGTCCATGATCACCGGGAAGCTCTCCTGCCGGCGGGCGAAGGCGAGCAGCCGCCGCATCAGGTCCGAGGCGCGGGAGGCGGCCGCCTGGATCTCGAGAACGTCCCGGCGGTTGGGATCCTGGGACTCCATGTGGTCGATGAGGATGTCGGCGGAACCGAGGATGACCCCCAGCATGTTGTTGAAGTCGTGGGACACGCCGCCGGCCAACCGCGAGATCGTCTCCATCTTCCGTGCCTGGGCCAACTGGGCCTGCAGTTGCTCGTTCTCGGCCTGGGCCTGAATCTGGGCCGTCAGGTTCCGGATGAACAGCAGGTAGCCTCGTGTCCGGTCGACCTGGATGCGCACGCACTCGAGCTCGCATGGGACCTGGCCGCCGGGGACGTCGAGGACCACCTCCAGGCTGGCCGCCGCTCCGTCCGGCCCCTCGAGCAGCGCGCAGACCCTGTCCCGGCTGGGAACGGACAGGAAGTCGCAGAAGTCCCGTCCGAGGCTGGACTCCCCCTCCGGGGACTCCAGCAGGTGGAGGGCGGAGGCGTTCGCGTACTGAACGGCCCCGTCGATGAGGACGACCACCGCCATCGGCGCCTTCTCCACGAGGGTCTGGAACTTCTTCTCGCTGCGCCGCCACCCCGCGCTCTGGCGCTCCAGCTCCCAGCGCAGGCGTCGCTGCCAGGAGAGGATGAAGCCGACCAGGAGCGTCAGCGCCAGCGTCAGAATCAGACCCGCGAGCAGCATCACGCGGCCTGCCCGCTTCGGGAAGATGACGGAGAACATGGGAGTGGGCTCGAACACGAGCAGATAGGAGTTCCCCAGCACGAACAGGGGTACCCGGGCTCCCGGACCATTGGATCCTTCGGGCAAAGAAACCGCCGGGGACGCCTGGCCCTGACGCGTGGTCGACAGGAAGAGCGGCTCCGCCGCCGGCTTGGTCTGGTACAGATCGACGGTGAAGGCCTGCGACCGCACGCCGCCGGGGGGTTTCAGGCGATGCACGATGCTGGACAGGAAGACGTCATAGCGCAAGGTGGCCACGATGACGCCCGAGGAGGAGCCGGAGGAGTTGACGGCGGGGAGGGAAACCGGATGCACGATCGCCGCGCCCAGGCCAGCGCCATTCTCCTGAATCAGGCTGAAGGCGTCGCTGATCGCGCTGGCCCCCGTGGCCTCGGCGTGACGGATCGCCTCGGCGACGGCGGGTTCGGAGGCCAGGTCGAAACCGAGCATGACGATGTTGGGTTTGAACGGCTCCAGGTACATCTGGGGATAGAGATCCCCCGGCACGGCGGCGGGCAGGCGGTAGACGGCGTACTGATGGGTCATCTGCGCCTGAGCCTGCCGCTGGTGGGCCTCGAGCCCGGCGAACGGCACGCGGGGGGCGTAGCTCCAGGCCCGCACGTAGGGCAGTTGATGCATTTCGTGGGTGAAGGACCTGAACTCCTGCTGTGTCACCTCGAGGCTGCTCTCGAAGAAGCGGGCCAGCGACTGCAGCTCCTTCTCGTCGATGCCCTGAAACGACTCCCGGATACGCTCGGCCTGGGACAGCGCCAGTTGCCAGAACGTCAGGCGACGGGAGCGCGCCTCGTCCCGCCCGGCCTCCTGGGCCAGATAGACGGTGGAGAGGACGCCCAACAGGAACAGGAAGAAGGCATGGGCGTGGCGGACCCAGAACGGGCCGGTCCCGGGCGCCACGGCCGAGCGCGTCAGGGACCGCTGGGCCAGAAAGACCACGAGCAGCCCCAGGAAACCGAACAGCAGGGGGCGCAGACGGGCCCACCCCACCTGCTGTTTCCACCTGGGGGTCTCCACGTCCATGCCGATGACGATTTTTATCTGGCGGGTCTGCCGGTCCAGCACGGGAACGAAGGCGGAGACGAAGGTTCCGTATTCGTCCCGGTAGGGTCCGACCGTCAGGGGCTCGGCGTTCAGGAAGACCATCTGATTGAGAAACGGAGGCCGCTCGTAGACGGTGCCGGGCCGGGAGGCCATGGGATCGCCCGGAGCCAGGCTCTCCGGGCCGAACAGGATTCGCCCCCCGCGAAAGACCTGTGAGTAGATGGACCTGTGCCCCATCACCCGGGCGAAGGCCATCATCTGCCGGCAAATCCTGTGATGGACCACGTTGTGCTCGTCGGCCAGCGTGAAGGAGAGGCGGTCGAGATCGCCCGGGGAGATCGCGTCGGCCACCAGCCGCGTCTGCGAGAGGAGATCCTCGCGCATCTCGCGGTCCGCCGCCCGCTGCTCGGAGACCGCCGCGAGCGCGGTGAGGATGAACAGGAGCAGGGCGGCCATCAGGGGGAACAACCAGCGCACGCGCACCTCGCGTAAAAGGAGGCGGGCGCGGTGGCGCACGAACAATTCGAGGAAGAGCGCGGCGAAGAGCGCCAGCGCGGCGAACACCGCCAGGGGCACCCAATGGCTTATCCCCGCGGCCGTGGTCGCCAGGGCGAAGAGCCGGGGATCCCCCGCGGGGCGTGGGCCGCCGTGCAGGAACGCCGGGACGCCCAGCGCGAAGCCGGCCGCGGAGACCAGCCCTGCGAGGACGGAGACCACCCAGGGACCGGCCACCGGGCTGTGAATGGACAGGATGGAGACCGCCAGGAAGACCAGGGACAGGACGGCGACGCCCATGGAAAGCCGGCGCATAATCGGTGGGAGAACGGCGGCAGCCGGCTCGAGCCGGATCGTGATGAAGGCCGCGAAGCACGCGCACAAGGCGAAATAAAAGACATCCATGAAACACCGGGCGCCGGAAAGTAGCTCGGGGGGGTCGGTTGTTTTCCGGTAACGCCACTATGCCACAATCCGACGCCGGGTAGAACCGGGAAATGTTTCAGTCCCAGACCGAATGCCGCACCCGCAGCCGACGGGCCGGCGTCGTCTGCCCCGAGGCCTCGAGCGCGCGCACCCACAACCGCACGGCCTCGGGCGGGTGCCCGCGGCGGGCGCAGTACCAGCCCAGATGAAGGGCGGCGGCCGTCCACTCTTTTCGTCGCAGGTGGATCATGGCCAGGTTCCAGCGGGCCGCGTCGTTGCCGGGGTCCAGATATAACGCCGTGCGCAGGTGCGAGGTGGCGGGTCCCGCCTTGCCCTCGCTCCACTCCAGGGCGCCCAGGTTTGCATGGGCCTCCGGGTTCTGCGGGTCCTGCCGCAGGGCCTCCTCGAGGAACCATCGGGCGCGGCGGGCCTCCCCCTCGAGGGTGAAGACCACGCCCAACCCCACGAGGGCCGGCGGATCCCCGGGATCGTATTGCAGGGCGAGCTCGAAGTGGCGCTGGGCGAGCCCGGGCTCTCGCTCCCGGAGCGCCTGGGCCCCGAGCGCCACGTGCCGGCGGGCGTGTGGGTTGTCGTGGACGGGCCGGCAGGACGCGACCAGGATCAGGACGAAATAGGGGACGACGGCGCGGTGCATGGGACCCTCCTGCCGTCATTGTCGGAGGTTCGAGGCGAAGGTTGCCGAAAAAGTGCGGATTCCGCGGAATTGGTCAGAAGGCCTCGACGCCTCCGAAGTGCCCGACGCAGCCGAGGGCGGCAGCGAGCTCGAGCCAAGGCCGGGGCAGGAAGCGGGACTCCACCGTCCGGGGGAGCTCCGACTCGGGGTCGGCGAACGTCACCTGGCGGGCCCACAGGAAATGCCCGGGGATGCCCAGGGCGGCGCCGGGACCGTAGAGCCCGTCGTGGACGATGGGGTGTCCCTCGGCGGCCAACTGGACGCGCACCTGGTGACGCCGACCGAACCGCGTGACCACGTCGACCAGGGAATAGCCGCCGCCCTCCCACACCCGGGTGGCCAACGAGATCGCCATCTGGCCGCCGTCCCCTTCACCGGGCTCGTACCGCACCCGGGAGGTGCCCAGCGTGAAGACGCGGCCGGAAAGCCACCGGGGTCCCTCGGGGAAGCGGCCGTGCACCAGGGCGCGGTAGGTCTTCTCGATGCGGTGGGAGGCGAAGCGCTGCCGCAGCCGCTCCTGGACCGGGGGCGTCAGGCCGGCGACGAGCAGGCCGGCGGTGTCGTTGTCGAGGCGGTTCACGATGCCGGCCTCCCGAGGGGGATCCCCGACGATGCCGGGGAAGGCCGCGAAGAGGGCGCCGGCGGCGGTGGGCGCGTCCTCGGGGGTGAGCGGCAGCGTGGGCAGCCCGGGGGGCTTGTCGGCGAGGACGACCGAGGCCGTCTGCAGGACCACGCGGAGCGCGCCCGGATCGGTGAACGCTGGGGTCCAGGCGTCGGCCTCGGGGGGCAGCGAGAGCAGCCTCAGCGTGGCGCCCGCCTCCGGACGGTCCCCGCGTCGGGCGCGTCGGCCGTTCACGAGCACCCCGCCGGCCTCGATCAGGTTCTGCCATTGCGGTCGCGTCCGTCCCGGATACAGCTGCGCGCAGATCTTCTCCACGCGCCATCCGCCCATCCGTTCGTCCACCAGATGTTCGTTTTCCGTCATCGTCGAGAAGAAAGGCAACCCCGGCCCAGCCCTTCAGAGTGAATTACCGCTTCAGAGGAGAGTGGAAACGGTGGAATGAATGTTGGCGGGAAAGGGCTAACCGGGCCGGGGTAAGTTCGGGATAGATTGCCTGAGCAATCCAGAGATGTGTAAAATCTCCTCTGAAGTAACAGCCTCGTGGTAGCAACCTCTTCTCCAAGAGGTTCTTTCCTGCTCCCAATGTTGAATTTATAGTCGAGCCGGAACCCCCCGTCAAGTATTTTTCCGAAAAATTTTATTCTCCCTGTAATTTTCCCTGGTCTTTTTCGAATTTCAGAATGATATCATACACTTCCGACCTGGAAATGCCTGCATAGGGGGCCAGAACGGCGGCGACCGTTTTCACGGGAAGACCCAGCTCGCGTAGCCTGGAAATCTCTTTTTCCAAAGCCGGAAATTGAGGTTTTTCGGCCTGCCGGGGGGCCGGCGCGAGCACGAGGGTGAATTCCCCCCTGATTTCACTCTCACTGGAATCGCGATCCAGATCTCCCAGGGGGGCGCACCGGATCGTCTCAAACTTTTTGGTGAGCTCCCGGCACAGCACGCATTCGCGCGAGCCGCCGCAGGCCTCGGCCAGGTCGTGGAGCGTCTCCCGGATGCGGTGGGGACTCTCGTAGAGCACGACCGTTACACTCATGGTGGAAATTTCCGTCAGTCGTATAGTTCGCTCTTTGCCTCTCGCGGGCAGGAAGCCTTCAAAATGGAACCGGGAGGCCGGAAAGCCCGAGATCGAGAGCGCGGCGGCCACGGCGCTGGGGCCGGGGATGGGGATGATCCGCGCCCCGGCCGCCCGGGCGGCGGCCACCGTGCGGTCCCCCGGATCCGAGACGCAGGGGGTGCCGGCGTCGGTGAGGAGGGCGACGGCCGCGCCCGCCGAGAGCCGCGAGACGAGCTCCTCGGCCCGCCGGGCCTCGTTACCCTCGAAGCTGCTGATCGTGGGGACCTGGGGCAGGCCCAGCGCCTGCAACAGGTGACGGGCGACGCGGGTGTCCTCGGCGGCGATGAGCTCGACGCACCCCAGCACGGCCCGGGCGCGAGGGGAGAGATCGTCCAGGTTGCCCAGGGGGGTGGCGACCACGTACAGGACCCCACGCGGATCGGGCTCGTGCACGAACTTCATTCGAACCCCAGGGCGACGACCACGTTGTCGCCCAGCTCCGAGGTGAGGTATTCGCGGAGTTGGTTCATCAGGCGCTTCTCGAGTTGACGCGCGCGCTCCCGGCTGATGCCGTAGCGATCCCCGATGTCCTTGAGGGTCATCGGCTCGTCCGAGAGCAGGCGCTCGCGCATGATCACGAGGTCACGGCCCTTGAGGCGGTCGGCGTAGGCGTGGAGCTTCTCGGAGACCAGGCGGCGCAGCTCGTCGGCGGCCACCACCTCGTCGGGAATGCCCTGATGGTCGCTCATGAGGTCCATCATGGTGCGACCGTCGTCCTCGTCCGAGCGCAGCGGCGTGGACAGGCTCAGGTCCGAGGCGGCCATGCGCTTCTGCATCTCGCTGACCTCGCGCTCGGAGACGTCCAGGGCCTCGGCCAGCAGCTGGGGCGTGGGCACGATGCCGCGCTCGCGCAGGAGCTCCTGCTGCTTGTGCAGGTTGAAGAACAACTTGCGCTGGGCCTGGGTGGTGCCGACCTTGACCAGCCGCCAGGAGTTGAGCAGGTATTTCAGGATGTAGGCGCGGATCCACCACGACGAGTAGGTGCTCAATTTCACGCCGCGCTCGGGATCGAACTTCTCGACGGCCTGGATCAGGCCGATGTTGCCCTCCTGCACCAGGTCCATGAGGTTCTGGTGGACGCGGCTGTATTCGTGGGCGATCTTGACCACCAGGCGCAGGTTGGAGGTCACCAGGCGCCGGGCCAGGCGCGGGTCGCGGGTACGGACGTAGCGCGTGGCGACGTCGTGCTCCTCGTCCGGGGTCAGCAGCGGATACCGACGGATCTGTTGGATGTAGGCCCGCGCCGGGTCGTAGCGCACCAGACCCGCGGTCTCGTCCTCGTCCGCGGCGGGCAGGAGCTCGAGCCCCTCGTCGACGACGGGTTCGGGGCCCGTCGAGAGGATGTCCTCGGGGCTGACCGTGATCTCGTCCTCGGCCTCCTCCTCGAGCTCCACCTCCCGATCTTCGATCTCGAGGGGCGCCTCGACGGGCACGAGGGCGACCACGGCGTCCTCCCGGGGATCCATCCCGGGCGGACCCTTGCGCGACGCGGCGCCCTTTTTCGTCGGCGCCTTCGGCTTATCGTTCTTCGGGCTTGTCTTCTTCCCAGTCACCTTCAATCACCCCACCGCGCGGAAACCCGAAGGGCCCCGGCGATCCCGGATATTGCACAAATCGGACCCGTTTCGCAAAGTGTTTTCCCAGCGCCCGGGCCACCAGACGCCGGACAGGCGGTACCAGGAGCAAGAGACCGGCTGCGTCGGTCATCACGCCGGGCGTGATGAGCAGGAGACCGGCAGCCAGGAGCAGCACCCCCTCGGTCACCGCCCCCGCGGGCATCTTCCCCTGTTGGAGGTCGGCGTTCAGGCGCGCCAGCACGCGCCGGCCCTGATGCTTGACGCAGGCGACGCCGATCATCCCGGTGAGGATGACGATCCCCAGCGTCGGAAAGAACCCGATCCGGGAAGCCACCTGCAAGAGCAGGTAGATCTCGGCGATGGGGATTCCAATGAAGAGAAGAAGCAGGATCAATGTCTGAAGACCCTCTGGTTGGTGAACACGAGAGCGGCCCCGTGCTCGTTGCACGCGTCGATCACCTCGTGGTCGCGCATGGCGCCCCCCGGCTCGGCGAACGCGGTCACGCCCTGGGCGCAGGCGGTGTCGACGGCGTCCCGGAACGGGAAGAACCCGTCCGAGGCCATGACCGAACCGGCGAGACCGCCCTTTTCTTCCCGCACCCTCGCCTTCAGATCCTCGAGCTCGGCGACGGTGACACGACCCTGGCTCACGGCCAGCTCCAGTTCGAAGATCGAGCTCCCGTGCCGCTCGAAGGCCAGTTGGTCGGCGCGCTTGGTGTACGCTTTCTCGATGGCCAGGCGCACCGCGCCGACGCGATCCTGCTCGCCGGTGCCGATGGCCGTGGTCACGCGGTCGCGAACCATCACGATCGCGTTCGAGGTGACGTTGGCGCACACGTGCCAGGCCATGAACAGGTCGGAGAGCTCGGCCTCGGTGGGCGCGCGACCGACCCGGTGGACTGTGCCCTTGTGGGCGTGCTCGGCCGGGACGAAGTCGGCCGTCGAGCGCACCCGGGGGAGCTGGGCCAGTTGAAGGATGATCCCGCCGTCGGAGGTGGACGACAGGTGCAGCTCCAGCTCGTCGGCGCGACCCTCGAGGGCGTCGAGCTCGGGCAGCCTGATGATGCGCAGGTTCTCGCGGGCCTTCAGGATTCCGACGGCCCCGTCCTCGTACTCCGGGGCGGCGACGACCTCGGCGTACTGCCCGGCGATGGCCCGCGCGCAGCCCTCGTCCACCGGCCGGTTGAGCACGATGCAACCGCCCATGGCGGCGATCCGGTCCGCAAAATAGGCGTTTTCGTACGCCTGTAGTATATTGTCCGCGCACGCAACGCCGCAGGGGTTGTTGTGCTTGATGATCACCGCGGCGGGGGAGGCCGCCAGCGGCGTCAGGATGCGGATGCCCGCGTCCAGATCGGTGAGGTTGGTCTTGCCGGGGTGTTTGCCGAACTGAATAAAATGGGCTTCGGTGAGTCCGGAGACCAGGGCGCCGCCCGGGGCCAGCGTGTTCCCCTCCAGCGTGAGCTCGCCCTCGGTCCACCGATAGAGCGCGGCCGGCTGGTCGGGGTTGTCACCGTAACGCAACCCCTCGGTGCGCGGCGCGCCGTCGTCGCCCGGGAGCGTCCACTGGCGTTTCCGGAAATGAAGACGCTGCCCGGCGACCTCGAGGAAGAGTTCGGTCGGGAACGGGTCCTTCAGGATGGTCTTGTAGGCTTTACGAATGGATGACATGAACACACCGCCTTCGGGAAAAAGCATGCGCAAAATAATGGATCGCCTCCGCATCGTCAAGTCATGGTTCTTCCTGGCACCGGCCCTCGCCTTGTCCCTGGCCATTCCCCGAACCGGCTGGACCCAGGAAGCCGAACTGGTGAGGAAGTGGAACCGGCTCATCCAGAAGGATCGCACGGCCGGCCGCAAGGCCGCTTATGCCCGCTGGAGCGGGATGAACAAGCGCATCTTCGGCCACAACCTCGACACGCCCATGGTGCCGGCCTCCTGTCTGAAGATCCTCTCCACCGGCGTCGTGCTGCGTCACATGGGGGCGTCCTACAGATTCACGTCCAGCCTGCTCGGCGAGCTCCAGAGGGACACCCTCACTACCCCGTTGTACTGGCGGGGCAACGGGGATCCCTCGATGACCCTGGATAATCTCTCCACCCTCGTGCGCCAGCTCAAGGCCAAAGGGGTGCGCAAGATCCCGAAGGGCGTGGTCATCGACGACACCTACTTCGACAGACAGAAGCCGGCCGGCTTCCAGTTCTCCCGGGGCAACGAGGGTTTCCTGGCGCTGCCTACGCCCACCACGGTGGAGGGCAACGCCATCACCGTCACTCTGGAGATCAAATGGGAAGAGGTCACCATCACCTGCCTGCCCGCGAGCCCCTATCACACCTGCTCGAGCGAGGTGACTGTCGGGACGAAGGAGGACCTCCGCTTCGTGACCGAGACCCGTGGTGACGTGCTGCAGATCAAGGCCAAGGGCACCATCACCGCCGCCGAGCCCAAGGTGGTCAACCGCGTCCGGTCCTTCGACTCGGCGCGCTTCGCCCACGGCATCCTGTTGCAGGTGCTCAAGGAGAACGGCTTCACGGTGGACGAGACCTTCGCCCGGGGCAAGACCCCGGCCAAGGTGCCAGTCCTGGTCTCCCACGTCAGCGACACGCTGGCCGCTCTCGTGCGCGGCACCAACCGCCACAGCAACAACTTCTACGCGGAGAACCTGCTCAAGGCGCTGGGCGCCCAGCTCACCGGCGAGCCGGGCACCACCCAGAAGGGGCTGGACGCGGTCTACGCCTTCCTCACCCGCGCCGGGGTGAGGCGCAACCAGGTCGTCCTGGCCAACGGGTCCGGCCTGTTCGGCAACTCCAAGATCAGCGCAAGGGCACTGGCTTCGGCCATGGAGCAGTTCTCCACGCTCCCGTGGCTGCAGACCCTGATGATCGACTCCCTCCCCCGACCCGGCCGGGACGGCACGCTCTACAAGCGCTTCACCGGGACCGCCGCCGAGGACGTGGTGTACGCCAAGACCGGCACCCTCGCCGACGCCTCCTGCCTGGCCGGGTACATCCACAAGGGCAACAAGACCATCCTCTTCGCAGTCATGCAGGACGGCATCAACGGCGATCTCAAGGGCGCCCGCGCCCTGCAGGACGAGCTCGTCGTCTCCCTGGCGAAGTTCTTCAAGGGACAGAAACCGTAAAGCCCACTATTGACAGATCCACCCAATCGGGGGACAGTTCTTCCATGCGACGCCCGAAATCCCCCATGATGCTCCTGTACCTTCCGTTCATCGCCGTGAGTTGCCTGATGCTGGCCGCCTGTGACGACGGAACGAACCCGTCGGGACCGGTCTGCAAAGACGGCACGTGCGCCCCGCAGGAGTCCCCCGCGACCTGCCCGGAGGACTGTCCGGCCGTGTGCGGTGACGGCCTCTGCACGGCTCCCGGGGAGACCGCGGAGTCCTGCGCCGACGACTGCGTCGTCGACTGCGCCCTCACGGCCGACCTTTCACCTAACCTCGCCACGGGGACCCTGTTCTACGGGTACCCGGCCCTCGGGCGGGACGCGGGCGGTCCCTCGTGCGGTGGCTTCCCCGGCGGTCGTGAGGTGTACCTGTCCTTCACCCCCGACTTCGCCGGTGAGCTCGTCGTCTCCACCCTCCACCCGTCCACGAACACCGCCACCGTCCTCGAGGTCCGCCAGGACACCTGCGACGGGAACCCCATCGGCTGCGCGGTCCCGGCGGCCGGAGGCACCGAGTTGGTCGTGACGGTGCAGGCGCTCTCGGCGTACGTGGTGGTCGTCGAGACCGCCGGCGGGGAGGACGACGTGTTCGCCCTGCAGCTGCGGCGCAGGGGCGCCTGCGACGGGTTGGGGACGGCCAGCGAGCTCACGGGGAGGCTGCTCTCGGGCGATCGCTTCCCGGTGGACACCACCGGCGGCACGGGGACCCTGGCGGGCACCTGCGGAGGCGCCGCGGCCCCCGAAGCCCGGATGACCTTCGTCGCGCCGGTCACCGGCGAGTGGATCGCCACCACCGCGCACCCGACGACCGCGTTCGACACCCTGCTCCACCTGCGCGAGGGCGACCCCGACGGCGCGAGCTTCTGCGCCTCCACCGAGGCCGAGATCGGCTGTGACGACGGCCCAGCGCCCCTCGCCCCGGCGTCCTGGCTGCGCTTCGAGGCCGTCGAGGGCCTGTGGTACGACCTGTTCGTGGACGGCGCCACCGACGGCGCGGCGGGGACGGCCACCCTCACCCTGGGCCTCGCCGCCGACAGCCCGGCCGGGGCCGCGCTGGGCGGCTGCAGCCACACGGGATACCTCGACCGGTTCGCGTTCTTCGCACCCGCCGGCGCCGAGGTCACGGCCTCGGCCGACACCGTGAGTGCGCAAACGGCGGCCGACCTTCGCCTGCGACTGCGCGACCCCGACGGCGTCGAACTCCACGAGGCCGACGACGACTTTGACTGCACGTATCCGCCCCCGCAGTGGTCCTGCCCCACGCACTCGTTCACCGCGTCCCGGGCGGGCCTGTACTCGGTGGAGATCTACGTCGGCACGTCCGAGGCGTGCGCGGACCACACCCGCGTCGATTACCGGCTCTCGGTGACCGTGGGCGGCGCGCCCGCGGAGATGATCCTGTTCGGGGACCAGTAGAGACCCCATGGATGGGGAAGGAAGGCAGGTGATTGATGCCCACTCGTTCGTTGTTGAAGACGCTGGCGGCGTCCGCGGCGCTGCTGGTGTGGCTGGCCACAGCCGCCACCCCGACGCCGGCCGCCACCCCGGTGACCGCCGGCGCCACGTCCGTCACGGCTGAAGCCCGGCCGTTTCTCTTCCTCGCCTGGGACCAGGACGTCGGCCGCGTCCTTGGGGACGAGTCGGACTCCTGGGGTCCCATGAGCTTCGCGGTGAAGGCGGACGGCGGCGTCCTGGTCCTGGATCAGGCGAACCTGCGGATCCTGGACTTCGACCCCACCGGTGTTCCTCTGGCCTCCTACGCCCTGCCGTCTACCACCTTCGACGACGTCGCCGAAGCCGGCGGCCACTTGGTGCTGGCCCTGGACCGGCTGGTCTCCCGCACCCTGCTGGTCCTGGACCGGGACGGCGAGATCGTCACCGAGCTGGACCTGGCCGGGCGCGGCATCGAAAACCCGGGGCTCATCACCGCGCTGATCCCACGGCCCGACGGCGTCTGGCTCGAGGTCTCCCATCGCCACAGCGTCCGCGTGCTCGACGCCGCGATGCGGCCCTGCGAGCGGACCGTCCTGCTCGGACGCCCGACGCCCGATGGTCGGGCGCTGATCGGCAAGCTCGACCGGGGCGCCGGCGGGGCGCGCCTCCTGGTGGGACCGCGTGACGGCAGCGCTCCGGGCGTCGAAGCGCTGGTCACCGGGGACTGGCCCGTGCGCCGGATCGTCACCCTGGACGCCACCGCCCGTGGCGGCGTGCTCGCCGTGCTCCACGAGGCCGTCTTCTCCGCCGTTTCCCCGTTCCGCGTGCAGGACGAGCGGTACCGCATCGTCCGCCTCGACGCGGACCTGCAAGAGACCGGCCTCTCGTTCTCGCCGTGGACGCTCACCGAGCTCGACCAGCGCGGCGAGCTTCGCCTGGGGCCCGACGGCCGGGCCTGGCAGATGTTCTTCACCTGGGAGGGCGTGCACGTGGTGACGTGGGAAGGAAGGACGCCATGAGACTGTCGCTGACCATCCTGATCCTGGCGTCGATCCTGCCCGGCACCGCCTTCCCCGCGCCCCCCGAGGAGCCCCCCGACGCCATCGTGTGCCGGGGCTACTCCGCGGTGGGGTTCTCCTACTGGTGGGGCGGCGAGTGCTGGTGCTCCAACGGCTGCGCGCCGAACCTGAGCTCCTGCTCCCCCGGCGTGTGCACCCCCGACGCGGGCTCCACCGGCTGCCCCGACTGCACCCACTCGGGCACCTACGGCGCGGACTGCTCCGGCTTCGTCTCCAAGGCGTGGCTCGTGCCCAACCCCACCGAGACCAATGCCTGCGGCGTCGACCGCTACGTGGCCTCGAGCTTCACCGCCGACCACGCCTACTGGGACGTCGTGTCCATGAACGACCTGCGCCCGGCCGACGCCGTGGCCAGTTCGTCCCACGTGATTCTGGTCATGGACTTCGAGGACGCCTACGGCGAGCACGAGGTCGTCGAGGCCAAGGGCTGCACCTACGGCATCGTGAACCAGAGCCGGACGTTCTCGTCGAGCTACTCCGGCGCCCGGCGCGTCAGCCTCACGACCTGCACGTGCGAGGAGGGCCAGACCGAGAGCGAGGCATGCGGCGACTGCGGCACCCGCGTTCGCTCGTGCGTGGGGTGCATGTGGACGGGGTGGTCCGACTGCGACGGCCCCGATCCCCAAGGGCCGGACGCCGCCTGCGAGGTCGGCGGCGACGCCCAGGGCGTCTGTGCCCGGGGGACCCGCCGCTGCGTGGCCGGCTGGCTGACCTGCACGCCCGGCGCCCCGGGCACCGAGGTGTGCGACGGCGAGGACAACGACTGTGACGGGCTCACGGACAACGGGACCGCCGTCACCCTGGGAGAGGGCTATCCCTGCCTGAACCAATGTGGCGAGGGCGTCTCCGCCTGCCTCGACGGCGCGGTGCGCTGCGTCACGCCGGGCTCCACCTGGCCGGACCAGACCTGCAACGGGGACGACGACCCGGAGGATCCCGGTCACACCACCACCGAGGACGGCTGCGCCTGCGCCGCCGGCGGCGGCGGAACCCACGGAAAAGCGATGATTTGGTTCCTGCTCCTTGCTTTGCTCGTCGGACGTGTCAGACTGGTTCGACGGTCCTGACCCGTCCGACCCGCCCGACCCGAGGAGTGTTTCTTGGACCTTACGACCACTTTCCTCACGGGGCCTGAACGCGCGTGGTTTCTCTCCCGCCTGGGCCTGCGCCTTTTCAGGCGCCTGGGACGCGAGCGCGGCCTCGCCCGGGCCTCGTCGGATCTGCTGCGCGCCGCGCTCGGCGCGCGCGGGATGGACCAGTCGCCCGGCCGGCTGGTGCGCCACGGCGGCCACGTGTGGGCGGTCCCCGACCTGCCGCCGCTGGACACCGGCGCCTTCCTGGACTGCCTGGTGTCCGCCCTCGGCGGCTTCGAAGCCGGCCCCGTCACCGCCATCCTCTCGCTCACCGCGCGCTGCCCCCACCGCTGCCCGTACTGCTACGTCCGACAGCCTCCGGCGGACACGCCCGAGCCCTCCGTGGCGCTCCTCGCCCGCACCGTCAAGGACCTGGCCGACCTGGGCGTGCGCACGTTCCACCTGTCCGGCGGAGAGCCCGCCCTGCGCTCGGGGGACATCGCCGAGCTCCTCACCCAATGCCGGGGCCGGGACCTGCGCTTCTGGCTCCTCACCACCGGCGCCGGCCTCACCCCCGAGCGGCTGCGGACGCTGGCCGCCGCCGGCCTCGACGGCGTGATGATCGGCCTCGACCACGAAGACCCGGCCGTGACCGACGGCATCAAGGGCACCGCGAACGCCCACGCCACGGCGTTGCGTGCCCTGGGTGACGCCCGCCGCGTGGGGCTCCTCGCGGCGGTCAACGCGGTCATCTCTCGTCCCCTACTCGAACAGGCCGCCTTTTTTCGTTTCATCGACGCCCTGGGAGGCCACGGCGCCGCCTTCGTGAACTGCTACGCCCCGCGGCCCCAGGGCGCCGAGCTGCCGCCCGGACTTGAGCCCTTCACCGTGGAGGAGCACCTGCGCCTGCACCGCCTGGCCCGACGCATGAGCGTCGGGGCGGGCCGAGGCCCCCTGGTGTACACCCCCGACGTCTGGGAGGCCCTCCGAGGCTGCCAGGGCGGACGCTCCTTCCTGTACGTCGATCCCGCCGGGGACGTGCGCCGATGCCCGTTCCTGTCCCAATCCTACGGCCGCATCCAGGACGGCGACCTCGCCGCGATTCTCGCCCGCCTGCGCGCCGATCCCGACCCGGAGACCTGCGCGGGGCATCGGCTGCTCTCGGCGGCCCTGCGACGGGAGCGGCCATGACCCGCTTCTTCGCCGCCCTCGTCCGGCGGCGCCGGGCGGTGGTGCTCGCCGCCCTGCTCGTCACCTCGCTCTTCGCCCCGCTCCTGCCCCGCCTGGAGGCGGACTTCCGCCTCGAGCGCCTGTACGTCCTCTCCGGGAGCACCCGGGACCAGTATGCCTTCTTCAAGGCGACGTTCGCCCGCCAGGACGAACAGGTCACGCTCGTCGTCCGCGGTCTGCGGGCCGACGGACCGGGCTGCCTGGCCCTCGAGCGCCTCGCCGCCGATCTGCATCGGCTGGGCCTCGAGCGCATCCTGTGGTACGGCTCCGTGGTGCCCGGCGTCGACTGCGGCAGGCCCGACGAGCTCGGCGGGCTCCTGTCGCGCAACCCCCTGTTCGAGAACCTGCTGTGGAACCCCTCGCGGGACATCTTCCTGATCTCAGCGTCCGTCCCGCGGAAACAAAGCCACCTGGCCTCCTGGCGGGAGCTCGAGCGACTCCTCGGCGAGCTCCTCACCCGTCTGGAGAAGCCCGGTCTGCGGCTCGAGATCGGAAGAGCGTCGTGTAGGGAAAGAGTGTAGATCTCGGTG
>CALKWH010000326.1 GCA_938004375.1 uncultured Pseudomonadota bacterium
GATCGTATTCGGTGACTGGAGTTCAGACGTGTGCTCTTCCGATCTTGTGCATCCCACAGGATAATCAGTCCCCGCAGATCGATCGAGGCCAGCCGCTTCCGGTCCGGGGAAGCGGCCAGGGCGAAGACCTCGGAGGGGTGGCCCTCGAGGGTGAGGCGGATCCTCCCGGTGCCCAGATCCCAGATCCGGATCCTGCCGTCGCCGTGGGCGGAGGCGAGGGCGTCTGCGCCCAGGCGGAGGGTGTCGTAGGCGCCGCTGCCCTGACCCTCGAGGACCTGCGGCTCGGCGGGCGCTAGGATGGTCCACTCCCGGCAGGTGCGGTCATTGGAGCAGGAGATCAGGGATCGGCCCTCGTCCGTCACCAGGAGGTCATGGACCGCCTCCAGGTGCCCCCGGTGCCTCGAGACGTCTTTGCGCGTCTCCAGATCCCAGACGAACAGGTCCCGATCGAAGCCCCCGGAGACGACCCACCTGCCCCCGGGGACGACCGCCGCCGAAATCACGGAGGAGCCGTGCCCCTCGAGGACACCGGCCGGACCGGTGAGCGGGTCCCACAACCGGAGCGTGCGGTCGTTGCTCGCCGAGAGGATCAGCCTCCGTTCCGGGATCCAGAGCACCTGCTTGACGGTGGACTGGTGGCCACTCCAGTCGGCGATCAGGCGTCCGCCGGGGAGCTCCCAGAGCAGGATGCGGTTGTCCTGCGTCGCGGCCGCGAGCAGGCCGGCCCCGGGCATCGGGTACAACCAGGTGACGGTGGTCTGGTCCGGGAGCCCGATGGAGGCGGTGACGGACCAGTCCCGCGTGTCGACGAAGCGCACGGTCCGGCCGGCCTCCACACCGACGAGCGCGTGCGGCCCCGCCACGTTCAGCGACGAGAGGGTGTCCGCAGGAGACGCGACCGCGGACCGCTTCCTGCCCCGATCCAGATCCCAGATCTCGGGGGGCGCGCCGGAGAAGACCAGCAGCAGGTCGGTGCTGCCCGGGAAGAAGCGGGAGAAGGTGATGCCGGTGTCGTGATCAAGGCGCAGGGGCACGGGCTTGCCCCCCCGTTTGTCGAGGGACCAGAGCGTCCCAGCTTCGGCCACGAAGACCACCCGGCCGTTCCCGGCGCGCTCGACTCCCCGCAGGGGGCTCGGGAAGCTCCAGGAACCGGAAAAGCGCAGCCTCGAGTGGTTCTGGGCAGCGGCCAGCGTGGACAGCGCGCGGACCCTGATGATCTCCGAGGCTGCGGCGTCGTGATCGGCCGCGGGATCCCAGGCGCGGCTGCCCGGGATCCCGGGATGCAGGTCGAGCACGGCGCCAGCGTGGGAAGCAGCGGCGTCCCACAGGCGGTCCTCGCGCAGGTTCTCGCTCTTCTCCAGGAAGGTCATGGCCAGGTTCCGCGCGCTCTCCGCGCTCTTGGTGCGGGCGATGAACTCGCTGTCGCGGGCCCTTCGCTCGTTTTCACGCGCCTGCCGCTCGTTGGTCAGGGCGACCGCGGTCGCGGCGGTGGCCCGCCGGTACTCCCGCAGGACGGCGGCCCCGGCCAGGGTCAGCAGGACGGCGAAGATCGCGAAGGAGACCGACAGCGCCCGGTGATGACGGATGAACAGCCTGACCAGCTCCACGGCCGAGTAGTCGTAGACGCCGACCGTCCTTCCGGACATGTATTGTTCGATCTCCCGGGCGAGGCTGCGGGCGTCGGGGTAACGTCCCTCCTTCTCGGGGCGCAGGGACTTCAGGGCGACGGCCGCCAGGTCCCGCGGGATCTTCGGATCGACCTGTTCGAGCGGCTGGGGCCGCCCCTTCTGGACGAGGGCGAGGACCTTCCAGACGTTCCCGGTGTAGGGCGGCTTCCCGGCCAGGATCTCGTACAGCACGGCACCCAGGCTGTAGAGGTCGCTCTGCTCGTCGATCTCGTCGATCCGCCCGCAGGCCTGCTCGGGCGGCATGTAGGCCGGCGTTCCCAGGATGTCGCCCTCGACTGTCTCGCCGTTGGCCAGCGCCTCCAACTTCTCCCGGTCCCGCAGCAGCCGGCTGGAGAGCTCGTCACCGAGGCCGTGAACCTTCGCGATGCCCCAGTCTAGCAGGACGGTCTCGCCGAACTCCCCGATGATGATGTTGTCGGGCTTGATGTCGCGGTGGATGACGCCCCGGGAGTGGACGTAGGCGATCGTCAGGCAGAGATCGCGGAAGTGCGGGATCAGGTTCAGGCGACCGGCGAGGCCGTCGCTCTCGGCGATGGCCTGCCGCAGCGTCCTGCCCCGCAGCAGGCGCATGGTGTAGAAGAGGGAGCCGTCGTCCCGATGGCCGAGCTCGTACACGGGCACGACGCCGGGATGCTCCAGTTGGCCGGTGACGAGGGCTTCGCGCAAAAAGCGGCGCTCGGTGGGATCCCGCGGGTCTTCTATGCCCCGCGGCTTCGTGAGGAGCTCCTTGACCGCGACCTCCCTGCCCAGGTGCCTGTCCCGGGCGACCCAGACACGCCCCATCCCGCCTTTGCCCTTCTCGGACAGGAGCTCGTAGCGTGCCGCGTCGTCGGGGCCGGTCGCCATCATGTTCAGGCTGATGGCGGGCAGGGGACCCGACAGCCGGGGATCGACCACGGCCTGCACCGTGGGGAGGCCGGTCGGATCCGGCGATTCAGGGGACGCGGGGACCTCCGCGGCGGCGGGCTCTTCGGTGCGCCGCTTTTCGGAGAAATCCCTGAGGGTGCGGCCGATGCCCGGGACCGGCCCCGGGGTGTCCCGTTGAAGGAGGGCGAGCTGCCGGACAAGGGAGCTCAGTCTCTGGAGCTGGTCGGCGGTGAGCCGCAACCGCAGGGTGTCCGCCGCCTCACCCGGGTTGGAGGAGGTTTTCCGGAGCTCGAGGTACTCCTCGACCGAGATGTAACCTTCCTGGAGCGCGAGGATGGGGAGCAGGTGTTCCTGGCCGGCGTTCATGGGCACCTCCCAGTAGGGAAAGCGCATTGTACACCGGATGGGGTCGGGACGCACGCACGTTCAGGCGGGGTCGAGGGAGGGGAGCCGCGCGGCCAGGGGCTTGCGGGCCGGTCGCGCGGCGGACGCCGGGGCGACGTGGTACCGGTGAATGCGGGTGGGCGGCTGGCGCACGTCGGTGAGGAGCGCGTTCCGCAGCGAGCGGGTGCCGGCCAGCGCGGCCACCGCGCCGTTGATTGCGCGCTCCTTGAGCGAGGGCGGGCCCAGCAGGAGCTCGAAGCGGAGCCGCAGATCGGCGACGAGCCGGGAGGTGGCCCCGTTCTCGGCGGAGGCTCCGGCGGCGGCGAGGAAGTGGCGCATTAGGAGGGCCTGCTTCTCGTGGTCCGCCGCGCGGCGACGCACGAACGGGTCGGCGTGGCCGCGGGTGTAGGCCAACCCGCGCAGGGTGGTGTCCATGAGCCGCAGGAAGGACGGGCCGTTCTCGCTGTAATCCTTGGCGAAGGCCGCCCTGAGGAACGCCTGGCTCTCCTCGCGGGTGAAGGACGGGTGGGTGAACCAGATCTTCTCCTGGCCGTGCCGCTCGCGGTAGGGGATCTCGGGGAGCAGCTTGCCCCGGGCCGCGTAGTCCTCGAACAGGGCGGTCCCGTTCATCGGGCCCAGTTGCATGAACTGCACGTAGTCAGACTTCAGACCGATGCCGAAGTCGATGTCCTCGAAGATGGTTTCATGGTCGTGGTGCTCCTCGAACAGGATGACCGAGGTCATGACGCTGATGCCCCGGCCGCGCAGTTGGGCGACCAGATCATGGAAGTCCACGCCGGCGTTCTTCTCGTAGCAGGCCTTCTTCGATTCCACGCCCATCCAGATGAAGGTCACGCCCATGCGCACCAGGAAGTCCAGCCCGGGAAGCGCCCGCAGGGTCTCGGCCGAAGAGAAGATCGCGAAGTTGAAGAACCGCCGGTGTCTCTCCATGAGGTCAACGAGCTCGAGGGCGCGCTGGGGCATCTTGAGGAAGTTCTCGTCGAGCACGCCGAAGTCGGTGATGCCCAGCTCGTCCTCGTAGCGGCAGCAAACGTCGAAGACCTCGCGGCCGGTGGCCAGGTAGGGCGTGTACTGGCCGAAGAAGTGCGAGGTCGCGCAGAACTTGCAGCGGTTGGCGCAGCCCACGCCGGGGACCAGCACGCCGGACTCGTCCGGGAGTTTCACCCCCATGACGTTCTTGTTGAAGGAACTGTGGACCAGCGGGTGGACGACGGCGCGGTCCTCGTTCTCTCCGAAGACCCGCCGTAAAAAGCGGACCCCCTCGCCGATGCAGAGGTGATCGTGGGGGATCTGGGTGCGCGTCTCGGGGGCGGAGGTGCCGTGCCCGCCCAGGATGATGCGGATCCCGGGATCGATCTGCCGCACCAGCTCGGCCATGGCTTTGGCCTTCTCGAAGTTCGGGACGATGAAGGAGATGCCCACGTGGGTGTAGCGCCCGCTGCGCAGCTCGGCATCGAAGCGCTTCCAGGTGGGGAAGTCCAGGACGGTGGTCGGCACCTTCACGTTGGCGGCGAGGAAGTGGAGTCCGAAGCTCGGGTGGTTGAACCGGAACGAGAAGAGCCCCTGTTCCCGGGTGACCTGGTTGTGGAAGAGCTCCATCTTGTTGTAGCGGCTGCCGAACTGATCGTCGACGCCGAAGGGACCGAACACGGAAGTGAGCAGAAGATGCATGTTGCGCGCCTTTCCGGCGGAGTCGGGTCCGCCATGGGGGGAACATAACCCCTCCGTCGTCCGGTGATTGTAAAAGAACTGTAAAAGCCCTATGTTCGGCGGCATGAAGCGCGCACTGTACCCCACCGTCCTGTTCGTCCTGCTGGAACTGACCCTGATCTTCGCGCTGGTCATGTGGACGGTGCGCTCGGTGCTGGCCCGTTCCGAGTATGAGGCCGTCTCCCGTATCGCCCGCACCACCGTGCGCGAGCTCTCGTTCACCGGGACCGCCACGATGGTCGTCGGCATCGTGATCCTGTCGCTCGTCATGGCCGGCTCCACCCTGCTCTTCGCCGGCTGGCTCCGCGAGCGCAGCCTCCACCGCAAGCGCGCCGAGTTCTTCCAGTCCTTCTCCCACGAACTGATGACCCCCCTGACGAGCCTGCAGATGAACGCGGATCTTCTGGTCGCCGACCTCCAGGTCGCCGACCTCCAGGTCGCCGATCACACCGAAGGCCGGCTGTCCCGTGAGCAGGTGCGACAGTTGCTCGAGGACATGCGCGTCCAGTCCCGCCGGCTCGAGCGCCGGCTGCGCAACATCATCGAGACGACGCGCTTCGAGAACCGCCGGCTGCGCCTGCAGACCGAGCCGGTCGACCTCGGGGAGTACGCCCGGGACTTTCCGTCGCGCAGCGCGCTGGTGCCGGTGACGCAGGGCGTCGTCTTCTCGGTGGAGGCCTCCGGGGAGGCGCCGGTGCAGGCCGAGGTGGACGCGCGCTACCTGGACATCGTACTGGACAACCTGTTCGAGAACGCGGTGAAGAACGAAGCCCGTCACGTGGAGCTGGCCGTGCGCGCAGCACAGGACCGGGTGGAGCTGGTGGTGACCGACGACGGGGCGGGCATCGACCCGCGGGACCTGCCGGGGATCTTTCGCATGTTCTTCCGCGGACGGCAGCAGACCGCCCGGGGTTCGGGGCTGGGCCTCGCCGTCTGCCGGCAGATCGTGAAGCTGCACAGAGGGCGCATCACCGCCATCTCCGAGGGGCCGGGCCGGGGCGCGCGCTTCACCGTCACGCTGCCTCGCGTCCGGGAGTCGCGGTCATGACCGCGGGGACGGCGGACGCCGTGCGGATCCTGGTGGTCGAGGACGAGCCAGAGATCGCCCGCAGCCTGGAGATCCTGTTCGCCTCCGAGGGGCTGGTGCCCACGATCGTGGGTAACGGGGAGGCTGCGCTCGCGTGCTGGTCGAGGCACGATCTGATGCTGTTGGACCTGATGCTCCCCGGGGTGGACGGCTTCGAGGTGTTGCGGCAGCTCCGGGCGGCCGACGCCCTGTTCCCGGTGATCATCGTGTCGGCCCGCTCCTCCGAGGAGGACGTCGTCGAGGGGCTCACCCTGGGCGCGGACGACTACGTCACCAAGCCCTTCTCCATCCGCGAGTTGATGCTGCGGGTCCGGAGATCCCTGGCCCGGCGTCCGCGCGCGGCGGGCGTCTTGCCCCGAACCGCGTCGGCGGACGAGGTGGTCGTGATCGGGGAGGGCCTGTCGGTGAACTTCACCCGGAGCCGGGCGTTCACCATCCAGGGGGAGCGGCCGCTCACCACCCAGGAGGTGGCGGTGCTTCGCTACCTCACTGCTCGCGCGGGTCGTGTCTGCTCACGCGCGGACCTGCTGCAGGACGTGTGGGGCCTCCACGGGCGCATCGAGACCCGGACCGTGGACAACTTCATGGTGCGGTTCCGCAAGTACTTCGAGGCGGATCCCCGGCGGCCGAAGCACTTCGTCACCCTGCGTGGCCAGGGTTACACTTTCAGCCCGTGAGGGCCAGGTTGTTCACTTGCACTCGTAGCCGAGCTTGAGGTGCCAGGTGACGGCGTTGGGTTCGCCGCCGTAGCAGGTGACGTCGATGGCGTCGGGGAGGCCCCGGGCGTCGTAGTTGTATCGGAGCTCGAAAGGTGAATAGTTGATCTGGCACGCGGTGTAGCGCTCGGTCGCCACGCGGCCCATGGCGTCGAGGGTCACCGCGTCGGGCCCGGGCTCGCAGACCTCCTCGGAGTCGGGCCAGTCCCAGTCCACCGTGTACATGCCCTTTTCCCCCCAACGATAGTTCGTTGAATACCATTTGCCGTTCTGCAGCACGGCGATGGTGTCGACCCGGCCGCCCGAGTCATAGGTGATCTTCGTGGAGTCGCCGAACTCCACGGGCCGACCGTCGGCGTCGTACTTCACAACCTCCTCGATGCCGCTCTGTTTGCCCTTGCGGGCGGAGGTGCCGTCGGCCTTCGGCGTGAAGAGCTCCCACGGGGACTCGAGGAGGCGGCCGTCGGCGTCGTACTTCCAGCTCCAGGTGAAGGGGGCGTCCAGGTTGAGGTCCAGCGGCGTGCCGCCCGGCGTGATGCGCGCCAGGGTCACGTTGCACTGGGCGACCTCGGAGCACGGCTTTCCGTCGCGGGTGCAGGGTTCGGCCACGAGGCTGCAGAGCCGGCCGGCCGGGGCGGCCGGTTCGCCCGCCGGCGTGGTCGAGGCGGTCGTCCCCTCCCGCGGGCGGGCGGGGTCGGTGTCCTTGACGGGTTTGGTGCAGGCGCCGGAGGCGAGGAGCCAGCCGACGAACAGGATCAGGTGCTGTCGTTTCATGGGACTACTCCTTTCGGGAGAGAATGGTCACTCGGGTGTCGGGCTGCCGGTTTCCTCACAGCACGGTGCCCGCGGGGAGGAGCTCCCAGAAGGGCACCCGCGTCCGGACTGCGCCGTTGCCGAGGCGGACATCGAAGGCCAGCCCGTGGGGGGCGACGGCGTGGATGGTGGCGCGCACCAGCGTGGCGGCGCCCGAGCGGCACGCCTCGACCTCCTGGCCCGGTGCGGGTCTGAAGGCCGGGTTCCAGGGCTGGGTCTCGGCCGAGCTCACCCGATGGACGGGTCCGCCCAGGCCGGACAGGATCCAGGCGTGCCGCGCCTCGCCGAGGATCCAGATGCCCTGGTTCCACGTGCCGCGATCCTGGTAGTACACGATCTGCCCGAAGGCGCGCTCGCCGGTCTGCACGATCAGATCCGCGGCGGGGAGCTCTTCGCGGCGGCTCTCCAGGCGCCAGATGCGCTCGACCCGGACCCGATCAGGTCCGGGATCGACCACGCGGGCGACGAAGACGCTGGCGGCGCCAGCGGCCACCACGGTCTGGCCGGCGGCGACGGTCAAAGTCCGGACGCGGGGGAGGATCGTGCTCCACGGGATGGCCGCGGTGACGCTTCCCGAGTTCTCGACGGTGGCGCCAGAGTCGTCGACCGCGACGACCGTGGCGGCCGCCAGGCGGTACTTCTTCGGCTCGGCGGGGTAGGGCATGAGCGCCCACACGGAGGCTCCGGTCGCGAGCCCAGAGGGCCGTGCGCCCAGGGTCTCGACGGGGAGTTCGAAACGGTGATGGGGCGCCTGGGCGCGGTCGGGTCCGGACGCGTCAGGGGACGCGGTCGCGGGTTCCCGGCGCTCGGCGGCGACGGGTTCACTGCGCTCGGGGTCCTGGCGACGGCAGGCGATCGGCGCGGTGGCCAGCAGCCAGAGAAGCAGGGGTGGGAGCGGCGTCAGGCGCATCGGGAAACCTTCCGGTAGGGGTCACAGCATGCGGGGCGGCTGCCCGGTCATCTGGAGGACCGAGCGCCACAGTTCGCCGTCGGGGTCGATGCGCTTGGAGTGCGAGGTGGCTGCGGCCAGGGGTACGTGGGTGAAGTGATCGCTCCACAGGCCGACCACCAGGCCGGTGCGGCCCGCCATGGCGGCGTGTACGGCGTTCTCGCCCAGCCGGCGGCAGAAGATTGCGTCGGTGGGGGAGGCAGGCATCGCGCGGATGATGTAACTGGGATCGATGTATTTGAGGTTGAGTGGATGCTTCCGGGACTTGAAGTGTGCGATCAGGACATCGCCGAGGTGGCGTCCGATGTCGTTGAGCTTCCGGTTGCCCGAGGCGTCGCGGGACATGTCCTTCTCGTCGAAGAGCTCCTGGCCGGCGCCCTCGGCCACCACGATGACCGCGTGCCCCTGCTTCTGCAGGCGCCGCTCGAGCACCTCGTACAGCCCGTTCTCCCCCTCGAGGCGAAACGGGCTCTCGGGCACCAGGACCACGTCGACGTGCCCGGCCGCCAGGGCGGCGTGGGCGGCGATGTAGCCCGAGTGTCTTCCCATCAGGCGCACGAGGCCCACGCCCCGGGGGGCGCCCTCGGCCTCGATCAGGGCGGCCTGGATCGCCTCGGCGGCCTTGGACACGGCGGTCTCGAAGCCGAAGGTGCGCTTGATGAAGGGGATGTCGTTGTCGATCGTCTTCGGGACCCCCACGATGGCGATGCGGGATCCGCGGGCCTGGGCGGCCTCGAACATGGCGCGCGCGCCCTTGAGGGTGCCGTCGCCGCCGATGGTGAACAGCATGTTGATGTTCAACTGCTCCAGGGTGTCGAGCATCTCTTCCGGGCTCTGCGGACCCCGGGAGGAGCCCAGCATGGAGCCGCCCTTGAGGTTCCAGTTCCGGGTGAACTCCGGGGTCAGGTCCCAGGTCTCGTAGCCCTCCGAGGCCACGAGGCCGGCATATCCGTAGCGGAAGCCGACCACCGAGCGGACCTTGTATTCGTTGATGAGTTCGTTGACGATGGCGGTGACGACGTTGTTGATGCCGGGGCACAGGCCGCCGCAGGTGACGACCCCCGCGCGGATTTTTCGCGGGTCGAAGTAGATCTGGCGTCGCGGTCCGGCGGCCTCGAAGGCCTCGGTGACGTCGGGGACCTCACGGTCGTGTATCGAGGTGAAGAGCACCCTGGCCTCGTCTTCGAGGTAGTTGGGGATGTAGTCGTCGTCCTCGACCGATAGAGCCAGCGGGGAAGGGTTTCGGCACGGGCCGAGGAGGGTGACTTCCATGGAAAGATCGCCGACGTGGAGAGACATGGCGCGGACCTCCTTGTGTGGTCGTGGGCATTCTGATGAAAAGCGCGCGCAGTGTCAATGCGGAAAGGGCGGGACCTCGCGGGGCGCAAACCTCAGGCGCAAACCTCAGCTTGTTCGGCGACCCCCCCCCGTGTATAGTGCCTGGCGCGGGTCGATCCGCAGTCTCCTCAAGGAACCTCGTCCCATGAAGGTCATCGTCGTCCAGGTTCTCGTCCTTTTTTCCGTGATACTGCTCTCCTGCCAGGGCCGGCGACCCCGGGCGCCGAAGGCCAAGGGCCCCTCTCCGGTCTGCGAGAAGCGCACGGCCGAGACCTGCCTGGAGCTGGCCAGGGGCTTCGAGGAGCAGGGGAACGCGCGGTACCTCGAGGCCTTCGAGGCCGCGTGCCAGGCGGGCAGCGCCGAGGCTTGCGACCGGGTGCTCGCCGAGGTCGAACTGACCGTCCTCGCAGCCCCCACGGTTCCCCAATTGGAGACTTGGACGCACCGGCTGGCCCAGCTCTGCTCCTCGGGTCACAAGAAGGCCTGCGTCTTTAGTGATCTCCTGACCTTCTCGGCGAACCCGCTGGACGCCTCGGCCATGAAGAAGGCCTATTTCCGGCTCCAGGAGTCTTGCCTCGTGGCGGGCAAGGCGGGTCAGGACGTCGCCGGCACCTGCGTGCCCCTGGTGCAGGCCCTGGGTCTTCTGTCCCGAAAGAACTCCGCCTTCTTCAAGCAGAACGCCCTCGCCGGCTATCAGACCGCCTGTCACGCCGGTATCGGGGAGGCCTGCCTGCAGGAATCCCTGCTGCAGCGGGAGAAGCGCGATCTGGAGTGGACGTTGTCCTATCTGGTCAAGGGCTGCGAGCTCGGCGAGGTGGCCGGCTGCGAACAACTGGTAAGCGAGGCCCGCCGGGCCGTCCTCGAGGGCAAGCCGCGCTACGACCGGAGCGTGCGCTACCTGAAGACCGCCTGCTTCACGGTCGAGCATCGGGCTTCGTGTCTGGCCTGGGCTGAGGGCCACGTGCGCGGCTGGTGGGAGGTGGCCGATCCCGCCGCCGGACACGCCGAGAACCTGCGTCAGTGCAGTCTGGGATCCGAGCTCGGGTGCATGGCCTTCGCCAGCCGCCTTCTGGAGACGGCGCCGGACCAGCTCGCCTGGGCCCGCCAGATCCTGCGTCAGACCTGCTCCGAGGGGCACTCCGAAGCCTGCGTGCTTCTGGCCGGGGCCCTGCGCATCGACGGCGCCGCCGACGCCGGGGCGGACCGACAGGCGGCCGATGTCCTGCGGGCGTCCTGCTACGGACCGGGGGGCGCCCAGCCGAACTACTACAGCGAATACGACTACGAGCGGAGCTCTTACAATAACACGTACAACCATCCCGCGTGCGCTCTTCTGGGGCGTTATCTCCTCGAGGGGATCGGGTTCGAGGTCAACGAGCCGGTGGGCTTCCGTCTGCTCAGTTCCGGGTGCGCCAGCTTGAACGTCGGTCAGTGCGTCTACTATGGCGAGGTGCTGCGCCGCAAGGGGCAGATCAACGCTTCCGGCATCACGCCGATCTACGAGCGCGTGTGCCAGGCCGGACGCGAGGACGGCTGCTTCGCCCTGGCCGAGCTCCACAAGACCGGCTACAAGGAGCTCAAACCCTCCGAGGCCCAGGCCAAGAAGTACGAGGCCATGGGTTGCCGGCTCGCGCCCGCCCTGGCCCGGTGCAAAGGCGTAAAGTAAACAAAAAACCCGCGTTTGCAAACCGGGGGCGGACATGATACACCCGGACAGCTGTTTCCCGGGTCGGGCGAGGTCGTCGATGGGTGGGAAATGACGGCGTGAAGGAGAGTTGCGATGGCGTTGAAGGAAGTATTCGGGACCGCGCATGAACGGAAGATGGAGGCGCTCAAGCCCACGATCGATCAGATCAACCGGCTGGAGCCCTCCCTGCGCAAGCTCTCCGACGCGGCCCTTCGCCAAAAGACCGGGGAGTTCCGGGACCGCCTGCGCCAGGGGGAGACCCTGGACGATCTGCTCCCCGAGGCGTTCGCCACCGTCCGCGAGGCCGGCATCCGTGCCCTGGGCATGCGCCACTTCGACGTCCAGTTGATCGGCGGCATCATCCTGCACCGCGGCGGCATCGCCGAGATGAAGACCGGCGAGGGCAAGACCCTGGTGGCCTCGCTGCCGCTGTACCTCAACGCCCTGGAGGGCAAGGGCTGCCACCTGGTCACCGTCAACGACTACCTGGCCACCCGCGACGCCGAGTGGATGGGGCGGATCTACCAGTTCCTGGGGCTCACCGTGGGCACCATCGTGCACGGCCAGAACGACTCCGAGAAGCAGCGCAACTACCGCTGCGACATCTGCTACGGGACGAACTCCGAGTTCGGCTTCGACTACCTGCGCGACAACATGAAGGAGAGCATCGAGCGCTACGTGCAGCGCGAGCTCAACTACGCCATCGTCGACGAGGTGGACAGCATCCTCATCGACGAGAGCCGCACGCCGCTGATCATCTCGGGGCCCGCCGAGGGCGCGGTGAACCTGTACCAGACGGTCAACGAGGTCATCCCCTTCCTGCGCCGCGACGTCGACTTCACCCTCGACGAGAAGGCCCACTCGGCCATGCTCACGGACACCGGCGTCTCGGTGGTCGAGCAGAAGCTCGACATCGACAACCTGTACGCCCCGCGCAACATGGAGTGGCTGCACCACGTCAACACCGCGCTCAAGGCCCACACCCTGTACAAGCGCGACGTGAACTACCTGGTCGAGCGCGGCAAGGTCGTCATCATCGACGAGTTCACCGGCCGCAAGATGGAGGGCCGCCGCTGGTCGGATGGCCTTCATCAGGCCATCGAGGCCAAGGAGGAAGTGCAGATCGAGGAGGAGAACCAGACCCTCGCCACGATCACGTACCAGAACTTCTTCCGCATGTACAAGAAGCTCGGCGGCATGACCGGCACGGCCGAGACCGAGGCCACCGAGTTCCAGAAGATCTACCGGCTCGACGTCACCGTCATCCCCACCAACCGCCCCGTCAAGCGCACCGACCACGACGACCTGATCTACAAGAACGAGGCCGCCAAGTTCCGCGCCGTCATTCGCGAGATCATGGACTGCCAGAAGGCGGGCCAGCCGGTGCTGGTGGGCACGGTGTCCGTCGAGAAGACCGAGGTCCTTTCCAAGCTCCTGACCAAGGCCGGCGTGGAGCACAACGTCCTGAACGCCAAGAACCACAAGCGCGAGGCCGAGATCATCGCCCAGGCCGGCTCCAAGGGCGCGGTGACCATCTCAACGAACATGGCCGGCCGCGGCACCGACATCATCCTGGGCGGCAACCCCGAATTCCGTGCCCGCATGGAACTGAAGCCCGAGGACCCCCCCGAGCGTCTCCGCGAGCTCGTCGAGAAGCACAAGGAGTTGTGCGCGCAGGAGCGCCGCGAGGTCCTCGAGGCCGGCGGCCTGCACATCCTGGGCACCGAGCGCCACGAGAGCCGCCGCATCGACAACCAGCTGCGCGGCCGCGCCGGCCGCCAGGGCGACCCCGGCACCTCGCGCTTCTACATCAGCCTCGAGGACGACCTGATGCGCATCTTCGGCGCCGAGCGCCTGCAGCGCATGATGGAGTGGCTGAAGATCCCCGAGGACGAGCCGATCCAGCACCGCATGGTGAGCCGCTCCATCGAGGACTCCCAGCGCCGGGTCGAGGCCCAGAACTTCGACATCCGCAAGAACCTGCTCGAGTACGACGACGTCATGAACCTGCAGCGCAAGACCATCTACCGGCTGCGCCGCCAGGTCCTCGAGGGGTACTACACCGGCGACGAGTCCTGGGAACCCGAGGCCCCCGCCGGGATGCCCGGTCCCGCCCCGAAGAAGGGCGGCCTTCTGTCCAAGCCCAAGGAGCCCCCCAAGGTCTCCGGCCCGTGGACCATCGAGAAGCTCGGCGACCGCATCCGCCCGTGGGTGGAGCGCATCATGGGCGCCTTCCACATGCTCGCCCGCAAGCGAGCGGCCCTGGCCGCCGGCCTCAACCTCGAGGACCCCGCGACCGTGCTCCCCGAGGTCGAGTTCACCAAGATGGGCATCGAGCCGCGCCTGGTCACCCACGAACTGTACCGGCACTTCGGCGCCGTGGTGGACCTCACCGAGGAGTTGACCCAGGGGCGCCAGCAGTGCGTGGACCGCGCCGTGCGGGAGATCGCCGCCTCGCTCATCCAGCAGCGCGAGCGCATGTACGACCTGATCGACGAGCTGGTGGGCAACATCGTCATGGAGCACTGCCCGCCCGACGTCCACCCCGAGGACTGGAAGGTGGACGACCTGATCGACGACATCGACGAGGTGTTCGGCGTCGAGATCTCCTTCGGCGAGGAGCTCGGCATGGACACCGAGACCTACGCCGCCCACGTGTTCTCCGCGCTCGAGAGCCAGCTCTCGGCCAAGGAAGACAAGATGGGGACGATCCAGTTCCTGTTCTACGCGCGCCACTACTACCTCGACGAGATCGACACCCGGTGGATCGAGCACCTGCGCCGCATGGACCACCTGCGCGAGGGCATCGGTCTGCGCGGCTACGCCCAGAAGGACCCGAAGCTCGAGTATAAAAAAGAAGGCTACCGGATGTTCATGGCGATGACCGAGGACATCAAGCGCAACGTCGCCGAGCGCCTCTTCGGGATCGAGATCGCCGAGCAGGTCGAGGAGCTGCCCGAGTACGAGCACAAGGCCATGACCACCCGCGCCGTCGCCCAGAGCGGCGGCCAGTCCCGCGCCGTCAACATGGACGGCTCCGAGAAGTCCAAGAAGGTCGAGATGCGCCACGTCCTCAAGCGCATCCCCCGCAACGGCCCCTGCCCCTGCGGCTCGGGCAAGAAGTACAAGATCTGCCACTGGCGCAAGGACGAGGCCGCCGTGAAGAAGGGCGAAGCCCCCGAGTGGTACCAGGGGTAACAATAAACGGGAGTGCGCAAGCTCTGCTTGCGCGTCGTTTTATTGCCAGAACCGCACGCTGGAAGGACCACCCGCATGATCGCCGGTTTGACCATCCGAAATTTCAAGGGTATCCGTGAGATCGCCAATCTTTCGCTGTCGGGTTTCCATGTGCTGGTCGGTCCCAACGGCTCGGGGAAGACCACCTTTCTCGACGCCGTGGATTTCGTGCGTGATTGTCTGGTTCAGAGTCCGGCCGCGGCCGTCGAGGCGCGTCACGTGGCCAGCTTCGACGATCTCACCTGGATGCGCCAGGGTGGAGTGATCGAGATCGAGATGTGGTTCGATCTCGGCGACCAATTGCCGGAATTGTCTGATAGTCTCCTCAACTATCGAATCGCGATTCATAAAGATGACCAGCACGGCGTCAGCGTGAAAGATGAGTTGCTCGGAAAATATTCCAAGAGCTGGCTGCCCTCGGGAAAGAGATTGGAGTTCAGTCCCAAGTCGAAGCCGGGCCGTCTGCTCGGGAAGACTTCCAAGGGAACTGACTTCTACACACGGGAAAAAGGCAACTATACCGACTCGTTCAATTTCGGTCTCGACAAACTGTCCCTGGCTCTGACGCCGCCGGATGAAGAGCGGTATCCGGCCGCCAATGCCGTGCGCAATTTTCTCAGGCAAGGAATCCGTTACATCCAGCTCGACAGTCCTGCCATGCGGCTGCCATGCCCCACGACGCGGCCGACCCGTCTCGAACTGGATGGCGTCAACCTCGCCCGCGTCGTCGGCAAGCTTCTTGGCGCCAACGGGGGTTCCGGACCCATCTGGGCGAAGCCGGATTCGGCCATCGGTCGCTGGGCCGCACATCTGCGGTATGCAGTGCCTGATCTGGAGATGATCGGGTGGGATCGTCGCCTGGGAGACAATGCCGAATACCTGTTGCTGCGGTATGCCAACGGCCTGGAAGTTCCAAGTTGGCTGTTGTCCGACGGTACCTTGAGAATGATGGCGCTGACGATTCCGGCGTTCCTGCCCGTGGAGTCGGCCGTCTACCTCGTCGAGGAACCAGAGAACGGCGTCCATCCGCTCGCGTTGGAGATCATCCTCCGGTCGCTCTCGTCCATTCCGGGGGCGCAGACGTTGCTGGCGACCCACTCGCCCTTCGTCATTCAACAATGCGGGGTCAAACCGCTGCTGTGCTTTTCCCGCGACGACCTGGGCACCCGGATCACGCCCGGGCAAGAACATGAAAAACTCAAGAATTGGAACGGAGTTCCCGACCTTGGCATTGTGTTCGCTGCGGGAGTCCTGACATGAAGGACCTGCTCGTCTTCGTCGCCGATGCCGACGCTCAGGCCTTCATGCGCGGGATCCTCGAGAAACCGAAAGCGCTTGGAATCAGGCCGATTTCCTTCGACATCGAGCGCCATCCCCTCAAGGATCCCGGCATGGTGCAGACCGGACCCGAGTTGACCGGAATGAAGAAAGAGGATTATCAAAGAGTCCTCTTGATGCTGGATTTTCATGGCTCCGGACGCGAACACCGGGAGACCCCGGACGCCGTACGTCTGCAAATGCAGGACCGACTCGACTCCCTGACCTGGACCGGGAACAGTTCGGTGGCCGTGTTGGTGCCTGAGTTGGAGTGTTGGTGCTGGTACTGTGAGAACGCCATCCGTCGACACTACCAAGTCAAGGAAGACGATTTGGACCGATGGATGTCCCAGGGGGCGACCGATCTGGGCATTTCGTTGGACGAGTTGAAACTGCAGCAGCCAAAAGAATTATTCGAGTACATCGTCAAGGATCGTCTCCGGAGAACCATTTCGCCCCGTGATTTTTACGAAATGAGTCGGTTGGCCAGCGTGAAAGCCTTGCTCAAATCGGATTCCTTCAAATCCATCGTCACAGCGCTTCGTGGGTGGTTCCCTTCTTGACCGGAGGACCTCCATGATCCCTTCGTCCGTCGACAACCAATCACCACCTGAAGCCAAGATCGCCCTGTTCCGATCCCTTTTCCGGGGGCGTGAGGATGTGTTCCCCAGACGGTTCGAGAGCCAGAAGACCGGCAAGTCCGGCTACCAACCGGTTTGTGAAAACGAATGGGTCCGCGATCTGTGCGACAAGCGCCGGGTCCGTTGCGCTGAATGTTCCCATCGCCGGTTCCTCCCGGTCACCGATGAGGTGTTTCGCCGCCACCTGTCAGGCCAGGACGAGCTCGGTCGCGATTTCGTGATGGGCGTCTATCCGATGCTCCCGGATGAGACCACTTTTTTCCTGGCGGTTGATTTCGACAAGAAGACCTGGATGGAGGACGTCCGGGCGGTCCTGGAGACGTGCGTCCGTTTGAGCCTGCCCGCGGCTCTGGAGCGCTCCCGTTCCGGCAATGGTGGTCACCTCTGGATATTCTTCGACGAGGCGCTCCCGGCTTCCCTGGCCAGGAAGCTGGGCGCCCACCTCCTGACCGAGACCATGGAACATCGGCCGGAGCTCGGCCTGGATTCCTATGACCGCATGTTTCCCAATCAGGACACCCTGCCCGGCGGCGGCTTCGGTAACCTGATCGCCCTGCCGCTGCAAAAACGGCCCCGTGAGTGGGGAAACAGTGTCTTCCTCGATGAATGGCTCGAACCCCATGAAGATCAGTGGGCGTTTCTGTCATCCCTTCGGAAGCTCGGGCGCTCCGAGGTAGAGGCCCTCGTGCGCGATGCAGAGCACGGCGACCGGATCGTCGGCGTGCGGCTGTCCGGCGTCGAAGACGAGGATGAAATGCCCTGGACCACGCCGCCCTCGCGTCGTCGGGAACCACCGCCGATTCTCGGCCCGCTGCCGGAGAGCCTCGAGCTGGTGCTGGGAAACCAGATCTACATCCCCAAAGCGGGGCTTCCATCGTCGTTGCTCAACCGGCTCCACCGGATCGCGGCGTTCCAGAACCCGGAGTTCTACAAGGCGCAGGCCATGCGCCTGCCCACGTACGACAAGCCCAGGGTCATCGCCTGCGCCGAGGACTATCCACAGCACGTCGGGCTCCCGCGAGGCTGCCTGGAAGAGGTCTGCGACCTCTTTTCGAGACTAAAGATCCCCGTCTTAGTCCGTGACGAACGCCACGCCGGCCAGCCCCTGGCGGTGTCCTTTCAGGGGGAGCTGCGGCCCGAGCAGGCACGGGCGGTGGAGGCTTTGCTTTTGCACGACACCGGCGTCTTGGCGGCCACCACCGCGTTCGGAAAGACCGTGGCCGCGGCGGCTCTGATCGCCCGGCGTGGGGTCAACACGCTGGTCCTGGTCCACCGAAGACAACTGCTGGAGCAGTGGGTTCAGCGGCTGTCCGATTTCCTGGGACTGCCGCCCAAGGCCATCGGAGTGGTTGGCGGGGGGCGACGAAAAACGACGGGGAAGATCGACGTGGCCCTGATCCAGAGCCTGGTGCGACGAGGCGTCGTCCACGACCTGGTCGGAGAATACGGGCACCTGGTGGTCGATGAATGTCACCATCTGTCCGCCCACAGCTTCGAACAGGTCGCGCGACGGTCCACGGCCCGTTTCGTCACCGGCCTCTCGGCCACGGTGACGCGCAAGGACGGACATCATCCGATCATCTTCATGCAGTGCGGCCCCGTGCGGTACCGCGCCGACGCCCGGACCCAGGCAGCGAGCCGTCCGTTCTCGCACTCGGTGGTCGTCCGCCCCACGGGCTTTTCCCCGTCGACGCCCGCCGATCCGGACGCCCGGCTCCGGTTCCAGGCGCTGTACGACGACCTGATCCGCGATGAGACGCGTAACCGGCTCATCTGCGCGGACGTGGTGCAGGCGGTCCAGGAAGGCCGCTCACCGCTGGTCCTGACCGAGCGCACGGAACATCTGGAACACCTGGCCGAGCGGCTTGCCCCATCGGTCCGACACCTCGTCGTCCTGCGCGGGGGGATGGGTCGCAAGGAACTGAAAAACGCCCTCGCAAAGCTGGCTTCCCTCTCCGACAACGAGGAGCGCGTGCTGATCGCTACCGGTCGCTTCATCGGAGAGGGGTTCGACGACGCGCGGCTCGACACCCTGTTTCTGACCCTGCCGGTGTCCTGGCGCGGCACCATCGCGCAGTACGCGGGCCGGTTGCACCGGCTGTACGAGAGAAAATGGGAGGTCCGCGTGTACGACTACGCCGATCTCGACGTGCCGATGCTGGCGAGGATGTTCGACCGGCGCTGTCGCGGCTACGAGGCCATCGGGTACGCCATTCAGTTGCCGGCCAGCGCGGTGCCCGGCTGGCCGCCGGACGTGCCGCTGCCGGTCGACCCCGAGTGGAAGAAGGACTACGCCGCCAGCGTCCGAAGGCTGATCCGCGATGGGGTCGATGCTCCGCTGGCCAACCTGTTCGTCTGGGCGGCTCGCGTGCTTTCTCCTGACGCCGAGGGCGAGGACCGGGCGCGCAGCGCCGGCGAGGCGTTCCTGTTCCGGCGGCTCGAGACGCTGCCGGGCCTGACCGGCCGGTTCCGCCTGAACACGGATCTGCCCATCGCGTTCGACGGTCGGGGCGTGATGGAGGTGGACCTGCTCTGCCAGGACGCCCGCGTCGTCATCGAGGTGGACGGGGCTCAGCATCTGGGGTCTCCGGAAGCCTACCGGCGCGACCGCCGCAAGGACGCCCTGCTGCAGGAGCACGGCTACCTCGTCCTGCGCTTTTTATCCGAGGATCTTTCCAAACATCTCGATGAAGTGCTCGACGCCATCTCCCGGGCGATGTTCCACCGGTCAGCGAAACGTTGAGCCCGGGCGGCCGGGGCCGTCCGACTTTGGCATACCCGCGACGCGGGCGGCGGCGGCGCTTATCCCACCAGATTCACAGCTCTGTTTTTCCCCCGGTTTTCTCCGCTTCGTCGAAAATGCATCCCCCATCGAAAAAATAGCTTGATTATTTAAACATAGCTTTTAATCTGGTTGCCGTGGGTCTTGCAAACAAGGTCGAACCACCCCCTGAATGAAAGGAGAAGATGATGAAAATCAATATATTATTATGCGTTTTTGGCTGCCTCACACTTTCAAGTTGCAAGCAATCCGATGAAAAAGTCGATACCACCGATTTTTGCAATTCCATGTGCGACAAATACATCGAGTGTTATCCGGCTGGCGAACGTTCATTTCCTTGGACGGGGAATTGCGAAGGTTGCGGAATAATTTATAGAACGGAATGCATCGATAGATGTATGGAGAGAGCCCCCCATATGTTGGACGCTTGGGTAGAGAGCATCGCGGATTGCACCCAGGGTACTTCCTGCAAGGAAATGGAGTCTCGTGACCCGGAATGTGAGGAGCAAGCTCAAAGTGTTTGCAGTACGGATTTGACGCCATTGGAACAAATGTGTGAAGCGTATCTTGAAAATCAATATGACACAACACCGACGCAAGAAGATATTGATAACTGCGTTAATTCAGATTACTACTGGCAATGGTTTTCTCAGTTTCAATGTTACAAACCAGATACGCGAAGTAGGGTTTTATCTTGCTTCCTAAAAAATCTCCATTTTGATTATTTTAATGCCTGTAGCCCAGGCGGAGAACTTTTTTAGTCTCCATTCTCCAGAGCAGCTTGACCGCGTTTATTGAGATGACTCGACGTAGGTAGGCACCGGCGAAGCCGGGAACCGCAATCGCAGCAAAATGGGACCTTCTCCTTGACAAAACACCTCTCCCGGAGTAAATCCGTTTCTGAAAAGATACAAATATGTATCTTTACGGAATCAGAATGGACATTCACGCCTTTCGTGCCGAGTTTGGACCCCTGGGGGTGTTCAGCCTAGCCGAGGTCGTGAACCTGCATCCGGGGTTTCACCGGAACCAACTGGATCGGTGGGAGGACAAGGGCTACCTGCGAAGACTGCGGCGCGGGGTCTGGGCGTTTCCGGAGCGGCTCGGGGACGAGCGGTTCCTGTGGCTGGCGGCCAATAAAATGTACGGCCCGTCCTATGTATCTTTTCAGAAAGCGCTCAAATTCTACGGCCTGATCCCGGAGGAGGTCTTCCGGGTCACCTCCGTGGGCACGCGCAAGACGGCTGTCTTCGAGACGCCGGTGGGGACCTTCGACTACCGGCACCTCAAGCCGGAGTTGTTCTGGGGGTACCGGTGGCTGGCGTGGGAGGACCGCCTGATCCGCATCGCGGAGCCCGAGAAGGCCGTCCTCGACCTGCTGTACCTGAACCCCGGGCTTGGCACCCCCGACGACTTCTCCGCACTGCGTCTCGACGGCGGGGCTTTTTTGAACTTGTCGTCTCAGGAGCGCTTTCTCACCTGGGCGACCGCCTTCGGCAGCCGCGCATTGGCTCGTCGCGCCGCCGTCTTCTGGGAGTATGTGCGTCATGATCCTGATGGAACGTCTGCTTGATCAATACCCCGAGTCCCTGAGAGGTTTTGGCGAGAGCATCCTGAAGGAATACCTGCAGGTGAAGATCCTGGCGCTCCTCTTCGAGGGGCCGGCGGCCGGGAAGATCAGGTTCATGGGAGGCACCGCCCTGCGCCTGCTCCACGGCAATCCGCGCTTCTCCGAGGAGCTCGACTTCGACAACGTCGGGCTGACCGTGGGAGAATTCCAGGCAGCGGGAGAACACCTCGGCGCCGCCCTCGGGCTCGAGGGCTACGCGGTCGAGGTGGAGGCACGGTCGCCAAAGGCCCATCATCTCCAGATCCGGTTCCCGTCCCTCCTGCACGAGCTGGGGCTCTCGCCGCTTCCGGGGCAGAAGATCCGCATCCAGGTGGACTCCGAGGCCCAGCACTTCGCTTACACCCCGGACACACCCATCCTGAACCGGTTCGACGTCTTCGCCCGCATCCGGGTAGTCCCGAAGGAGCTGCTGCTGTCGCAGAAGCTCTACGCGGCTTTGAACCGGAAGCGACTCATGGGGCGGGACTTCTTCGACGTGGTGTTCCTCTACGGGCTGGGCGTCACCCCGCATTTCGGCTATCTGGAGCAACGCCTCGGCGTGGCGTCGCCCGCGGCCCTGAAGGCGTGGCTCCTCGAGAAGACGACCGGCCTGGACTTTGCGGCGCTGGCCCGGGACGTGGAGCCGTTCCTCTTCTATCCCCGGGACCGCGACCGGGTGCTGCATTTTCGGGAATTCGTGGGCGGCTTGCCCGGGTGAACGCCGTTCGCGCGGGTCACTGCACGAGGGGTTCGGTGTAGAAGACGCCCAGCAGGTCCTCGGTGGTCGAGATCGCGCCCGGCACGCCGCCGGAGACGCGGATGGACCACGCGCGGAACTGGTAGTACATGCCCGGCACCAGCGCGGGACCGGCGTAGGGGACCACGACCTCGGTGCTGCCCGAGACGCCCGGGATCGCGTCGTCCTCCCAGACCAGCTCGCCGAAGGCGTTGTAGACCACGACGTGGTAGCTGTCCTCGGAGGAGTCGTCGGCGAAGCGGAACTCGAGCCCCTCGGCCTCGACGAGCTCGGGGCCCTCGGCGCCCGGGTAGAAGATCTCGAGGGCTTCGGTGATCTTGAACGAGTCCGCGAGCTCCACGGTCGTGGTGACCGCGGCCTCGACCGTGATGTGCACGATCTGGGTGCCGGCGATGTTCGGATCGGGGTCGCGCACCAGGCCGTCGTTCTCGAAGGCGGCGAGCACCACGTAGCGGCCGTCGGGCACGCCCGTGATCGTGAACTCGCCGGCGACGGACGGGGCCGCGGGGGGCTTGGGCGCGCGCAGGCCGGCGGGCACCTCGCCCTTGACGAACGTGTCACTGAAGGTGGACTCGGGCACCAGCACCACCGTGGTCAGCGAGCCGCCCGGAGCGTTGACGATCTGCACGGACCCGGTGACGGTGCTAAGCGGCGTCTCGGACTGGGTCACCTCCAGGCCGGTCACGTCGGCGGCGGCCATGGTCACGTCCAGCGGGTTCAACTGCAGGTCGGCCTTGTAGCCGCGCAGGGCATAGGCGTTGTCGGGGACGTTGAACAGCGTGAAGAACCCGTCGCGGTCCGAGAAGCCAAAGGGCGCCTCGCCGGCGTTGGTCGCGGTCTCGAGCACCAAAAGAACACCGCCGCCGGTGACCTCGCCGGTGGTGACCACCACGCGGCCGCTCACCGAGAACCGGCCCTGCTCCTCGACCGGGAGTGGGATCAGCGTGATGCTCGTGAGCGCGGTGGCCAGGTGCCAGCCGCCCTGGCCGCGCACGGCGTCGGTGGCGTCCACCGGCAGGGACGGGCGGATGCCGGCCGGGAACTGCTGGTAATTCTGGGCGGCCGCCCGCAGGGTGAACACGCCCTCGGCCAGGGTGCCGTCGGGGTTGCGCTTCACGGGGACCTGCAATTGATAGTGACCGTCGACGTCCGAGAGGGCCACGCCCGTGGCCGCGGCGCCGGTGGCGTCGGCGGCGAGCACCCGGGCGCCCTCGATGGCCTCGTCATTGGAGGCGTCGGACACGCGGCCCTCAAACCACACGGGCTCGTGGCAGCCGTACAGGTCGTCGGTGCGCAGCTCGCACGTGAGCCCCACCGGGCAGGCGTCCTGGTTCACCGGGTCGCAGGTGTCGGCGCACACGCCGCCGTCACCCTGGGGGACGCACACCGTGCCGTCCGCGCACACCGGATCCGAAAGTTCACACTCCTGCAGGCACATGCCGGCCCCGTCGGCGAAGGCGACGCAGCTCCAGCCCTCGCCGCACGCCTCGGCGTCGGCCGGGTCGCAGGCCGGGTAGCACACGAACGCGCCCCGCGACGGCAGGCAGGCCAGATCCTCGCCGCAGGCGTCGGCCACGGCCGGGTCGCACACGTCCAGGCAGCCGTACTTGCCGTCCCCCAACGCGACGCACGCGCCGGTGTCGCCGCAGGCGTCGGCCACGGCCGGGTCGCAGGCCTCGAAGGTCGGCTTCTTCTTTTCTTCGTCGCAGCCGGTAACAAAAGGAAGAATCAGGGACAGAAAAATAAGGAAAAAATAACACGTCTTCATCACACACCTCCATGGGAAAGAGAAAAGCAAACAAAACAGTATACCCCCATCTGCTCGGTATGAAAAGGGGGGTTGTGCGCCGTGACTCTGAAAGCAAGCCTCGTGCCAGGGGGAGGGAGCACGGAGGCGGCCGTCCGTGTTCCCGGGGTTGTTTATTCCACCCGAATGGACTATGTTGTCAAAGTCCGCGGCGCCCGCAGGGGCGCCTGAACCCGGACGCACAACCGGGCAAGCAATCGGAGGGTGGTCATGACGACGCGGCGGTTTTCATTCCTGTTCCTGCTCCCGTTCCTCGCGGCGGGCGTGGCGGCCGGCGGGTGCCGCAACGTCCCCGCCCTGACCGTCGAGTACAGCCCGAACTGGCCCGACGACTACGAGTGGGTCAAGCCGGAGACCCGCCTGGAGCCCGTGGATCTGCTGTTCGTGATCGACGACTCCCCGGGCATGGCCGACGGCCAGGCGCGCCTCGGTCGGGCGTTGCCGGCCCTGGTGGAGCGCCTCGGCCGAGTCGCGGGCGGCCTGCCCGACCTGCACGTGGGCGTGATCTCCACCGATCTGGGCACCGCTCCCTACGACTCCGCGGGCTGCACGATGCCCGGGGGCGACGGCGGACGCCTCCTCAAGGGCTTGCACGACTCCTGCGCGAATCCCGTGGGGCAGCGCTTCGTCGTGGACGTGGAGCCCCGCGGCTGCGAGATCATCAAAAGCATCGTCGAGGGTCAGCCGACCACCTGCACCACCCACGGCTGCGGGCAGCGCAACTGCGATGCGGACGCCTTCGCCGGCTTCGACGGCACCGCCACCGAGCCCGCCGGGCTCGTCTTCTCCCTGGACGAGCACGGATGCCCCCGCTGCCGCAACTACGTCGACGAGCCCCTCGCCGAGGTCCTCGCGTGCACGACCGCCCTGGGCACCACCAGATCGGAAGAGCGTCGTGTAGGGAAAGAGGTGTAGATCTCGGGGGTCGCCGGAT
>CALKWH010000327.1 GCA_938004375.1 uncultured Pseudomonadota bacterium
TACGTCGACCACCGAGAGCTACACTCTTTCCCTACACGACGCTCTTCCGATCTAAGAACCTGATCACATTTTTGGCTATCGCAGTCGGTGGCTTCGCGCTGGACATTGCAACCAAGCTCTGGGCTCAGTCCGCGCTGTCCCAGGACGCCCTCAACCCGGCCCGGGTCGAGCCCTTCACCTTCCGGTTGACGCTCGCCTACAATCACGGGTCGGCGTTCGGGTTGTTCTCCGACGTCGCCGGCGGTCGCTGGATCCTGTCCGTGATCGGGCTGGCCGCCCTTTATTTCATTTATTACTTGTACCGGCGCCAGGAGATCCGGTTCAAGTTATACCGTGTGGGTCTGGCCCTGGTGGCAGGCGGCGCCCTGGGCAATCTCGCGGATCGCATCGTCTTTGGACGGGTCACCGACTTCGTCCAGATGTGGCTCTTCCGATCCATCCCGATCACCTGGCCCTGGCCCACGTACAACGTCGCCGACGTGCTGCTGCTGGTCGGCGTCGGTTGCCTGCTGATCTTCTCGTTCCAGCCCGAGGCCAGGGAGCTCTGGGGCGATCCCAAGCCGGGCAAGGCCGCGCGGAAATAGCCCCATGTACCTGAGCGCGTTCACCCATCGGGAGAAACTCTTCGACATCGCCAAGCGCTGGCTCGAGGACAAGCTGGAGCCCGACGACGCCTGGCTCATGACGGAGATCTTCACGTACGAGGGCTTCGTCTCCACGCCCGTGGTCCGCCAGTTCCTGACGGGTTTCCTGCGCGAGCTCCACGGCACCGAGATCTCCACGCGGTCGGTCACCATGAAGCATCAGGTCAAGGAGGCCGTCACGCGCTCGATCCCCTCCTACGGCGAGCGGATGGAGTTCCTGGTACGGACCTACCATTCGCGCCCCGAGGAGTATTTCCCGCGGGCGCCGGTCAACGGCATCCTCTTCTTCACGGGGAACGGCGAGCAGCGCCTGGTCTCCATGCTGCGCATCAAGCGCGCCCGCCGGGTGGCCGAGAAGGTCAGCCGGCGCATGGCCGACATGATCCTCAGCCACATCCGCCGGAAGGCCGAGACGCTGGCCAAGGAGCGCGCCGAGCGCCTGGGCATCCCCCTCGAGATGCTGCTCACGCCTCCCGAGCAGATGGTCAGCGAGTTCGAGGCGGCCGAGCGCCAGCTCGCCGAGCAGGTCATGAGCGGCAAGATCCCCTTCAACAAGGAGGATCTCGAGGTCCCCGACGTCATCGGCATCAAGATCATCGGCGACCCCGGGCTTCACCAGCGCGCGCTGGAACTGTTGCAGGTTCACCCGGACGTGCACGTGGTCGAGCTCGAGCGGCACCAGGGCGACTACAACGCCATCAACGTGCAGTTCGATCTGCGCCTGCCCGAGCCCGGGATCGTCATCGACAGCGTCTCCTCGAACATCGTCGTCCCGTTCCCGGCCACCCGGGGGATCTCCCCCGAGGAGCTCCAGGAGGGCTTCGCCGCCTACGTCGAGGCCGGTGAGCGCACCGTGCGGGTCGAACTGATCTTCACGACCTACGAGGAGCTCGTCGAATCCGAGATCGGTCGCAGCATCCACGAAATGCGAACGCTCAAGCAGCGCTCCCAGCGGGAATACACCGGGCGCATCGCCAAGAATGCCGAGTTCATCATCGAATATTTGCTCTCCGTGGCCTTCTCGCCGCAAATCGCGGTGAACTTCATCCCCATCAAATTGAACGGCCACTACCTCCCCGAGACGGTCTCCTACGCGATCCGCAAGTTATACGGGATCGAGGAGAGCGCCATTTTCACGAATTTGTCCTTGTAAAACCGGGTGTTTTCATTCCTGTGCGATCCCGGCAACTTTTTGCTTGCGGGTCAAAGGCGTCTTTATATATATTCCCCATGTCTATGGTACGGGCATCGGTTGCCGTCACGCCGTTGGCAAGGAGAAAAACGATGGTGAATACCCGCTGGAAATCCTTGATGTTCATTGCTTCCCTGCTCGCTGTCACGTTCGCGCTGCCGGCCTTCGCCCAGAAGGGCAAGAAGACGGACGCCAAGGCGGCCGAGGATGAGGAGATGACGTTCGAGGCCGAGGACGTCTCGAAGACCCTGATCTCCAAGAAGATGGTCCGCGGCGAGGACTTCTTCAAGAAGGCCGAGAAGGCGATGAACGAGAACGCGCCCCAGGAGCAGATCCTGGTGTACTTCCAGAGCGCCACGATCTACCTGAAGCAGGTGCTCGCGAAGGACAACCGCGACGACTCCCCGGACACCAAGCAGAAGGCCCAGTACATCATGGGCAAGTGCTTGTACTACATGGGTTATTACAGCGCATCGAAGAACTACTTCGAGAAGATCGTCGAGCAGGGTGACGCGCATCCGTACTACAAGATGACGCTGAAATACCTGGTCTCCCTGCAGCAGAAGATGCCCGAGTCCGCCGGCATCCTGCCGATGATCGGCAAATACAGCGAGGAGTACCTGGACAGCAAGGATCTCGAGGCGTTCCGCTCTCAGTTGCTGTACTACCTCGGGCGCTACCACTACATCGACGGCCGGCTCGAAAAGGCCGCCGAACTGTTCGCCAAGGTGCCGGCCAACTCCAAGCCCTCCGAGGGCGGCTACTTCCTGAAGGCGAAGATCTTCGAGGGCATCACTTTGGTCCGCCTCGGCAAGCCCGTCGACGCGATCAAGCGCTTCAACGCGATCATCATCTTCGCGCAGAAGAACCCCACCTTCCCGGAGATCGGCGAGTACCTCGAGCTGGCCAACCTGAGCCTGGCCCGCGTGTACTACCAGGCCGGCCGCGTCGCCGTCGGTCTGTTCGAGCAGACCCGCAAGCCCGCCTTCGCGAAGATGTCCGAGAAGTACCTGCAGCTGTCGATCACCTTCTTCGAGAAGGTCCCCCAGAACAGCCACAACTGGCTGCAGAGCCTGTTCGAGGAGTCCTGGGCCTACTTCATCCTCGACGCCATGCTGCGCCCCCACTTCAAGAAGGACTACGGCGGCTTCCAGAAGGCGCTGGGCAACATTCACACCCTCAACGCGCCCTTCTTCGAGAACCACTTCTTCCCCGAGTCCCTGATCCTGCGCGCGGTCATCTACTTCCAGAACTGCCGCGTCGAGAGCGCCCAGGAGGCCCTCGCCGAGTTCGGTCGCGTGTATCCGAAGTTGCAGCTGCAGGTCCGCGAGGTCGCCGACAAGCACAAGAGCGGCGACGAGGAAGAGAACGACACCTATTTCGAGTACATCAAGAAGATCATGACCGACAAGGCCGGCCTGGATCCGCGCCTGTCCCGCCTGGTCAAGAGCCAGCTCAAGGATCGCACCTTCGAGCGTCGCATCGAGTTCATCGACGAGCTCAACCGCGAGATCAAGCAGCTCGACAACTCCGACAAGTCCTGGCGCTCCTCCGACATCGCCCGCGAGATCAAGGAGGACCTCGAGTTCCAGAAGATGAACGCCCAGACCGAGGCCGGCAAGCTCGCCCGTGATCGCGTCCGCCGCCTCGACGACGAACTGACCCGCCTGGTGCTGCAGTACGGTGACGTCAAGATCGAGTTGAACAACCTCAAGCTCAAGAAGGTCACCGCCAAGGCCATGGCCACCCGCTCCGCCAAGGTCGACGTCATGAACGTCACCGTCGACGACGAACATGTGATCTGGCCGTTCACCGGCGAGTACTGGCAGGACGAGCTGGGCTACTACCGCTTCGTCGTGCGGTCCACCTGCGGCGGCAACTAGGCCGTCGCCCGTTGTCTGTTTCCACAACTTCTTTCCCTGACTGATCGAGGAATGCCATGAGAAAATGCTGTCTTTGGATCGTGCCTTTGATGTTGTCGGTGCTTCCGCTGGGAGTCCATGCCCAGAAGCCGGAGAACAAACCGGCCGACGCCAAGCGGGACCCCAAGTTCAAGGAGGACAAGAGCCTGGAGATCTCCAAGGAAGAGGCGATCGCCAAGGCCAAGAAGGAGCAGGAGAAGGGGGTCGACACGATCAAGTACGAGGACTTCGTCGGCACCCAGAAGAAGATGCAGGACCTGAAGCTCCCCATCCTGCAGCAGCAGGAGAGCCAGCTCAAGCGCCAGCTCCAGATCATGCGCTCGGACGACAAGCGCCGGGTCGAGTACATGTTCCGCCTGGCCGACATCTACGTCCAGTACGAGCAGATCTACAAGTTCCGGTACGGTGAGTCCGTCGAGCTCCTCGGCAACGCGAAGACCCCCGCGGACAAGACCAAATTCGAGAAGGAGAAGGCCAACAACATGCGCCTCCAGAAGAAATACCTGGAGGACGCGCTCAAGGAGCTCAACACCATCACGACCACGAAGGCTTTCGCCGACTGGGCGCGCATGGACGAGGTCCTCTTCAAGCTCGGCGACATCGCCCGCGAGCTCGGCTATCAGGACATCATGCAGGAGAAGTTCCGCAACCTGCTGCGCAACTATCCCCAGTCCGCGTTCGTGCCCAAGGTCCACCTGGCGTTCGCCGAGTTCTATTTCAAGCAGGGCCGTAACGGCCTGAAGCTCGCGACCGACTATTACATGAAGGTCGTGAACAACCCGAAGGTCAAAGAGGGCGACAACATCCACATCTACTTTTACGCCCGCCGCATGCTCGGGTGGTGCTACTTCAACCTGCAGGACTTCCCGAAGGCCCAGAGCGAGTTCCTGTTCGTCGCGCAGAATGCCAAGCAGGAGACCCTCAAGAAGCAGACCCGCCGCGAGGTCGTCATGGCCTACTCCATGAAGGGCAACCGCGAGCAGGCCTTCAACTTCTTCACCCACCAGCTCGGTGCCGAGTACGCCCGCGACCTGTACCTCATGCTCGCCAACGAGTACTTCACCCAGGGCAACATGGCCAACATGATCTGGGTGTACGAGGATCTGATCAAGCGGTTCCCCCAGGACGCCGCCCGCTGCGACTGGCTCCAGCAGATCTACCAGGGCTACAAGCTGGACAACATCATGGACAAGATGGAGGACAGCCTCAAGAAGATCGTCGTCGCGATGAGCGATCTCAAGAAGCAGTTCGGCGAAAAGAAGATGGAGACCATGGTGTGCGTCGACTTCGCCAAGCGCAACCTGTACGACCAGGCCAAGCGCTCCTACATCAAGTACGACAAGGCCAAGGCCAAGGCCTCCGAGGAGACCGAGAAGCTGCTGAACTACTCCGCCTCCCTCTACAAGGAGTTCCTCGAGTACTTCCCCAACGACGACGACGTCTACGACATGCGCTACGACTACGCCCAGCTCCTGGGCGACCGCGCCTACAACCTCGAGAAGATCAGCAAGAACGAGCAGGAGATCCGCGAATCCTTCCGGACCGCCGCCCGCGAGTACAGCACCCTGCTCAAGTGGGACAAGGTGCCCAAGGGCATGACCCAGCAGATGTTCGAGAAGAACCGCGAGGACATCGGCAACAACACCGTAGGCCTGTACTTCCGCGTGCTCGACGTCGACTTCGCGAAGGAGAACAAGCAGCGTGACAAGCGCTCCGAGGACTACCTCAAGCGCCGCAACTGCCTGGCCGCCAAGCAGAAGACCGAGGCCGCCGGCAAGAAGTTCACGCAGAAGTGCCCCGAGTTCGAGAAGAACCTGCCGATCCCGCAGGATCTGAAGGACGTCATCGACGTGTTCAACCTGTACGTCAAGTACGTCAAGACCGGCAAGAACCTGGCGATCATCAAGTACAACCGCGCGATGATCTATTACATGTACCGGAATTTCAGCGAGGCGATCCCGCTGTTCGCCGACACCATCCGCACGACGTTCCAGATCGATCCGCAGATGGCGCTCGAGTCCGCTCTGTATCTCATGATCGCCTATGACGCCGAGGACCGCTTCGAGGAGATGGTCGAGATGATCACCGAGCTCCTCAAGCCGACCTACAACCCCATGTTCAACATCTCCGCCGAGGCCAAGAAGTTCCGCGTCCGTCTCGAGGCCAAGAAGCTCGAGAACATGGAGATGGAAGTGGCCAAGCGCGGTGAGGAGGGCCGGTACCGTGAGGCCGGCGATATGCTCACCGCCATGGCCCGCGAGTTCAAGTCCGACGCCAACAAGGTCATTCAGTACTACACCTCTGCCTCCATCGCCTTCGAGAAGGCGGGCATGATCGGCCTGGCCATCGGCTCCCTGCGCGAGCTGCAGAGCAACTACGGCTCGGGCGCCACCAAGGACAACCCGCAGGTGGTGAACTCGTACATCCGCCTGGGTCAGTTGTTCGAGCAGATCGCCATGTTCGACGCCGCTGCCGCCGCCTTCGAGAACTTCTTCTCCCGTTACCCTAAGGATCCCGACGCCGTGCGCGCCGCCCGCCGCGCCGTGCAGTTGACCTGGTGGTCCGGTGACCTGAAGGGCGCCGAGAAGAAGGCCATGGAGTTCATCGAGAAGCTCTACAAGATGGGCGCCGCCCAGTTCAAGGGCGACGTGTCCTACCTCTTCTTCATGCTGCACCAGTTCCACGAGGACCGGAAGACCAAGGACGGCCAATCCGCCGGCTTGGGCATGACCCAGCACTTCCTGGGCAAGTACATCGAGATCATGGGGCGCAACCAGGTCGACGACCTGATGATCCGCGTCCTGGCGAAGCAGGGCAAGATCCTGTGGGATCAGTCCTGCCCGGTCCCCACCCGCTACGGTATCTGCATGAGCATCGTGTACGTCGAGAAGAAGTCCAAGACCGACACGTGGAAGGTCGCCACCGTCCGCTTCGAGAAGCGCGACCGCGGCAAGGTCCGCAACGCCCTCGACAAGTTCGAAGAGGCCATCAAGGTTTACAATCGCTGGAAGGCCACCCAGACCATCCACGGCGCCATGGACGGCACCGACAAGGCCAACCGCATCAACGAGGCCCTCGACGCGGTCGCCCTGGCCAAGTTCCATCTGGCCGAGGCTTCCTATGAAGAGGTCATCTCCATGGAGCTGCCCGAGTTCACCATCAAGTCCAAGAAGGAGCAGGACAAGTCCATGAAGGACCTGATGAAGTGGATCGAGACGCAGGCCAAGTTGATCGAGAAGAACAAGAAGCTATACGAGGAGGCCGCCTCCCTCATGCTGGGCAAGAAGGTCAACTCCTGGTACATCCCCGCAGCCGGACGGTTCGGCGCCATCTACAAGAACTACGTGACCAAGCTCAAGAACATGAAGTTCGGCAAGGAAATCGAGGCCAACATCGAGGTGAAATTGATGTTCCAGGACACCCTCTCCTCGGCCGCCAACTTCGAGAAAATGGAAGAGTTCGCCAAGGCCGGCTTCGAGGACTGCGTCAAGAAGGCTCAGAAGTCCGGACGCTATGACGAGTGGTTCGAGTTCTGCGAGAACGAGCTGGCCGAGATCCGCCGCTCCGTCAGCCCCGTCTCCGACGAGGTGTGGGGCGCCCCGGACTTCAAGGACACCAAGATTTCCCGGTCGACCGTCGCGCCGGTCCCCGTCCGCTAAGAAGGTGAGGAACGAACATGAAGACCAGACAACTCATTCTGATTGCTCTTCTGACTGTGGTTTTCGGCGCGTGCACCGGAGGCAAGAAGGACACCACGCCCGCCACCGGCCCCGAGCCCGAGGCCGGTAAGCCGGCGCCCGGAACCCTGGACACCAACACCGGCGAGATTGTCCCCGGACCCGCCACCGGCCCCGCCACGGGGCCCGCCACCGGGCCCGCCACCACCACCGAGGACAAGACCGTGTCCAAGGCGGTGAACACCAAGTTCCAGGAGGCCCTCAAGGCCTTCTTCGCGGCCTCGGACAATGGCTGGCCCAAGGACGAATGCGAAAAGGTCGCCAAGGCCTTCCTGGATTTGAACAAGGAGGCCGGCGGTGAGAAGATCGCCTCCTTCCCCTACAACGCCGGTGTGGTCTACCAGCGCTGCGGCCAGAAGGACAAGGCCCGTGACGCCTACCGCAAGGCACTTTCGGTGGACCCGAACTTTCCGTCGGCCAAGTCGGGCCTGATCCTGCTCGATCTGGTCAACCCCGAGGACTTCATCAAGCACGAGGCTGAGTTGATGAAGGACTCCTACGCCATGCAGGACCCGGACATCCAGTACAACCTGGCGCTGGCCTACTACTTGCGCTACGCCCGTGAGGGTCAGGACAAGAACCGCAAGCCCCTGGTCGACACCCTGCGCAAGGCCCTGGCCTCGTCGGGCAAGATCCCCAACGACACCCTCGAGGGCACGCGCATCCGCCTGAAAATCTATGGACTGTCGATCCTGTTTTACCTCGAGGCTGAAAAACGCAAGGACGCCAACTCGGCGCTCGCCCGCATCTTCATCAACCAGGCCAAGGATTACTTCCGTCCTTGCGTGGGCGAGAAGGGCATCAAGGACGTCAATGCCCGTGAGGCGCTGGCCATGTATTACAACGCCTACGGCCTGTACGTGCTGGGTCAGGGCACGCTGGGTCCCGCGTTCGACGAATTCAAGAAGGCCCAGGAGTGCGAACCCGACAACCTGGCCGCCAACCTCAACATCGGCATGCTCGGCGTGAGCGTGCGCGAGCCAGAACTGGCGATCAAGGCCCTCGAGCTCGTGGTCTCCAAGTACGGGAAGATTCCGCAGTCCTCCGAGGCCGAACTGGCCCTTGCCGTCTCGTACAAGGTGTACGCCATGACCCTTCAGGACATGGCCGACCACCAGTTCGAGAACAAGGAACGCATCCAGATGGAGATCGAGAAGCTCAAGGAGGTCATCAAGACCGGACAGCAGCAACTGGACCTCTATGAGCAGATCCTCAAGGGCGACAACATCCGCGGGCTCATCCCGAAGCTCGCCGAGATCTCCGGTGGTGACCCGAAGGCCATGCAGGCCGCCCTGGACAAGGGTGAGGTCACCGTGAAGATGATCAAGGACGATGTCGAGAAGACCAAGCCCCGCCTCGAGGTCATCGTGAAGGAGTCCATCCCCAAGCGGCTGAAGGATCGCGAGGAAGAACTGGCGAAACTGTCCGACGCCGACAAACTGAAGGCCGAGGCCAAGAGCTTCTTCGAGAAGTCACGCGTTCAGTACGAGAAAACGCTCTCCTCCTCCCCCAACGACTACCGCGTGGCCTTCAACCTGGCCATGCTGTACTACAAGGCCGGCGACCTGCTCGGTGATCTGCAGGGCTACTACGCCAAGGCCCAGGGCCTCTTCGAGAAGGTCCAGGGGTTCAAGTCCACACCGAAGGAGTACAAGGAGTTCGCCCAGAAGTACGCCTCGGACATCAAGTCCGCCCTCGTCCGCCTGAAGGAGGTCGAGGATGAGAAGAACAAGCCGGCCCCCGCTCCGGCCCCCGCCAGATCGGAAGAGCACACGTCTGAACTC
>CALKWH010000328.1 GCA_938004375.1 uncultured Pseudomonadota bacterium
ACCACCGAGATCTACACTCTTTCCCTACACGACGCTCTTCCGATCTCGGGCCGTACCGCCTGGGCGTGTTCCAGATCCTTTTCGACTGGATCGAGGGCGGCCACCGCATCCCGCTGGTGGGTTCGGGGAGGAACCGCTACCAGCTCCTCGACGTCGAAGACCTGTGCGACGCGTTTTACCGCATGATCACCACCGACGACGCCGACGCCGCCTGCGACGTCTACAACGCGGGCGCGGTGGAGTTCGGCCGGGTGCTCGACGACGTGGGCGCGCTGTGCGAACACGCCGGCACCGGCGCCCGGCCGCTCCCGACGCCGGCCGCTCCGGTGATCGGCGCGCTCACCGTGCTCGAGGCCCTGCACCTCTCCCCGTTGTACAAGTGGATTTACGGGACCGCGCACACCGACTCGTTCGTGTCCACCGACAAGCTCCGCGCCCGGCTCGGCTGGGCCCCGCAGTATTCCAACGCCGCCGCGCTCATCCGCTCCTACGACTGGTACCTGGCGAACCGCGACGCCGTCCCGACCGGCTCGGGCGTGACCCACCGCGTGGCCTGGGATCAGGGGATCCTGAAGCTGTTCAAGAAAGTCCTGTGATTATTTGCCCCCCGGAGGGCCGCCGGAGATGTTCACCTTGGTCACCGGGGAGCTCGCGGTGAAGGTGCGGAACTGGGTGCCGGGCGTGTAGGTGCCGCCGGAGTAGACGCCGTCGGTCTCGCCGCCGGGGCCGTAGGAACCGCCGGTGTAGATGGCGTAGCTGCCCGCGACGAACCCGGGGGAGGAGAAGCACACCGACTGCACCGCCTTCGTCGATTTGAAGGTCAGCAGTTCGGTGCCCGCCGAGGTGCGCAGGTGGATGAGCGTGCCCGCGGGGACTGCGGTGTTGTGGCCCCAGAGGACGCTGTACTGGGTGGAGACGTTGTCGGGCGCCTCGGCCATGCCCGAGGAGCCGGCGGCCACCAGGAAGCCGCCCGTGAGGCGGAAGGTGCCGTCGCAGTCAATGGCCCCGTTGTCGTTGCGCGTGGGGCCGTGGACGATGACGGTGCCCGCGCTCATGGTGATGTTGCCGTTGGCGTCCACGCCGTCGCCGTCGGTGGTGATGGCGAGGTAGCCGCCGCTGATGGTCAGGCTGCGCGGGGTGGTGTCGCCGGCGGCGTTGAGGGCGTCGTCGGAGCTGCGCAGGTGCAGCGTGCCGCCGCTGATGGTGATGGCCACGCTCTCGACGGCCTCGTAGCACGCGGTCACCGTGACGTCGCCCCCCGCGATCAGCAGCGTGGACTCCGAGTGGAAGGCGTCGTCCGAGGTGGCGATGGTGATCGTGCCGTCCTCGATGGTCAGGTCGGCGTTGGAGTGGAAGGCGTCATCGGCAGAGTCCACCTGGAAGTCGCCGCCCGTGACGGTGAGGTCGGTTCCGGCCTTGAACGCCTTGGCCGAGAGCGCGTCGTTCACCGCGCCGCCGGCGCCGCCGGCGCAGGTCACGTCGAAGGTGCCCGCGGTGATCCACAGGTCGGTCTCCGCCTGGAGGCCGTCGCTGGCCGCGTCAATGGTGAACGTGCCGCCGAACACGTGGACGTACCCCAGGCTGGCGCTCACCGAGTTCTCGGCCTTGAGGGCGTCCCCCGAGGTGGTGTCCAGTTGGAAAGTGCCGGCGTGGACGACCACGCAGTCCTCGGCCACCAGGGCATCGTCCTTGCCGTCCACGGTCAGGGCGCCGCCATGCACGGCCAGCCCTCGCATGCTGCGCAGGCCGTCGTTGTAGCGGCCGTGGACCACCAGCGCGCCACCGCCGTTGATCGCCAGGTCGCAGGAGACATGAACGGCGGCGTTCGCGGACGTGGTCGAGGGGCGCGTCGCCGCGTCGGTGAGGGTGCTGGTGGTGCCCGTGGGCAGGTGCAGGATGACCTTGCCCGCCGAGGTGGCCACGAGGGGAGCATCGGTGGCGGACGTGAGGTTGACGTCGTCCAGGATCAACACGACCAGGGCGTCGGTGGCGGCGTCCACCACGAGGCGGCCGTCGGTGAGGGTGCCGGACACGCGGTACACGCCGCCCCGGGTGATGGTCGCCGTCGTGCCGGCCACCGTGACGCCCTCGCCGGCGGTGATGGAGGTGCCGCCGAGCGTGACGGCTCGTTCCTCGCTCTCGGACCATGTATATTCGCTTTCGGCGTCTACTCCCCCGCAGACGTCGGAGGTCGTCGTGTAGTTGCCGTTGTTTGCGTTGTTCGTATTGTTTGCATTGTTTGCATTGTTGCTGTTGTTGGTATTATTTGTATTATTTGTATTATTAATATTATTGCTCGTTTTGGATGGTTCATCGTCACAGGCCGTCAGCGTGAAGCCGGCCAAAAAGAGCGAAAGGATCGGGTATAGGAATATTCTCATGTATGACCTCCTGGGGCCGACGCCGGCCCGGTTCGACCCAAGACAGTCCGGCGGACAAAGCGTTAGCTGAAGTCGCGCCGGGGGGGGGGGCGCCGTGCGCCCCGGGTGCCGGCCGCGACGAGGGTGGCTCTCGTCCGTCAGGTTGCCGCTTTTCGTTGACTTCGAAAGTGAAATGAGGTACGAGGCCACCGACCGGGCATGGCCCGTTTTCATTCCTGAACCGGAGGTTTATCCATGAAAATCGTCATCACCAAAGAATGCATCTCCTGCGGAGCCTGCGAGCCCGAATGCCCCGAGGGCGCCATCTTCCAGGGCGACACCCAGTACGAGATCGACCAGTCCATGTGCACCCAGTGCGAGAGCTGCATCGCCGCGTGCCCAACGCAGGCGATCGTGAAGGAAGAGTAACCGAATCGCAGTCCGAGCCGGGGAGCCTTCCCGGACCAACGAACCGAGGAGATCATGAAAAAGTACGAACCGAAAGAAATCCGGAACATCGTTCTCGTGGGCCAGCGCGGCGTGGGCAAGACGAGCCTGGGCGAGGCCTTCCTCTTCCAGTCCAAGGTCAACAACCGGCTGTGCTCCGTGGACGACGGGACCTCCACGTTCGACTTCGAGCCCGAGGAGCAGAAGCGGCACTCCACGATCAACTCGGCCACGGCCTGGCTCGAGTGGAGCGGCTGCAAGGTGAACATCCTGGACACCCCGGGCGCCAGCGACTTCCTCAACGACACCCGCATGTCGGTCGAGGTGGCCGACGGCGCCTTCGTCCTCGTGGGCGCCACCGACGGCGTCCAGGTCGGCACCGAGAAGGTGTGGGCCTTCACCGAGGGCGCCGGGCTCGCCACGGCCGTGCTCGTCACGGGCATGGACAAGGAGCGCGCGAACTTCGAGGAGGCGGTCAAGGACGTCAAGGAGACCCTCACCCGCCGCGCCGTGCCCGTGTTCCTGCCCATCGGCAAGGAGGCCGGCTTCAAGGGCATCGTCAACCTGCTGCGCCGCAAGGCCTATCTGTATGAAGAGGGCAAGGTCACCGAGGCCGCCATCCCGGCCGACATGGACGGCGCCGTCTCCGCGGCCATGGAGGCCCTGATGGAGGTCGTGGCCGAGACCGACGACGAGCTCATGATGAAGTACCTCGACACCATGGAGCTCTCCTCGGAGGAGATCCAGTCCGCCTTCCCGAACGCCGTGCGCTCGGGCAAGCTCGTGCCGATCCTGTGCGGCTCGTCCAAGAAGCTCGTCGGCATCGACAGCATCCTGGACTTCATCGCCGAGTACTTCCCGAACCCCGAGCAGCGCAAGCCGTTCACGGCCCTCGACGGGGAGAACCCCATCGAGATCACCGTGGGTCGTCAGAAGTTCTCCGGCCTGGTCTTCAAGTCCTTCACCGCCGACATCGGCCGCATCAGCCTGTTCCGCGTGATCTCCGGCGGCATCGCCTCGGACAGCACCTTCAACAACACCACCCAGCAGAAGAAGGAGCGCTGCGGCCAGTTGTATGTGCTGCGCGGCAAGAAGCGCGACAACGCCGAGGCCCTCGCCGCCGGCGACATCGGCGCGATGGCCAAGTTGAAGTTCACGTTCACCGGCGACTCCCTCGCCGACGAGTCCGACAACTTCCTGTTCCAGGTCACCCCGCCGCCGGCCCCCGTCGCGGTCGTGGCCGTGCACCCGAAGTCCAAGGCCGACGAGGACAAGCTCGGCTCCAAGCTCAACGACATCGTCCAGGAGGACCCCGCCCTCAAGGTGTGGCGCGACCCCGAGACCTCCGAGCGCCTGCTCGGCGGCATGGGCCAGATGCACCTCGACGTCGTCATCGAGAAGCTGCGCAACAACAAGGTCGAGGTCGAGACCACGCTGCCGCGCATCCCGTACCGCGAGACCATCACCAAGAAGTGCCCCAGCACCGAAGGGAAGCACAAGAAACAATCCGGCGGCCGCGGCCAGTTCGGCGTGTGCTTCATCGAGCTCGAGCCCATCGCGGCCGACGCCGGCCTGGAGTTCGAGTTCGTCGACAAGATCTTCGGCGGCGCCATCCCCAAGCAGTGGATCCCGTCGGTCGAGAAGGGCATCCGCAACCGCATGGCCAAGGGCGTCATCGCCGGCTATCCGGTCATCAACGTCCGCGTCAACCTGCTCGACGGCAAGTACCACGACGTCGACTCCTCGGACGCCGCCTTCCAGATGGCCGGCTCCAAGGGCTTCCAGGCCGCCGTCAAGCTGGCCGGCCCGGTGCTGCTCGAGCCCATCTACAACCTGCAGGTCACGGTGCCCCAGGACTACATGGGCGCGATCATGGGTGACATCACCTCCAAGCGCGGCCGCCCGCTGGGCTCCGAGCAGAAGGGCAAGCTCGTCACCATCAACGCCCAGGTCCCCCTGGCCGAGATCCAGAAGTACAGCGCCGATCTCGAGTCCATGACCTCCGGTCGCGGCACCTTCACCATGAACTTCCTGCACTACGAGCGCGTCCCCGCCGAGATCGCCCAGAAGATCATCTCCTCCGCCAAGATGGAAGAGGAAGAAGAATAGTCCGACCGGTCAGACAAGTCAGACAAATCAGACGGGGCAATCAGTAAAAAACATAGCACAACCCCACAAAAGGGTTGACTCCGCTTCATTGCAGAATTAGGATTCCGCAAATCGACACCGAAGGAGGTCGTGCCATGAAATCCGTACATTATCTGCTTGCCATTCCTTTGCTGTTCTTCCTGTCGCTTCACGTCACATCCGCCGCGGGCCAGAAACCCGGCGTCCCACCGACCGACGGGAAAACGAAGACCCTGGTGATCGACGGAGAAACGAAGACCCTGGTGGTCGAGGGAGAGTGCACCGGTGATACCTGCAAGGCGGGGACAGAACCCGCCTCGGTTCCGCCCGTCGCGCCCGAGCCGACCCCGGCCCCCGCCGCCGATCCGGCGCAGAAGATCATCGACGTGCTGTTCACCTCCGACCACTATGGCCGCTTCTTCACGCCGGACTGCACCGGGAAGAAGCCGAGCTCGTTCCTGACCGCCATGGTGCGCCGGGTCGAGGCCCTCGCCCCCACGCTTCTGCCTGCCGGCCAGAAGCCCCTGCTGCTGGGCGGCGGCAACCTGTTCTCCCCCGACGCGATGGGCCAGCACCTGCTCGAGAACGCCGCGGGCGCCGCGTTCGTGCTCTCCATGTTCCAGAAGATGGGCATGCGGGCGTCGGCCTACGGTCCCGAGGATCTGCTCGCCCCCGAGCGGGTGCTCGACAACGCCTCGGCCGTGTTCACCGACGGCAAGATCCCGCTGCTGGCCACCAACGTGGAGTGCCAGAAGGCCCAGGAGGCCCGCTGCAAGGAGCGCGTGGCGCCGCACCTGGTGTTCGAGGTCGACGGCGTGAAGATCGCCGTGCTGGCCCTGTTCCCCGTGGTGCACAACGCGCGCCTGCCCAAGAACGCGGCCGAGATGATCAAGTTCACCGACCCGGTGAAGGCCTACAAGGCCGCCCGGGAGCAGCTGGCCAAGGACGGCGTGCACCTGGTGTTCGTCATCTCCCACCTGGACACCGAGATGACCTTCCCCGGCGGCGTGCTCGGCTTTTTGCGCGGGCTCGACGTGCCCGAGCCGGCCGTCGTCTTCTCGTCCCAGGCGCAGAGCCCGTCGGTGCAGAACCTGGGCTACATCCCGCTGATCAAGCGCAACGAGGGCGCCCTCATCGTCGGCTCCTCGCGCTTCGGCCGCAGCCTCACCCAGTTGCGCCTGGCCGTGAAGCCGGACGGCAAGGGCGGCTTCACGGTCGACGGGTCCGCCTCCGAGGCCCGCGATCTGCCGGTGACGCCCGAGCAACTGCCCGCCGGGGATCCCGCACTGACCCAGGTCGAGAGCTTCTGCACGGCCTTCAACAAGCCCCTGGGCAACAACGTCATCGAGAAGCCCATGGATCTGGAGTCTTTCCTGGTCTACGTGCTGGGCGTCATGCGCGCCACCGAGCGCACCGAGCTCGCCGTCATCAACCGGGACATCCTGAACCAGTACGACTTCCCCGTCTCCGGTCCGGTGACCCGCGAGATGATCGCCCGCATGATCCGCTTCGACTCCTCCATGGTCGTGCTCAACCTCAAGGGCAAGGACGTGAAGACCTTGTTCGGCGCCTTCGCCGACTCCAACACCGCTGGTTTGAAGATCCTCGGCTTCGAGAAGGGCAAGATCAACAACCGCGACATCGAGGATGACCTGCACTACGCCATCGTCACCACGCAATACGTGGCCTCCGGCGGCGGCGGCTTCATCCCCGCGCAGGCCGAACCCAAGGACACCGACCACAGCGTGCGCTCCCTGGTGATGGAGTTCCTCGCCGCCCGCACGGGCAAGGCCCGCGGCCTGGACGCCGGCGCCGACTTCCCCGACCTGTGGAAGAACTACGTGTGGACCGGCGGCGGCAACATCGGCATCACCTTCGGCCACTCCAACGTGTTCCACACCGGCGTGTACGAGGACAAACCCAAGCTCATGGGGCAGGACGTGACCTCGATGAACATCGACATCACGGTCTTCACCGGCATCTCCAACGTCACCCACGCCCTGACCGGCCGTGCCCGCCTGCTCTACGGCAAGACCTGGACGACCCAGGTGAACGAGCTTGGCGAGAAGGTGGACGTGGACACCGAGTCCGCCGACGAGGTGAAGTTGAACCTGCTGTACCAGTTGAAGAGCCCGAAGAACGCCTGGTTCAAGGGCTCCTGGTGGGCGCCCATCCCCTTCGTGGACGTCGGCTACAACACCGAGTTCACGGCCTCGCTCAGGGACGAGACCTACCGCGCCAAGCTCTTCACCGGCGTGCTGGGCCTGGGCATGGAGGTCTGGGAGAGCCGCCTGTTCTTCAAGGCCGGCGCGGGCATGCGCCGCGAGTACGGCGAGGAGGACGTGAAGTCCCAGAACACGCTGTACGCGGGTTGGCAGCTCAACAACGGCGACCTGTTCAAGGTCTTTGGCCAGGGCGTCAAGGGGGAGAGCCGCCTCGACGGGTTCATCCTCGACTCCGACGGCCAGCCGCTGAACTATGAGATCCAGCTGTCCAACAAGCTCTACTTCGCGTTGAACAACCGCATCTTCTTCTCGTTCACCCACGAGGCCTACGCCCTCAAGCGCGAGGGCGACCGCTGGTCCTTCGCCATGGACTTCCTGTTCGGCTTCAACGTCCTGTTCGACGCCCGCGTCCCCTTCATCGTGTACTGACGAAGTCAAAGGGACGCCCGCAAAAGGGCGTCCCGCTTGATACCGTCGGTCAAGTTCGATGAGCCCCAGAAAAAGTCGGAAAACAAGTCGTTGTCAGTGAAGCGACAGCGAAACGGTTGTCGTAATCGTAATCGTGTTCAAATTCCAAGGTTTCAGGATTCCGATTACGATTACGACAACGACCACGACAACGAAAACGAAAACGAGATAAACAAGCACCAGCGCCCTCTGCTCGGCGGTATCACAGTTGGTCAAGTCCGATGAGCCCTTGACCGGCGCTCAATGGACGCCCGCAAAAGGGCGTCCCGCTTGAGGTCACGAAGTGGCTGGAGTGATCTTTCCGCGCGATCGGGATCGGGATCGGGATCCACTTCGATTTCGATTTCGTTCGATTTCGATTGGAAGAGGGAAAGCCCCCGACGAGGGGGAAGGGCGTCGTCACCGGTCCTGCGGGACCAGGGTCATGCCCTCCAGGCGCATGCCGGCGGCCTCTTCCGCCTCGCGCAGCAGCGTCCGGGGATCGCGGTGCCAGTGTTCCGGCTCCAGGGGGACGATCCAGATGGCGCGGCCGTCGTTGACCGCGAAGCCGCGGCCGTCCGGTGAGAAGGCGGGACGGGCGACCTGATCCGACAGGCGGAGAATCAGGAGCGCCTCACCCGTGCGGGCGTCCCAGACCCGGGCGGTCCGGTCGAAGCTGGCCGAGAGCAGCAGGCGGCCGTCGGGGGAGAACACGACGTCGGAGACCCACATCCGGTGGCCGTGCAGCTCCCGGAGCGGCCGCCCGAGGCGGGCGTCCCAGAGGCGGATGGTCCGGTCCTTGCCCGAGGTGGCAGCGTGAGGCCGTCAGGCGACCAGGCGAGGCCGGTGACGCCCTTGGCGTCGGCCAGGAGGATCCGGACGCAGGCGCCCGAGTCGAGCTCCCAGATCCGGACGGCCCCATCGTGGCTCGCCGAGGCGAGCCGCCGGCCGTCCGGGGAGAAGGCGAGACCCCACACCATGTCGGTGTGCCCCCGCAGCTCGCGGGCGGCGCCGTCTCCCTGGGTGGGCCAGACGCGGACGACGCCGTCCCCTGCGCCGGTGGCCAGGAGGCTGCCGTCGGGGGAGAAGACCGCGCTCATGGCGCCCTGGCCGTGCCCGGGCAGGCTCCGCGTCGTCCGCCAGGCCGGCCCCGCCGTCCACAGTTTCACCGTGCCGTCCGAGGAGGCCGTGGCGAGCCTGTCGCCGGTGGGCGAGAGCGCCAGATCCATCAGTTCCGCGTGGCGCCCGAGCTCCCGCCATCTGCCGGAGGACAGGTCCCAGCTCCGGATGAGCCCGTCGAGCTCCCCCGTGATCAGGTTCCGTCCGTCGGGCGTGAAGACCAGCCTGTCGACCTCGCCCGCGGCGTCTTCGTGCAAGGGGCCGCCGAGCTCCCGGATGGGGGTGTCCGCCACAAGCTCCCAGCGTCGGACCGTGCCGTCTGCGCCGGCCGTGAAGAAGGCGCCGGTGTCCGCGGCGATCGCCAGCGAACGCACCATGTCGTCATGGGCCTGCAGGGTCTGCACCGTGAAACCGTCGGTTCCTCGACGGAGGCGGACCGTCCGGTCCTCGCTCGAGGACAGGAGCCAGGCGCCGTCGGACGAGAACGCCAGCTCCGAGAAGATCGGAAGAGCGTCGTGTAGGGAAAGAGTGTAGATCTCGGTGGT
>CALKWH010000329.1 GCA_938004375.1 uncultured Pseudomonadota bacterium
GCGACCACCGAGACCTACACTCTTTCCCTACACGACGCTCTTCCGATCTGTTCGCCGGCATCTACGACACGTTCCTGATCCCCAACTCCTCCCCCGATCCCGAGGTCCGCTACCGACAACTCGCCGACGCCATCCGCCTGGTCTACGCCTCGCTGTTCTCGCCGAGGTCCCGCGCATACTTCGAAGTCATCCATTACAAGCTCGAGGAGGAGCGCATGGCCATCGTGCTGCAGGAGGTCGTCGGCCAGGTGCAAGGCCACTACTGCTATCCGCACATCAGCGGCACGGCCCAGTCCCACAATTACTATCCCGTCTCCGGCCTCGAGCCCGGCGACGGCATCGCCAACCTGGCCCTGGGCCTGGGCACCTACGTCGTCGACGGCGAGCAGTGCTTCCGGTTCTCGCCGCGCCGCCCGAAGATCGACCTCGTGGCCCCCGAGGCCCAGGCCGGCGCCACCCAGCGGCACTTCTACGCTCTGGATCTCACCCGGCACGAACCCCCGCTGGTCGAGGGCGAGGAGGCCTGCTACGTCCGCCGCGAAGTGGCCGAGGCCGAGCGTGAGACCGACCTGAACCTGCTCGCCTCGGTCTACGACCTCGAGAACCACCAGCTCCAGCCGGGGCTGCGCGGCCGCGGTCCCCGGATCCTCAACTTCGCGAACATCCTGAAGTACGACGCCTTCCCCCTCGCCCGGACCATCGACATGCTGCTCGAGGTGGGTGAGCAGGCCCTGGGAAACCCCGTCGAGATCGAGTTCGCCGTGGATCTGGGAGCCGCCCCCGGCGCCCGACCCATCTTCTACCTGCTCCAGCTCAAGCCCCTGATCCATCGCCTCGAGGAGGTGACCCTGGACGCCGCCGACTTCTCCCCGGACACCTGCGTACTCTTCACCGACGCCGCCATGGGCAACGGACGCGACGAGACGATCCACGACCTGGTGTACGCCGACCCCGAGGCGTTCGACAACACGCTCACCCTGGATATGGTCGCCGAGCTCGAGGCGATCAACCGCGGCCTCAAGGACGAGGAGCGCCAGGCCGTCTTCATCGGCTTCGGGCGCTGGGGCACCCGCGACCGCTTCCTCGGGGTGCCGGTGCAATTCCACCAGATCACCCAGGCCCGCGTCCTCGTCGAGGCGGGGCTGCCCCACTTCCAGGTGGACTCCTCCCTGGGCTCCCACTTCTTCCACAACGTCACCTCGATGGACATAGGCTACTTCACGCTCCGGGTGAACAACCCCCGCCACTTCATCGACTGGGACTGGCTGCGCGCGCAGCCGCCCGTGCGCGCCACCCGCTTCTTCCGTCACGTGCGGACCGAGCGGCCCCTGCCGATCCACATGGACGGGCGCCGGGGCCTGGCCCTGATCGGAAAGCCGGAGTAGGCAACAGGCTGAAGCCCAGGTGCGCCTTTTGCTTTGAATCGCTCCAAGTCGAAATCGAAATCGAAATCGAAATCGGAATCGGAATCGGAATCGAAATCGTGATCAGGACCGACCGGGAAGACGGATCGACCGGGAGTTGAAGATTGATTGGCTCACTAAAAAGAATACGGAGGGGACGCGGGGAAGGCGGAGGCTAGACGAGGCCCTGATCGATCATGGCATCGGCGACCTTCTTGAAGCCGGCGATGTTGGCGCCCATGACGTAGTTGCCCTCGTCGCCGTATTCCTTGGCGGCCTTCACGCAGGAGTTGTGGATGTTGACCATAATCTGGTGCAGGCGGGCGTCGACCTCTTCGCGGGTCCAGCCCAGGCGCATGCTGTTCTGGGACATCTCGAGACCCGAGGTGGCCACGCCGCCGGCGTTGGAGGCCTTGCCCGGGGCGTACAGCGTCTTCTTCTCGACGAAGTAGCGCACGGCGTCCAGGGTGGAGGACATGTTGGAGCCCTCGACCACGCACTGGCAGCCGTTCTTCAGCAGGAGCTGGGCGTCGTCGCCGTTGAGCTCGTTCTGGATGGCGCAGGGCAGGGCCACGTCCACGGGGAAGATCCACGGGCGCTTGCCGGCGTGGAACTCGACGCCCTTGAACTTGTCGGCATAGTCCTGGACCTTGTCGCGGCCCGAGGAGCGCATCTCGAGCATGAACTCGATCTTCTCGCCGGAGACGCCGTCCTTGTCGAACACGCTGCCGTCGGGACCGGAGATCGCGACGACCTTGGCGCCCAGATCGTTGGCCTTGATGGCCGCGCCCCAGGCCACGTTGCCGAAGCCGGAGACCGCGACCTTCTTGCCCTTGAGGCTGTCGCCGCGGGTCTTGAGCATCTCCTCGGCGAAGTAGACCACGCCGAAGCCGGTGGCCTCGGGGCGGATCAGCGAGCCGCCGAAGTTCAGGCCCTTGCCGGTGAGCACGCCCGTGAACTCGTTCGCCAGCCGCTTGTACTGGCCGAACATGTACGCGACCTCGCGGCCGCCCACGCCGATGTCGCCAGCGGGGACGTCGGTGTCCGGGCCGATGTGGCGGAACAGCTCGGTCATGAAGCTCTGGCAGAAGCGCATGACTTCATTGTTGGACTTGCCGTTCGGGTTGAAGTCGGCGCCGCCCTTGCCGCCGCCCATGGGCAGGCCGGTCAGGGAGTTCTTGAAGATCTGCTCGAAGCCCAGGAACTTCAGGGTCGAGAGGGTGACGTTGGGATGGAACCGGATGCCGCCCTTGTAGGGGCCGATGGCGCTGTTGTACTGGACGCGGTACCCGCGGTTGATCTGGAACTCGCCCTTGTCGTCGATCCAGGGAACCCGGAACATCACGACGCGCTCGGGCTCGACGATCCGCTCGAGGATCTTGTTGGCCTTGTACTTGGGCTCGCGGTCGATGATGGGGGTGAGGGAGTCGAGGACTTCCTCGGCGGCCTGCAGGAACTCTTTTTCCCAGGCGCAGCGGGTTTTGAGATCGTTCATCACAGAGCTGATATAGGCGTTCATACGGGTCCTCCACAAACGGGTTTTGAGGCCCGGCCCCGCACCATGCGGCGCCAGCCGGGCACAGTAGACATCCCTGATTTTCCAAAGTCAAGCTGAGTTGATTCGTGAAAAACCCTAGAAATGCAGGCCCAGACCGGCGCGGAAGACCACCGAGGGCTCGTCGTGCTCGACCGTGACGTCCCCGCTCTGATCCTCGTCGGCGAAGAGCGCGGCGGCCTCCACGGTCAGGCTCAGGGCGAAGGCGTCTCCACCGTGCCCCAGCAGCAGGCGCAGGCCGGCGGCGATCTCGCCGAAAGAGCTCCGGTTGTCCACGCGCAGCGGGTCGGCGCCCTTCATGCCGATGGTGTACTCCATGTGCTGCTCGACCAGCCCGCCGCGCACGAATGGGTTGAGCCCTCTGGCCCGCAGTCCCATGGGATAAATGACCACCGCGCCGCCGAGCCGCACCCCGTCCCTGGAGAGGGTGGCGTCGCCGTCCTGCACCTGCCCGCCCAGCCCGGCGAGCGACAACTCGGCGCCCAGATAGGGAGTGAGCAGAAACTCGACGGCCGCGCCGCCGCCGTGGAGCCGGCCGGCCGGGTCCTCGGTCTGGAGAGCGAAGCCGGACAGCGTCCAAGTCGGGACCCAGGAGGGCGCGGCCTTGTGGAGGGACAGGCCGGCCGGCGGCCCCGGGACCTGGGCCCGGGCGACCGCGGCGAGGGTGATCAGCAGGGCGAACGGGATGAGGAAGAACAGGCGCCGCATGACGCACCTCCAGTCGATTGGCGCTCTAGCAAGATCCATGCCACGTAGAGAACCGCCGCCCCGACCGGGCCGGCCGGCCGGCGGAGCGTGGCGCCGCAGAAGGAACGGCGTCAACCGGCGACAATTTTCTGTGACCGCCGGTTCACAGCGGGAAATATTTCTTTGAAAATTTTCCCATGTCGGACATACTGCCGGAAAAGGAGGCCCTCATGCGCACATTGAAAATATTTGCCACCCTGTTCCTGTTTTCCCTGTCCTCGATCGTCCTCTCCGGCTGCGACGACGGCGACACCAAAAAGGAAACCACCGTCGCCCAGTGCACCGACGACGCCGACAACGACGGCGACGCGCTCATCGACTGCGAGGACCCCGGCTGCGAGGCCGCCTGTGCCAGTCTCGACGCCGACGACGACGGCGTGCCCGACCACCTCGACGTGTGCGCCGGCCACGACGACGGCGTGGATGCCGACAACGACAGCATCCCAGACGGCTGCGACATCTGCGCGAACGGCCAGGACCTGGTCGACAACGACGAGGACGGCGTCCCCGACGACTGCGACGCCTGCGAGGGCAGCGACGACGCCCTCGACGCCGACGAGGACGGCGCGCCCGACGGCTGCGATCTGTGCCCGGAATACGACGACAGCATCGACGCCGACGGCGACTCCATCCCCGACGAGTGCGACATCTGCGCCGACGGCGACGACACCCACGACGCGGACTCGGACGGCACGCCCGACGACTGCGACGACTGTCCCATGACCGAGGAGTGCAACGTCTGCTACGAGGCCTGCTACTACATCGAGCAGCAGTGCGGCTACCCCAACGCCTGCGCCGCCTCGGGCTTCGACTGCACCACCGAGGACGACTTCTGCGAGAGCGAGTGCATGCTCGACGCCTCGTGCTCCGCCATCGCGTCCATGATCTCCCAGACCCCCGATGAGGACCTGGAAGCCTGCATCAATGCCTGCGACCCGAACAACGCCTGCACCACCTGCGTGGGCTCCAGCTGTCAGGAGTCCCTCGGCGCCTGCTATCAGGACACCGCTTGCCAGGCCTTCATGGCATGCTCTGAGAACTGCGCCGACCCCGCCTGCGTGGAGACCTGCGCCACGAACAACGCCTCCACGGCGACGACCAACCTGCAGAACTGTACCTGCCTGAACTGTGGCACCGACTGCACCCACCTCTGCGGCGCCCCTAACTGACGGGGTTTGATCCCGATCACCTACGGCGGGGGATTCCTCGCCGAAACCAACCCGCCGTTGAAGAACTTCTTCGTCCAATCGTCAGGACGGGCGCCCACCAGCGAGGTATCGACATGCTCCCGTCCTGCGTCGTTCGCGCGTTGCCCGACTCATGCCGTCTTCAGACGCTCCTTCTGGCCATGACCATCCCCATCGTGATGGCCGGCTGCCATTGCGTGCGGGGACCCACCGCCCGGGGTGTGGGGATCGGTCCGGTCGGCTATGGCGACACCGCCGAAGCCGCCATCATCGTGGGACTCAGGGCTTTCGTGCCCGAGATCGGCATCCACGGCGAGGTCGCCGAGCAGGATGACCGCCACGGCGCCGTGGTGTTCGATCTGTCGGTGCCCGGGCGGGTGACCGCCTCGAAGATGATCTCCACCCACCGGCTCGAGCAGGCCTGGCCGCTCACCACCGAGTGGGGCGACCCGAAGAAGTCGACCTTTGAATTCCTGCTGTTCCACGACCGCGCACTCCTTTTTCATCACCCGGTACACCTCGGCGGATTCGACGGCGCGTCCAGCGTCCTCCGTGTCGGGGAAACCCATGTGATCGCCGGGGACACCTTGCTCATCGCCGCCTCCCCGCAGACCGAACTCACGCTGTTCCCAAGGCCCGCTGTCGCGCCGGGCGTGGCCCCCACCCTGGCGGCCTCCCCCGACGATCGGACGGTCGCCGGAGTGTTCGTTCTGTTCGGCCATTTCGCGCCGTTCCGGGTCTCGCTGGCGCCGACCCCGCGGGTGATCCGCGCGCCTGAATGGATCCAGGTGCAGCGCGAAGCCCTCCGGGTCGTGCTCACCGCGGTGGCCGACGACGGCACCCAGTTGGTCCGCCTGGTCGGCGCCACGACCGACCTCCTCGTATCGTTCGCCCCGGACGGCACGCCGACGACCCTGCCCCGGGCGCCCAGGGACGTATCCCAGCTCCTCGCGGTGCCGGGCGGCTGGCTGTTGCTGACCCCTGACGCGGTGGTGCATCTGGACCTGGCCGGTGAAGAGCTCGGCCGCACCGCGCCGGCCGCGGACCTCCCCGATGCCCGTCGCCGGCTTCCCGGCGGCATTCGCCGCATGGTGCTCCTCGACGACGGTCGCCTGGTGCTGACCGAGCTCGACCAGGTCGAACTGCGCCGCGCCGAGGAAGGGTTCTGTGACGAGGGCAAACCGGCGATCCGGGCGGTCCGGCTCTGCGCCACCTGGCTCACCGCGCACCTCGACCCCATCGCCAACGCCTGTCAGACCTTCGATCGCAAGGCGGTCCTCTCCCTCTCCCTGCCGGAGCTCCCCCTCGGGAGCCTGTGAAAACCACCAGGGCAACTTGACAGACCGGCGGCCCGGGGGCAGAATCAGCCGACAATATTCATGCGACTCCTCTTTCTTTGCCTTCTACCACTTCTGATTCTGCCGTTCAGCTCCCTGAGCGGCTGCCGCCTGGTCATGGACATCCCCGATGGTCCCTCCGGCGTCTGCCACCCGGACGGGGTGCTGGAGCCCGGCGAGACCTGCGACGGCACCGCGCTGGGCGACGCCACCTGCGCCGACTTCGGTCACTCCGGCGGCGCGCTGGTCTGCCGCGCCGACTGCACGCTGGACACGTCGGGCTGCGGCGGCCAGTGCGGCGACGGCGTGTTGGAGACGGCCTTCGAGGACTGCGAGGGGTTGGACCTCGGCGGCGCCACCTGCGAATCGGCCGGCCATCACCCGGGCATCCTGGCCTGCTCGGACGCGTGCCGCTTCGACACCTCCGGATGCGGCGGCCGCTGCGGCGACGGCGTGCTCCAGGCCGAATTCGAGTCCTGTGACGGCGCCGACCTGGGCGGGCTCACCTGCCGCGACGGCGGCCTGTTCTTCGGGGATCCCGCCTGCGGGTCCGGCTGCCTCATCGACGCCGCCGGCTGCCGGGACACCGAGCTCTGGGGGACCCCCGGCCTCGAGATCGGCGGCGGCGTCACGGTGACCGGTGACGGCGCCGTCCTCGTCACCGGCCCCACCAACGGCCCCCTCGACGGGCAGATGCCGCGGGGCGGGACCGATCTGTTCCTGTCCCGGTACGACGCCAGCGGGCGACGGAGCTGGTCACGCCAGTGGGGCAGCCCGGCCAATGACATCGGCAGCGGCGTGCGCGCCGACGCGGCCGGGAACATCTACGTCTCCGGCGCGGTGACCGACGCCCTGGACGACCAGGTCTCCCAGGGTGGAGAGGACCTGATCCTGTCGAAGTTCGACTCGGCCGGCACGCACCAGTGGTCCCGTCAGTGGGGCTCTCCCGCCAACGATCAGGCCGCCGGGTGCGCCCTGGACGCCGCCGGTAACGCGTATGTCACGGGCTACGCCGGCGGCCCCGTGCTCGGGCAGGCCCACGCGGGGGGCGACGACGCGGTGCTCCTCAAGGTGGGTCCCGACGGCGAGGTCGCGTGGGTCCGGCAATGGGGCACGGCCGGCACCGACACGGGCTACGCCGTCACCGTGGACCCGTCCGGCGCCGTCTACGTCGCCGGGCGGACCTCCGGCGCCCTGGACGGTCAGACCAACGCCGGCGAGTATGACGCCTTCCTGACCAAGTTCGACACCGACGGGAACAAACTGTGGACCCGGCTGTGGGGGTCCATCGAGGACGAGCGGGCCCAGGGCGTGACCACCAACGCCGACGGCAACATCTTCATCGCCGGTTTCACCGCCGGCTCCCTGGACGGACTGCCCATCAGCGGCGGCGACGACGCCACCCTGACGAAGTTCGAGCCCGGCGGGATGCGCCTGTGGTCCCGCCAGTGGGGGAGCCCCGCCGAGGATCGCGGCTACGGCGTGGCCGTGGACGGCGCAGGTCACGTGTGCGTCGCCGGTCACACCCGTGGGGATCTGGACGACCAGCCTTACGCGGGCAGCGACGACGTGTTCCTCACCTGCTACCAGACCGACGGCACCAAACTCTGGTCCCGCCAGTGGGGCACCGCGCTCCTGGACCGCGCCCTCGCCCTGGCCATGGACGCCGCCGGCAACCTGTTCCTCACCGGCTATACCGAAAGCGGCCTCAACGGCCGCCCGGCCGTGGGGCTCTACGACATATTTATATTGTACATCGCAGCGCTCTGACGGGCGTCACAGCGTGTCTTTTCCCTCGTAATGCTGGAAATTGTCCACGTTGGGCTCCAGGGCCGGGTGGGTGAAGTCCACCGGGCAGGCGTTGCCGTAGACCAAGCAGTAACCCCCGCCGTCGCCGTACCGGGCGCCGGTGAAGCGCCCGGCCTCGTCGCGCAGGTAGCTGCGATCGAACGAGGCGCCGGCGCCGTTCAGGGAGAGGAGGCGGTCCCGATCGTCCCAGGCGATCGAGAAACCGGCATAGGCGGTGAGCCGGCCCCGGTCGTCATACGCGAGCCGGGTCTTCCCGCCGCCGGAGTCGATGGCGACCACCCGCCCGGCCGCATCGTGGGTGAACGCGGCCTCCCATACGCTCCGGTGGCGTACCGAGTATGACGGCGGGGTCTTCGCCGCCTGGGACGGCCGCAGGTCGAAGTTGCGGGTCTCGGACACCAGCCGCGTCAACCGGCCGTCCTGCCACTGATAGGTCCGCACCATGGTGTCCAGGGCGCGGGGCCGGTCGCTCATGCGATACACCTGGTAGCGGGCCAGCCGGTGATGGGCGTCGTCGTAGCGGTAGCACAGGCGCATCTCGTACGACACGGTGCGGCCTGAAAAGCGAGAGGTCGACGAGATCCGTCCGAAGGCGGGGGCGTCGGAGTCGGACCGGAATTCCCGCCAGGTGCGGGTGACGATGGCCATGTCGTGCTCGTAATACACCATGGGTTCGCGCCAGGCGGGGTGACGCTCGTGACGGCCGGCCGCAGCCTGGCTGCAGACGACCTGCCCCGTGCGACGTCCCTGCCCGTCGTATTCGGGGAGGATCAAATCCGTCTGCCGCTCGGACAGGATCCGCGTGTGGGCCAGGAGCCGGCCGGAATCGAAGCTCCAGCGGTCCGTCAGGGCGTCCCCGGCCAGATCCCGCTGCTCGACGACGCAGGCCCCCGCCGGCTCCGGGGGCGGCGCCGGGCAGGTCAGGTGCGTCACCGGCGAGGGTTCCAGGCATCGCGCCGGGATCCCGGCCAGCCACGCGGCGGCGGGGTCGGACACTGGCCTCGGATCGCCGGGCGCCGGACGTCCGCAGGCAGCGAAGACGAACAGGGTGGTGCAGAGGATGGGGGCAACGCGCGCGCAGTGAAACATGGTCCTCCGAATCCCGGTGATCGCCGGGGCGCGCATCATACGGACTCTCGCGGCCTTCTCACGGGGAAATGATTCTCTGAAGCGGCCCGATTGCCAGGATATCTTCCAATCGAAATCGAAATCGAAATCGAAATCGAAATCGA
>CALKWH010000330.1 GCA_938004375.1 uncultured Pseudomonadota bacterium
CAGTGACATGATGACGCTCCCTTCAAATGGCAGATTGACCATAGCGGAGCGCGGCCCCTGCGTCAACCGCGCAGATGGTCGTTCGAACAACGAGAGAAGAGGATCGTCAGCGCGGCTGCGGTGCTTCACGGACGCGGGAGGCACGGACGCGGCGGGAACACGGCGACCGAAGACGGTCGCTTGGCGCAATCGCGTTGCGATTCCGCACGGGGACAAAGACGGTCACGGACCACGGACCGCCGCGCACGGACCACGGACCGCCGCACACGGACCACGCCCCCTCCTTGTTCCCGCGGCGTCCTTGTCAGTCCCTGTCCGTCCGTGTCTCTTGACCGTGGTCCGTGGCCGCTCTTCCTCCCTGTTCCTCCGTGTCACTCCGTGTTCCCGCGACTTTTTTTCTGCGGAATGGAAAATAGTCGTGACCTTCTTCCATTCGCGGAATCGCTACGCGATTCCGCTTAGCGACTGTCTTCTGTCGACCGGCGGAATCGGGGACCGATTCCGCTTAGCGACCGGCGGAATCGCTGCGCGATTCCGCTAAGTGAGTGGGGGACCGGCCCCCGGTCCCCCACTCACCGGGCGCCCTTCGATGTACCCCCGCTCGCCCAGCGGGGCGAGCTGGAAGCGCGGCGCGGCCTCGTCGTCCCAGCGGTAGCCGATGACGGCGGGATCGTAGCGGTTCATCACGTCCCAGAGGTCCTCGATGGCGCGCTCGAAGTCGCGCTCCTCGAAGGGCTCGCCCTGGAACACCAGCCACTTGCACGGCCCCAGCTCGATCACCTCGTACCCCTCGGGGACCTCGCCGTCCCAGTCGGCGGCCACCTCCACGCCCTGAACGTAGGTCGAGGTGCCCTCGGGCCGCAGCTTGTCGGGCAGCCACAGCCCCATGGGCTCGTGGAGGGCGTCGGGGATCGCGGCGAGCCGGTCCCACACGTCGCAGCCCACCTCCTCGCAGTACTCGAAGTAATGCGTGGCCGCGCGGCCGCGGCGCAGCACCAGCTTGCGCGCAGGGCGCTCGACGATCTGCACGAACACGGTCCGGGTGTCGGATTTGGCGGTCTTTTCGTCGTTTTTCCTGTCTTTCTTCATGAAAGTCTCTCCTTTTTGTCGGTGTGTGAAGTGGGCCCGCGCCCGGGGCGGGAAGAACAGCGGCAGGGCAGGCCTGTTTTTCATGAACCCCGCCGGTGTCAGACCGAACTCCCGGGCGAACGCCCGCGTGAACCCCTCGTGGGATGCGAAGGTGAAGTCGAAAGCCACGTCCGCGACCTTGCAGCCGCCGTCGGCCAGGCGCAGGGCGGCCGCCGAGAGCCGCCGCCGGCGCAGGTAGGAAAAGGGCGTCTCCCCGGTGATCTCCAGGAACATTCTCGATGCATGCCACATCGAGTAGCCGGTGCCGCGGGTCAGCGCCGCCAGGGTGAGGGCCTCGCCCAGGTGCGCCTCGATGACGTCCTGCATGTGGGTGACGACCTTCTGTTTCTCCCAGGCGGTGATCATGCGCGCGCTCCTCCTGCTCGAAACGCACCATACCCCGTTCGGCCCCCGCCGTCTTGACCGTGGTTGCGAAAAACCGGCGGACTATTCCCCCGACCGCTCGCGCAGCATGAGCACAGCGGCGGTGGCGAAGAAGGCGGTGGCGAGGGCGAAGGCGGCGGCGAAGCCGAAGAGCGTCATGACGGCGTAGCCCAGGAGCGGGCCGACCAGCGAGCGCAGGCCGGTGAGGGTGACGTGGACGCCTTGGTAGAGGGCTGGATCGGCGTCCTTCGCGAAGCGGATCGAGCCGATGTGCCAGGAGATGCTCACCCCGGTCATGCCCACGGAATAGAACGCGTAGCCGGCGAAGACCGCGACCAGGATCCAGGCGTCGGGGAGCAGCGCGGCGAGCCCGACGAGCAGCGGATAGCCCGCCAGGGTCAGGTACGAGAACCCGGTGAAGCGGAAGGCGTCGGAGCGGTCGAACCAGGCGCCGGCCATGGGCGAGAGCATCCACAGGGCGGTCTGGCCCACCACCTGGCGGGACAGCGAGATCGTCGAATAATCCAGGTCGAGCACGCGCACGAAGTACACGGGGACCACCGGCGTGAGCAGGAGAAACCCCAGGCCATAGATGATGAAGTTGCGCTCGAATTTCATGAAGGTGTGGTCCCTGGCCAGCACCTCGCGCACGGTGCGCGTGGTCTCGATCACCAGGCGCCAGAACGGCCGTGGCGGGGCCGCGTCCGGATTCCCGTCACCACCGAAGTCCATGCGCGATAGCAGAAAAATGGCAGCCAGGGTGAGGATGCCCGCGGCCACGAGCAGCGGCAGGTAGAGGGCGTCGTCATGGTCGAGCAGCACGCCGGTGCCCGCGGCGCCGGCCATCCCCGCCAGGATCTTGGCCGTGGTGGTCCACCCGAACAGGCGCCCCAGCTGGCCGGGCCGGAAGTGCCTGCGGTACAGGATGTTCATGGTGGGCGGCAGCACGGTGTTGATCAGGTGCACGACGAAGACCGCGAAGATGAAGGTCGCGACCCCGGGGACCAGCGGATAGAGGAACACGGGGGCCGTGCAGGCGACCCCCATCACCAGCAGGGCCCGGCGGCGGCGGTCCCCCGTGCCCATCCACTGGGTCAGCGGCAGACTGAAGACGGCGCTGCCGTTGAGCAGGAACATGAGCACGGCGACGGCGAAGGCCCCGGCGCCCAGGGTGCGGGCGGCGATGACGTCGGCGCTGGTGAAGACGCCGAACGCGAGTCCCACGAGCAGGTAGATGACCACGCTCAGCAGGAAGGTCTTCTTCTCGTCGGGGAGGTGCATAAAAGGTGCCGGGAGTGAGGAAGGGATGGTGTCGCGGACGGGATCAGGCGCGGCGACGGCGGCGCGGCGGCGCGGACCTGCGGCGCAGGAACGCGAGGCCCAGCAGGACCGGCGCCAGGAACGCCCAGGAGGCGCCCGCGGATCGGCCGGCGGCCGTGTGACAGCCGTCGTCGTCGTCCTTGGCCTTCGGGGTGTTCTGGCCGCCGTCCATGGGGATGCAGTAGACCTGACCCTGCTCGAAGCAGCCGGTGAAGGCCGGGCACGTGTTGTCCAGGCGGCTGCAGCGGCCGAAGCAGCGGAAATCGCCGTTCCCCGAATCCTGGCAGCTCAGGCCGTCGGCGCAGGGCGCGGAGGAGGAGCAGCCGTCGCCCTCGCCCCGGCCACCGGCGACCTTGCAGAAGTTCTCGCCGGACAGAGTGGTGGAGCAGATGGTGCCCTCGACCGGACAGGGCGTGCCCGGCGTGCAGGTCGAGGCGCAGTGGGAGAAGCCGCCTCCGAAGTCGACGCAGGAGAGCCCGCCGCGGCAGTTGGCATCCTGCACGCAGGGGGCGCCGTCACC
>CALKWH010000331.1 GCA_938004375.1 uncultured Pseudomonadota bacterium
GGCGACCACCCAGATCTACACTCTTTCCCTACACGACGCTCTTCCGATCTAGGGCGTGCAGGAAGACCTTGTCGAAGGGCGTCTCCCCCAGCAGGTGGGTGCCCATCATGAGCATGCGGGCCACCCAGAAGAACAGGATGTCGAAGCCCGTCTCCATCACAGAGTTGGGGTAGAACGTGGCGAGCTGGGGCGTCCGGTCCGGCCAGCCCAGCGTGGAGAACGGCCACAGCGCCGACGAGAACCAGGTGTCGAGGACATCGGGATCCCGGGTGAGCGTCGTGCTGCCGCACTCGGCGCAGGCCGCGGGGGTGGAGCGGGCCACGGTGACGTGCCCGTGCTCGCAGAACCACGCCGGGATCTGGTGACCCCACCACAACTGGCGGGAGATGCACCAGTCTTCCAGGTTCTCCATCCAGTGGAAATACACCTTCTCCCACATCGGCGGGATGATCTGCGTCTTCCCCGAGCGGACCGCCTCCATCGCGCTCTGCGCCAGAGGGGCCACCTTCACGAACCACTGCAGCGAGAGGAACGGCTCCACCACCGTGGCGCAGCGGGAGCAGTGCCCCACGTCGAGGTCGTGATCCTCGACCTTCACGAGGTATCCGCCCTCCCGGAGCGCCTCTTCGACCGCCGCGCGGGCGGCGCCCACCGCGAGACCGGCGAAGCGCCCGGCGTGCTCGTTGAGGGTGCCGTCGGGGTTCAGGATGTTGAGGACCTGGAGCTGGTGCCGGCGGCCGACCTCGAAGTCGTTGAAGTCGTGCGCAGGGGTGATCTTGACCGCGCCGGTGCCGAAGGCTGGATCAGCGTGGGTGTCGCCCACCACCGGGATGGTCCGCCCGGTGAGCGGCAAGAGCACGCGACGGCCGATGAAGGACGCCAGGCGCTTCAGGTGCGCCAGGCGCTCCCCCTCGAGGATCCCGCGCAGGACGGCCACGGCCGCTTCGCGCTCCTGCTCCTCCTGGGGGGTCCGGCAGTGCTCGGCCTCGAGCTTGTGGAGCCGCGCGCGCAGCTCGCCCTCGGGATCCGGGTGCACGGCCACGGCGGTGTCTCCGAGCATGGTCTCGGGCCGCGTGGTGGCGACCTCGATGGCCTCGTCGGTCGCGGCGCCGGCGGCGTCCACCAGCGGGTAGCGCAGGTGCCAGAAGCGGCCCTCGTGGCTCTCGTGCTCCACCTCGAGGTTGGACAACGCCGTGCGGCAGGAGGTGCACCAGTTGATGAGCCGCCGGTCGCGGTAGATCAAGCCCTGTTCGTGCAGGCGCACGAAGGTCTCGAGCACCGCGCGGGTGAGCCCCTCGTCCATGGTGAACCGCTCGCGTTCCCAGTCCAGGGAGCTGCCCAGCCGCCTCAACTGGGTGGTGATGCGGTTCCCGTACTTCTCCTTCCAGGCCCACACGCGCTCGAGGAACCGCTCGCGGCCCAGGGCGTGGCGCGTCGTGCCCTCGCGACGCAGTTCGCGTTCGACGACGGCCTGGGTGGCGATGCCGGCGTGATCGGTGCCCGGGAGCCAGAGGGCGTTGTAGCCCTGCATGCGGCGCCAGCGGATCAGGATGTCCTGGATGGTGTTCGTCAGGGCGTGGCCCATGTGCAGCGCGCCGGTGACGTTGGGCGGCGGGATGACGATACAGTACGGCGGCTTGTCGGAGGTGTCCTGGGCGCGGAAGAAACCGGAGCTCTCCCACCAGGAGTAAATCTGCTGTTCGAAGTCGAGGGGCGAGTACGTTTTCTGCATGGTTTTTCCTTGGGTCCGGAGGACCGCCTCCCGGCGGCCGCCCGGCGGCGTTCAAGGGTCAGGCGTGGAAACTACCAAAACCCGGGTGCCCGCGTCAAACGAGATGAAATGCTCCCGGGGCAGCGGGAGAAAGACCTCCCGGCCCGCCGGGTCCGTCAGGATGAGCACCGGGTAGGGCGCGGGCGTCTCGAGCACCCCGGTGACGGTGCCTCGGGCCGAGCCGTCGGGCCGCACGGCCGAGGCGCCGATGAGCTCCTCCACCCACACCTCGTCGTCGGCCAGGGGACCGAAGTCCCGGGCCGAAGCCAGCACCAGGGCGTTGCGGAAGGCCTCTGCGCGCTCGAGGGAGAACTCCGGGCTCTCCACGATCCAGTGACCGGAGGAGGCGCTCTTCCAGGCGCGCACGGACACCTCGACGGGCGCCGCCGCGTCGGAGAGCTTCAACCAGATGGTGCGGAGGATGGCCGGTGGCGGTCCCGGCGCCAGCGGCTTGACCGTGAAGGCGCCGCGCAGGCCGTGCGGACGCATGACGACGCCGATCTTGAGAATCGTCCCGCCCGGCACGCCCGAGTTCATGGGAAGGTCGGCCCCGAGGGGAGCCTACTTGGCGGCCAGCTTGGCCTTGTAGGAGCGGATCAACTTGGCGACCGTGTCGGTGGGCAGGGCGCCCTGGGCGGCCCAGTGCTCCACGCGATCCATCTTGAGATCGATGGTCGGGGGGTTGGTCAGGGGATCGTAGTAGCCGATGTCATCGCAGAACGTGCTCTCGCGGCGGGAGCGGGAATCCATCACGACGATACGGTAATAGGGGCGTTTTTTCGCGCCACCACGGGCAAGACGCATCTTCACGGACATTCGAAAAACCTCCACGACAAGACAGAAAAAAAACCGCCCCGCAGGGCGCTTAGTGACCATCGGACCCCGGGCGGCGCTGGCCTACCGGGACCGAAAAACGATCAGCTTTATAGACGAATCCGATGAAAAGTCAAGACAGAACGACCGGTTTCCCGCGGCAAACGAGAAAAAGCCGACCGGACCCCGTTTTTCACCCGCCGCGGGGGCCTGTCACGGCGACCCCGTCCGGGGTGGCGAGATAAAATGACACCCGATTAAAAAAAGGGTTGGATCGGCCCATACGCTGTTGTATAAATCGCCCCATGGAAATGCCAGCGACCGATCCCCTCGTCGGAACACAAATCGGCTCCTATGAAGTCCAGAAAGTTCTGGGTCAGGGCGCCTATGGAACCGTTTTCCTGGGCGTCCATCCCAAGATTGGACGCAAGGTGGCGATCAAGGTCCTCGGGGAGCAGTTCTCCTCGAACCCGGACATCGTCCAGCGCTTCATCGACGAAGCGCGCGCCGCCAACCAGGTGAACCATCCCAACATCATCCAGGTCTTCGACTTCGAGCAGCTGCCCGACGGCCGGTTCTACTGCATCATGGAGTACATCCCCGGCAAGGAGCTCGGCCGCATCATGAAGGAGAAGGGCACGCTGGACCTGCGCCTCGCGGAGAGCATCCTCAACGAGATCGCCTCCGGCCTCGACGCCGCCCACTCCGAGGGCATCGTGCACCGGGATCTGAAGCCCGACAACATCATGGTCTACAAGGACCGCTCGGGCCTGCGGATCAAGATCCTCGACTTCGGCATCGCCAAGCTCCTCGAGCAGAGCAAGAGCGACCGCTCGAAGACGAAGATCGGCACCATCATGGGCACCCCGGCGTACATGTCTCCCGAGCAGGCCCGCGGCCTGACGCACCAGATCACGGCCGCCACCGACATCTACAGCCTGGGGGTCATGGTCTACGAAATGTTCTCAGGCCAGCTGCCGATTGACGGCAAGAACCTGAACGAGCTGCTCTTCAAGCTCACCATCGAGAAGCCCGCACCCCTGTCCAAAATCGTTCCCAGCCTGCCCAAGGCCCTGTGCGACCTGGTCGACAAGTGCCTGGAGAAGGATCCCAAGGCGCGCCCCCGCAGCGTCATGGAGTTCTTCACCGACCTGGCCGGCATCATCGCCGAGGATCCCATGTACGCGGCGACCCAGATCGACGAGGACGACGCCATCGAGGATTTGCCGTGGTTCGATCCGTCCTCCTCCTCGGGCGACTCCAAGAGCGGGGAGGCCTCCCGCGAGAAGAGCCACGCCGGCATCCGCCTGCCCCAGATGGCGCGCATGACCATGGAGCTCGGCACCGGCGCCGTCGAGGAAGGCAAGCCCGCCGGTGTCCCCGGCCCGGCCACCATCAAGGACGCCGAGACCCAGAAGCTCATGGATGAACCCGCCTCGAGCGCGCTGGACGCCATCGAGAGCCAGACCGGCGAGGAGCAGGACAAGGACGCTCTCGCCAAGGCCCTGGCGGACATGGGAATGACCGGAAACGCGGACCCCGCGGCGGAAGCCCAGCCCGACGGCGAGGAGAAGCCCTCCGGGTCCCGCTCCGGTGCCGACGCCGACGCCGAGGCGGTCGACGCCCTGCTCTCGAACCGGGCACGCCACCGCGCCAAACGGACCGGCCAGACCGGCGCCCACGACAAGGTGGAAGATCCGGACGACTCCGGCAAACCGGTCAAGTCCGACAGGTCCGACAAGTCCGACAAAGATCGGAAGAGCGTCGTGTAGGGAAAGAGTGTAGATCTCGGTGGT
>CALKWH010000332.1 GCA_938004375.1 uncultured Pseudomonadota bacterium
GATCGTATTCGGTGACTGGAGTTCAGACGTGTGCTCTTCCGATCTACGCCTGCGCACCCCGGTGGGCGTCCCCATCGGCGCCCAGACCCCGGTGGAGATCGCCGTGTCGGTCGTCGCCGAGCTCATCGCCGTGCGCTCCGGGAGACCCCTGCAACCGTGGATGTGATCGACGTCACAGGCGCCCCGTCCGCCCCGGATACCCCCCTGGCGCTCGTGCTCGCCGCCGGCGCCGGGAGCCGGATGGGCGGACCCAAGTTGTTCGCCCGGGTGCGCGGCGCGGCGTTCAGCGTCCACATCGGTCGCGCGCTCGACGGCCTCGGATGGCGGACAGTGTGGGTCCTGCGCGCACCCCAACAGGCTGACGAGCTCGCGGCCCTGCTCGGTCGACCGCCGGTGTTCTGCGTCAACCCGGACCCCGGAGGCGACATGCTCTCGAGCGTCGTGACAGGACTGCGCGCGCCGGCCGCCCGCCTGGCCCGCGTGCTCTGCGTCTGGCCCGTGGACTTCCCGCTGGTGTCCGCCGAAACGCTCACGCGCCTGGCCGACGGGATGGGACAGGTCGACGCCGTCCTGCCGGCGCACCAGGGTCGCACGGGGAACCCATTGATTGTTCGTAGACACGTGCTCTGCCGCTGGCTCTCGGTCATGCCACATGACGGGCTGCGTCAGGCCATGCGCGAACATCCGGTCCGGTTGAACCTGGTCGAGGTGCCCGACGACGGCCCCTTGCGAAACCTGAACACGACCGCCGATTGTCTTACAGCGGAAGACCGTCCCGAATAAAAACACCCCCGCCATTTTTCTCCGGAAAACGTGATCAGTCAGCTTGCCACGCATGGGAGATTCGCGGTATTGAAAGGCACGCAACGGAGGTTTCGCATGCGCCACTTCTCTGTTCTCCTGTTCACGCTGATCCTCACCATTTCCGGCATCGCACAGGGTACGGTCCGACGCATCCAGGGAGAGCCCGCCTCGGCCCTGCCCCCGTCGGTCACCGCCGCCCGCTTCGTGCGCAGCCACGCCGCAGCGTTCGGCTGGAACGTCGACCAGCTCAAGGCGGTCGCCCGTGTGCCGCTGGCCCGCCGCCATCTGGTGGTCTTCGGCCAGGACGTCGCCGGCGTCCCCGTCTACGGACACAACTTCAAGGTCGAGCTCGACTCCCAGGGTCGCGTCACCCACGTCTGGGGCGACGCGCTGCGCGGCCTGACGCGCCCCGCCGGCACGCCCGTCGCGCCAGAACTGGCCGTGCTCGCCGCCGAGAACGAGCTCAATACCGTGCTCCCGCTGGACCTCGACCCTCCCCTGGTGCTCTTGCCCAACCGCCCGGCCCGACTGGCCTATCTCGTCGTGGCGTGGGTGGGGCTGAAGAAGTTCCACGTACTCGTGGACGCCTTCTCGGCCAAGGTCGTCCTCGTGGACCGCGCCTGGTTCAACGCCCAGGGCCGCGTCTACGGCATCGACCCCGCCCGCACCGCCGAGCCCATTGACGTGGAGCTGGCCAACTTGTCCAGCGCTGAGGCCCTCGTGGGTCGCGCCGGCCACGTGTGGAACTGCGTGACGGCCACCGCCCAGCAGGGCATGCCCGATCCCGAGAACATGGAACTCGAGGAGGTCCCCACCTCCGACGCCACGGGCAACTGGCTGTACGATCCCGTCCTGACGCTGGACTATCATGACTACGCTTCGGCCGTAAACCTCTACTATCATGTCGACCGCATGGACACGCACTTCCGGTTCCTGGGCTACACGCCTCCGGTGGACGTGATGATCGTGGCCAACGTGCACTCCGAGACCGGCGGCGTCAAAACCCCGCTGGACAACGCCTACTACACGCCCATGCAGAACGGCAACGACGGCCTGTTCGTCGGCCAGGGCACCAACGTCGACCTGGGCTACGGCGGCGACGTGGTCATGCACGAGATGACCCACTCCGTGGTCGCCCACTCCGCCATCGACCTGGGCGTCCAGCAAGCCGACCAGTACGGCATCAACCGCATGCCCCTGGGCCTGCACGAGGGCCTCGCCGACTACTTCCCGGCCTCGTTGAACGACTCCCCGATCATCGGCGCCTACTCCCTCGAGATGATCCAGGCCGGCGCCTCCCGCGATCTCTCCGACAACGACAAAGTGTGCCCCACCGACATGGTCGGCGAGGAGCACATGGACGGCGAGCTCATCGGCGCGCTGAACTGGCAGGTCCGCGTGAACCTGGGCGCGGCCATGGCCGACGAGGCGATCTTCACCACCCTCACCCGTCTGACCGCCGCCTCCACCTTCAAGGACTTCTCCGAGACCCTGGTCGCCACCATCGAGGACATGGTCGCCGACGGTGACGTCACCTCCGACCAGCTCGCGGCCGTGCAGGCCGTGATCGAGCAGAAGGGCCTGGACATCTGCGGTCGCTGGGTGCCCCTCGACGTGCCCCGCCGCCTGACCAACTTCGGCCTCGACACCATCGGCCAGGCCATGGGCGGCGACTGCGCCCAGATGCGCGGCATGCTCGACTACATGGGCATCGATCTGACGGCCATGTTCCAGTTCCAGGTGGTCGTGCCCGAGAACGCCACCAGCCTCACGGTGGACTTCGACTTCACGCCCATGGGCGGCACCGATCTGCAGTACAACATCTACGGCCGCGCCGGCGAGATGGTCCTCTACGAGCTCGTCAACGTGTATGGCGGCATGCAGATGCCCCGCGTGCAGACCTATGATCGCGCCTGGCCGGCGGGCACCCTCGATCCCCCGTTCACCGAGACGTCGACCACCGTCACCTGGACCATCCACGACGATCCGCCGCTGCCCGTGGGCCAGGAGGTCTACTTCTCCGTGACCCACGCCAACTGCCCGCTCACCACCCTCGACGTCGAAGCCACCATCTCCGACGACCCGATCGAGGATCCGGATGCCGGCCCCGACGCCGACGCCGACACCGACGCCGACACCGACGGCGGCACCGAGAAGCCCCCCGCAAAGAAAGACGGCTGCTCCTGCTCCGCCGGCTCCTCCTCGCATCCTGCCGGCTCCCTCTTCCTGTTGCTGGCGGTCGGACTCTTCCTCGGCCTGCGTCGCCGTCGCTGATTCCTGGTTGCTTTTCCCCGTACATCCACAATAATGTCAGTGCGCCGCACCCGCGGCCGCCGGAGGAATCGCCATGAAGAACCTGCTGATCTGCGCCCTGACCTGCTGGCTCGTCCTCGCCTGCGACGACGACCCCGCGTCCAACAACGCGAACAACGTCAACAACGTCAACAACACGAACAATCTCAACAACGTCAACAACGTCAACTACACGAACAATCTCAACAACGTCAACAATCCCGGAGCGTGCGACGCCGATCCCTGCGCCACCGCCGGGTTGCACCGCGGCACCTGCGTCGAGCTGGCCGAAGAGCCGGGCTACGAGTGTCAGTGCGACGAGGGTTTCGCCGACACGGGCGCGGGTTGCGAGCTCGAGGTCCGGGAGACCTGCCCGGCCGACACCGTGTGCACCGGCGACGTGTGCGTGCCCCCCGCCGAGGCCGGCGCCCAGTGCATCGCCGACTTTGACTGCCACGTGAACCTGAGCGCGGCCGAGGGCAACCCGACCTTCTGCAACGCCCAAGTGCTTGGTGGGGTCTGCACCGGCTGCCGCGAGGGTGAGCCCGACGATTGCCCCACCGGCTTCACCTGCAGCCCGTTCGGAACCTGCGGCGTCCCCTGCGGCGATCCCGCGGACTGCCTGTTCGGCGAGTGCGCCATGGGCGTTGGCTTCTGCACGGCCCCGATCTGCACCGCGGACACCGACTGCGCCCACGGCACGCTGTGCGTCGATCCCGACGGCGACGGCACCGGACTCTGCAACCGCGTGCCCTGCCTGGACACCCTGTGCTCCCCGTACAACCCGCAGGGCGCCTGCGATCCCGGCGCCTCCTGCCTCGGCGGCGCGTGCGTGGACTCGTGTGAGCCCAACCCCTGCACCGAGACCAACCGCGGCACCTGCGAGCTCTCCCCCACCGGTCCGATCTGCGTCTGCGATTCCGGCTACCTCGAGGACGGCAACGGCGCTTGCATCCCCGACCCCCAGGCCGGCTGTCCGACCGGCTTCGACTGCCGCGACGGGTACTGCGTGGACCCCGTGATCCCCTTCCAGTGCGTGCTCGACGGGGACTGCGGCGGCGACATGACCTGTTCGCCCACGCTGCCCACCGGCACCTGCCGTGGCTGCTCGGGCAACAACGACTGCCCCGCCGGCTTCGGCCGCTGCCTGGCCGGCTACTGCCTGCGCGCCTGCAACGCCGGCACCCCCTGCCCCGAGGGCATGTCCTGCACCAACGGCTACTGCGGCCGCAAACTGTGCACCGGCGCCGACGACTGCCTCCCCGGCTACACCTGCGTGGACCAGGGGGACGGCACCTCCTCGTGCGAGCGCTTCACCTGCGTGCCCTGATCCGATAGGAAACGACGTACAGGGCCAGCCCGGCCCAGATGAACCCGAAGGCCGCCAGGCGGCCCGCGCCCAGGGGCTCGCCGAACACGAGCACCCCCATCCCCAACTGGAGGCTGGGCGAGACGAACTGCAGCACGCCCACGGTGGCCAGGGGGATGCGGCGGGCGCCCTCGGCGTACCACCACAGGGGAAGCGCGGTCACCGGCCCCGCGATCACCAGCAGCGCCGCCTCGAGGAGCCCGCTCTGGACGTGAAACAGCCCGGCGGGATCCCCGGCCGACCAGCCGAACGTCTCACCCAGCGGCCGGCCCACAGCGACGGGCCAGGCGACGATGCCCAGCGCCAGGGGGGCGAGCAGGAGGGTCTCACCCGCCAACTGGACCAGCGCGCCGGCCCGGGTCACCTTCTTCACGAGGCCGTAGAGCCCGAAGGTGATCATGAGCGCCAGGGAGAGCCAGGGGACGTGCCCCACCCCCGCCACAAGCACGGCCACCCCCAGCGTGGCGCAGCCGATGGCCCCCCATTGCAGGGGATCGGGTCGCTCCCGCAGGAAGATCACCCCGAGGGCGACGTTGCACACCGGGGTCATGTAATAACCCAGGCTCGCGTCCACCGTGTGCCCGGAGTTGACCGCGAAGATGTAGAGGAACCAGTTGACGCCCACGAGCAGGCCCGACGCCGCGAGGGCGGCCAGGGAGGAGCCGCGGGAGAACACGTCCTCGAGGCCTCGGGTCCGCAGCAGCCGCAGCATGACGAGCCCGAAGACGCCGGACCACAGGACGCGGTGGGCCAGGATGGTCAGCGGATCCACGCCGGCGAGGGCTTTCCAGTACACCGGGAATACGCCCCACAGCAGGAAGGCGCCCAGGGTGTAGGCCAGGCCGGCGCGTTCGGAGGAGGGAGGGGAGACGAAGGGGGGCATGACGGTGGCGGAATGTACCCCTTTGAAAAATCGAGTCAATCCATTACTATGCTGCCGACGGACTTTCGCCAGCGGGGCGGGAGCGGGTGCAACGGTGACCTTCGACGCGCGGAACTATCCCATCCTGTACGTGGACGACGAGGAGGACAACCTCAACGTCTTCCGCTTCAACTTCCGCAGCACGTTCACCGTGTTCACGGCGTCTTCCGGCGAGGAGGGCCTCGAGGTCCTGCGCAACCGCCCCATCGCCGTAGTCATCTCGGATCAGCGCATGCCGAAGATGACCGGCCTCGAGTTCCTGCGGGAGGCGCGACGGGTACGCCCCCAGGCGCTGGGGATCATGCTCACCGCCTACCGCGACGTGGACGTCCTCGTCGAGGCCATCCGCCTCGGGCACATCTACCGCTTCGTGACCAAACCCTGGAACGCCGAGGAGCTGCGCGCGGTGATCCTCCAGGTGCAGGAGCTCTGCCACCTGCGCCAGGAGAACGAGCGCCTCGAGGCCAAGCTGCGGGCCTACGCCGGCTACCTCGACGAGCAGGAGCACCAGGACTTCAACTTCGGCAACATCGTCGGCGACAGCCCGGGGCTGCAGCGGGTGCTCCACCAGATCGAGCGCGTGGCGCCCACCGCCTCCACGGTGCTCATCCGGGGTGAGACCGGCACCGGCAAGGAGCTCGTCGCCCACGCCATCCACCTGAACTCGCCGCGCTGCGACGGCCCCTTCGTCAAGGTCAACTGCGCCGCGCTCAGCCCGGGGGTGCTCGAGAGCGAGCTCTTCGGCCACGAAAAGGGCGCCTTCACCGGCGCCGTCTCGCGGCGCATGGGCCGCTTCGAGCTCGCCGACGGAGGCTCGCTGTTTCTCGACGAGGTGGGGGACATCCCGCCGGAGATCCAGGTCAAGCTGCTGCGCGTGCTCCAGGAGCGCGAGTTCGAGCGCGTCGGCGGCGAGGAGACGATCAAGGTCGACGTGCGCGTGATCAGCGCCACCCACCGCAATCTCGAGGCGCTGGTGAGCTCGGGCGCCTTCCGCCAGGACCTGTACTACCGCCTCAACGTCTTCCCCATCGAGCTCCCGCCCCTGCGCGAGCGGCCCACCGACGTCCCCCTGCTGGTCGCGCACTTCGTCGCCCGCTTCTCGCCCATCACCGGCAAGCGCGTGGTGCGCGTGGACGAGAGCTTCATGGACACGCTCCTGGCCTACCACTGGCCGGGCAACGTCCGCGAGCTCGAGAACCTGGTGGAGCGCGCCATGGTGCTGTGCAGCGACGGTGTGCTCACCGGCGACGACCTGCAGTTCAACCCGGCGATCCCGGCCGAGGGCACCGCCGTCGTGACGCCCCCGCCCGTGGTGGAGCCCCGCCCGCTGCCGGGCCTGTTGCAGGACGAGGAGCGAAAGGGCATCCTGCGGGCCATCGAGGCCTCGGGAGGCAACATGGCCGCCGCCGCTCGTCTGCTCGGGATGAACCGCTCCACGTTGTACTACCGCCTGCGCAAGCACGACCTGCTGCACGTGCTGCCCTACAAGTGGTCCCGCGGCGCGGACGAGGAATCCGCCCCGTGAAGAACCGCATCGCGCCCGTGGCCTTCTTCATCGTGGCCTTCGCCGGCATCCTCGTCGCCCTGTGGCTCGCCCCCGACCCCGCCGAGGACAAGCCACCGGCCACGAGGCTGGACCTGGCCGACACGCCCAAGCAGCCTTCGGTGCCGCCTACCTGGACCTCGGAGCTGGACCTCGTGCGCTTCACCGAGCGGGACGGCGCGTTCTGGCAGACGACGCCCTCGGGGGTCTCGGTGCAGGCCACCCTCGATCCCCGGCTGCAGGCCTTCCTGTTGCAGGAGTTCCGGCGCTACGAGCTGCCCTACGCGGCCGCCGTGGTGATCCACCTGCCCGACGGAGAGGTGCGGGCGCTGGCAGGCTTCTCCGCGGCCGAACCCAAGCTCACCATGGGCGAGCTCACCCTCAAGCCCTGGGCGCCGGCAGCCTCGCTCTTCAAGACCGTCTCGGCGCTGGCCCTGCTGGTGACGCCGAGTTTCGACCCGCGTCAGCCGACCTGCTACGAAGGCGGCCACGGGGGGATCACCGAGAAGCACCTCGTGGAGCCCCCGCCCGAGAAGGCCACCTGCGAGGACCTGGAGACCGCGCTCGCCAACTCCTCCAACGCCGTGCTGGGACGCCTGGCCCGCACCCACCTGGACGCCCGCCGTCTGCTGGACGCGGCCTCGGCCTGCGGCTTCAACGCCGAGCTGCCCTTCGAGTTCGCGGTCGAGAAGAGCCGCTTCAAGCTCTCCGACGCCGATCCCATGGCCCTGCCCCAGGCCGCCGCCGGGTTCGGTCACGCCACCTTGAGCCCCTGGCACGCGGCCTGGCTCGCCGCGCTCATCGCCGGGGACGGCCGGGTCCCGCCGGTGCACCTGCTGCGCCTGGCCGTGGATCGCGAGAAGCGCCCGGTGCCGCTCCCCCTCCCGACGGCCCGGCTGGTCTCCAGCCTGCCCGCCGAGGCGGTGGCCCGCCTGCGTCTGATGCTGGCCCGCACCGTGACGCTGGGCACGGCCAAGGAGGGCTTCTACAAGGGCGACGAGCCCCTGGTGTCCGTCACCGTGGGCGGCAAGACCGGCACCCTGGGTCGCACCGAGCCCCAGATCCTGCTGTACACGTGGTTCATGGGCTACGCGCCGGTCGAGGCGCCCCGCTGGGCCTTCGCCGTCCTGCTCGTGAGCCCGGAGAAGTGGCGCACCAAGGCCAGTTACGTCTCGGCCCGGCTGGTGAACCGCCTGATCGAACTGGAGGAAGGCTCGGGGAGGACACCCGCGACCCACGCGCCGCCGGCCTTCCCCGCCAGGCCTGCGCCGGCCCCCGCGCCGGCGGGACAGGAGTCCCCATGATCACCCTTTTGCCCCTGCTGCTCTTTGGCGCCCCCCTGGACTGCGGCGCCGGGGCCACCCTGGAAGTGACCCCCGCCGGACTCGTCCTACGCCTGCCCGCCCGGCCTTCGGGCGCCCCCGCCCGACCTTCGGGCGCCCCCGCCCGGCCTCCGGGCGCCCCCCGCGAGGTGACCGTCCCCGCCCCCGCGGGCTTCGCGCCCGCCGCCTGTACCTGGTCTGCCGCCCACGGCCTGCTCCACGCGAGCTCGGACCGTCTCCAGTGGCTGTTCCGCATCGAGTCCGACGGCCGCGTCACCCTCGCCCGGCAGAGCGCCCTCGAGGCCCCCCGCCCGTGGCGCTTCGACCCAGCGACAGGCGAGACCTATGACGAAAGCCCGGCCGCCGACCGGTGCGACGGTGCCCCCCTTCGGATCAACCGCCGCCGCTGGGGCAAGGCCGGCTGGGAACCGGTTCCCCGCGGCTTCTCCTCGCCGACCGCCGGCGTCGTGACCGTGCAGGCCGTGAAGGGCCCACCCCCGGGCGTGCGACGGCGTCCCTGGTTCGTCGCTCCACCGCCGGCCGTGGCCGAACCGGAGGACGAAGGCTCCGACGAGCCGCCGGCCCCCGTGCGGCTCACCGACCACAACGCCACTACCGCCTGGGTGTCGGCGGGCCCCGGCCCCGGCCTGACGCTGGTGTGGAAGCTGCCCGCCCCCCTGCGCCGCCTGCGGGCGATCTCCATCCTGCCCGGCCACGGCGGCGACGAGGCCTCCTTCGCCCGCCATGCGCGCCTGCGGACCTTCACCCTCACCGCCGGCGCCCGCACGATCCGCGTCGAGCTCCCCGCCGACCCGCGGCTGGTGCCGGGCTCGCACCATGTTCCCTGGCACGTCGCCTTCCCCGAGGCCATCGACGCCGCCTGCCTGGAGCTCGCCGTCGAGCGCGTGTGGCCGGGTCAGACGCCCCCCGCCGCCGGTCAGGCGCCCCTGGCGATCTCCGAGCTCACGCTCTTCACCGAGCTCGACCTCGCCGCCGACCCGGTGGCAGCCATCCTGGCCGGCCTCGCCGACCGCACGTTCACGCCCGCCCAGGTGGTACCCGCGCTCTCCGGCGTCCCCGACGAGCGACTGCTGGCCGCCTGGGAGGCCGCCGCGGACACGGTCGTGAAGCGGACGCTCGGCGAAGCGCTGGCCCACCGCGCGTCCCCCGGGCTGGTGGCCGCCCAGTTCGAGCTCCTGGCCTGGGCCGCCCCCGAGCAGGTCGCCCGGCTGCAGAAGACCCTGGCCGCTCCCCACGCCCGGGACGCGCTCTTCGCCCGGCTGCGCCCCGACGCAGATCCCGCGTATCTGGCCCGCCTGCTGCCTCCCTGGCTCGCCGGCGGCGCGCCCGACCCCGTCCGTCTCCTGGCCCTGGCGCGCGCCCACGCGAGCCTCGCCGAGATCACGCGGGACGGCGCACGCCCGGCGGACCGCCCCGCGTTGATCAACGCCTGGTGCCGCGAGTTGCTGACGCTGCCGTTTCTGTTCGACCACTGGGCGAAAAGGGATCCGGCCGCCCACGACGCCGCCGCCGCCTGCCTCGCGCGGTTGCGCCCGCCCAAGTCCCTGCGGGGACGCCTCACCTGGCTGCAGGCGGCCGCGACCCTGGCCGATCCCCGGCTGGCGGCGCCGGTCCGCCGCCTTGCCCAGAACGATCATACCCCGGCGGTGAAGCTCCAGGCCCTGGCCACGCTCCTGCGCCTGAAGCCGTCCCCCGCGGCGCTCGCCGGCCTGGCCCGCACGCCGCGCCCCGATGCCCAACTGGTGGTGCTCGCCCATTGGCCCGCAACCGCTCCGCTCCCGCCGGAGCTGGCCACTCTGGCGAAGAGCCCGTGGCCGCCCGTGCAGCGCGCGGCGCTCACCCTCCTCGCCGACCGCTGCGATCCGCGCTTCGCCGACGCCGCCCGCCCGGTCCTCACCGACGCCGCCCACGAGCTCTGGTACCCGCTGCTCGAGCGCGTGAAGACCTGCGGCTACACCGCCCTGCGCGCGGACCTGGTGAAGACCTTCCGCGCCCCGAAACTCGCCGATGAGCCTTTCGCCACCCTCGCCCACCTGCTCGCCGACCGACGCGAGGCGTGGGCCGCCGACTCCGTGGCCGCCCGCGTGCGCCGTTTCTTCGACCCGAAGACCCCCCGCACCACCCTCGAGGAGCGCGTCACGGCCGGCACCTGGCTCCTGCGCGCGCTCGCCGCCTTCGCCCGCCCCTCCGACGCCCCCCTCTTCCTCGCGCTGGCCCGCCGCCCGCTGCCCGCACCCTTCCTCGAGACCCTGGCGTCCATCCTCCCCGAAGCCCCCGGTACCCGCTGCCCCGCCTCCCCGCCCCGCTGCTGGCGCGACCCCGCCGCCTGGTCCGCCTTTCTCACCACCTGCAACAAATAAGCATACTGACCACGCCTCAGTTTTTTATGAGCACAGTGCGATGTGTACGACACCGTCATCTGCTGCCCCAAGAGACGAAAGAGGAGGTTTTTCAGCCGTCAATTTGACGAAAAATGTGGATGGATCCGCGTATCTTTTGTGAACGTATCCCATATTAGGGTGTGTGTGGGCACACCAAGGGAAGCGCGAAGCGCTCGGCATCGCGGGGAATGGGACGTTCGGGACGTCAGCGACTTGCGGAATTCAAACCAGAGGCACGACCGCGACACCCCAGTGGACCCGCATGGCGAAAGTACCCTCCGGGAACGGGATGTCGCGGTGGCCCTCCCGGAACGTCCGCTTGGCCTCGCGGTACTGCTCACGAAAGTTCTTCTGGTGGCGTATCTGTGCCTTGCGGGCGTCTTCATTCCTCGACGACACCTTCGGATTTCGAGAGAACGGTTTCCACTTCGTCTTCGGCGCGTCGAACGGGTCCAGCGCCAGGCACCCTTTGCGCCCCAGCCACCTCTCGCCTCTGGCCTTGCGGTCCGCGGCGATGGCCGCTTCCACCTCGGACACCCGCTGCTCCAGGTAGCGCCCGTAGTCTTTCTGCCCCATCGCCTGCGCGCCCGGTACCGGCGTGAGGATCAACTCCCGCGTGAGCAGCGTCGCATCGTCGGTCTTGGCGAAGAACTTCCTGGGTCGCTTCGTAGTGATGCTACCCATGCCGATCTGGCCAGCATCGGAGATGGCGCCTGGCCACAGGTGGTGTTCCGACACGAGGCCGGCCTTCACCGGGTTGGTCAGCGTATACACTACCTTGTCAAACACGTCGCCGCTTTCGGGGAGTACACAATAATTGGGCCGCGCCCCGCCCTCCCACATGGCACCGAAGCGGCCGAGGCTACAGTTCACATACCGCGCGATCGACTGATTCATGGCCTGGACGAAAAGCGGAGCGCTGCCATCAGGGTCGGTGAAGACGACGTGTAAATGATTAGACATCGCGCAGAAAGCGTGAATCTGCACCGGGTGACGGGCCTGGGCATCGGCGATGCAGTAGAGGATGGCCTCTCGGAGTTCTTTTGAGGACGGCGGATGGGGACAATCCCCCAGCTGAACGCGATCGTCATCCGTGACACGGCCGACAAGGTCGCCGTCGCGGAGCGGCTCATCGAGGTGAACGACAAGGCGAAGGCCGAGGTCGTCCTCGACGTCGAGCTCCTCCAGCTCAGCACGACGAAGCTCCTCGAGCTCGGGGCGAAGCTCTCGACCTACTCGACCTCGGGCTCTCTTTCCGGAACGGCCACCGGCGGTTCCGGCGGCTCGACCTCCCCGAGCCTTCCCTGGAAGGATCTCCTGAAGCTCTCACTCTCGGACTTCAACTTCACGGTGCCGTCGATCCTCGTCAACTTCATCAAGACGAACACCGACACCGAGCTCCTCGCCCGG
>CALKWH010000333.1 GCA_938004375.1 uncultured Pseudomonadota bacterium
CGGTCATCGCGGACAACGTGGGCGACAACGTGGGCGACGTGGCCGGCATGGGCGCGGACCTGTTCGAATCCTACGTCGGCGCCATCGTCGGCACGATGGTGCTCGCGTTCGGTGCGACCTGGATCGGCAACTTCGAGGGCACCCCGGTGATGCGCCTGGTGCTGCTGCCCCTGATCCTGGCCGGCGTCGGCATCCTCGCCTCCATCCTGGGCACCTTCTTCGTCTCCACGAAGGAGGGCGGGAACCCGCAGGCCGCGCTCAACACCGGCACCTTCGGCGCCGCCTTCGTCATGCTCATCGCCACCGCCGCCATCTGCTGGTGGCTGGTCCCCGTGGGCGTGCAGATGACGGTCCCGGGCTACGGCATCGTGAAGATCACCTGGCTCAAGCTCTTCGGCGCCACCATCGCCGGACTCGTCGCCGGCATCGCCGTGGGCGTGACCACCGAGTACTACTGCTCCAAGGACCGCGGTCCGGTCCACAAGATCGCCAAGGCCTCCGAGACCGGCGCCGCGACGAACATCATCGCCGGCCTGGCCACGGGCATGACCTCAACCGCCCTGCCGATCATCTGGATCTGCGCCGCCATCCTCGTGTCCTTCCAGCTCGCCGGCCTTTACGGCATCGCCATCGCCGCCCTGGGCATGCTCTCCACCACGGGCATCCAGCTCGCGGTCGACGCCTACGGCCCCATCGCCGACAACGCCGGCGGCCTGGCCGAGATGGCCGAGCTGCCCAAAGAGGTCCGCGAGCGCACCGACAAGCTCGACGCCGTGGGCAACACCACCGCCGCCATCGGCAAGGGCTTCGCCATCGGCTCCGCCGCTCTCACCGCCCTGGCGCTGTTCTCCGCGTTCCAGATGCAGGCCAAGGTCGCCACCATCGACGTTTCGAACCCGATCGTCATGGCCGGCCTGTTCTTCGGCGCCATGGTGCCGTTCCTCTTCTCGGCGATGGCCATGACCGCCGTCGGCGAGGCCGCCAACGACATGATCGTCGAGGTCCGCCGCCAGTTCAAGGAGATCCCCGGCCTCCTCGAGGGCACCGGCAAGGCCGACTACGCCGCCTGCGTCGCCATCTCCACCAAGGCCGCCATCCGCAAGATGATCGTCCCCGGCGTCATGGCCGTCGTGCTCCCGGTCATCGTGGGTTTCTGGAACAAATACGCGCTGGGCGGCATGCTCGCCGGCGTCACCGTCTCGGGCGTGCTCCTGGCGATCTTCCAGGCCAACGCCGGCGGTGCCTGGGACAACGCCAAGAAGTACATCGAGGACGGCCACCACGGCGGCAAGAAGTCCGAGCCCCACAAGGCCGCGGTCACCGGCGACACCGTCGGCGATCCGTTCAAGGACACCTCGGGCCCCTCGCTGAACATCCTGATCAAGCTCATGAGCGTCGTCGCGCTCGTCATCGCTCCGCTGATTGTCAACGCCGTGCCCGCCAGCGAGAAGAAGGCCCAGCAGAAGCCCGCGCCCGCCGCCACCAACGTGGCTCCGGCCGCTGCGCCTGCCGCCCTGCCGCCGGCGCCCGGTCCGCGCCCGATGCCGATGGGGCCCCGCATGATGCCCCGTCAGCCGAGGCCGGTCCCCCTCCCCGGAGCGAACCCGTCCGCCGGCCCCGTGCCGCCGCCCGTCGCAGGCCCGGCTCCGGCTCCGGCTCCGGCCCCGGCCCCGGCTCCGGCCCCGGCTCCGGCCCCGGCTCCGGCTCCGGCCCCGGCTCCGGCCCCGGCTCCCGTCCCCATGGGCTAAGCGCCCCTAATCTTCGTTAAACATGGAGTGCGGGAGTTCTGCTCCCGCTTCTTCTTCTTTTCTTCTTTCTCTTCTTTCTTCCGGCTCACCGGTCGTGGCCAAACCGCCACGACCGGTCATTCTCCAGTGGTCTATCGTTTTGCGACCGCGATGAACTCGTGCTTATCGCCATTGAAAGGAGTGCGCAAGCTCTGATTGCGCGTTGTCTTTCTATGGACTGTGGCGACCCGACCGTCTTCGGTCGCCTGGCACCGCAGGTTCAGAAGTACTTGTGGCAGGAGGGGCACTCGAACTCGCCCCAGGGGATGACCGTGCCGCAGTGGCGGCAGCGCTTCGTCAGATCGAACGAGGGCGTCTCGGTCGGCGGCGGGACCAACGCGGCTGGCGCCGACCCGGGCACCGACTCGGGCACCGACACCGACACCGTCGTTACCGACACCGGCGCCGGCGCCGGCTCCGACACCGGCTCCGGCTCCGTCACCGGCGCCCCGCCCGTCGCTCCCTGTCCGGCTTCCACCGCGTCGGCCAGTTGAGCGAACAGGTCCAGCAACAGCGGTACGCTCTGTGTCAGATCGAGGACCAGGATGTCCTTCTTGTAATCGGCTTCGAGGTGGTCGTCGGCGATCTCGAGTTGGTCGATCTTGAACGTCTCCAGGGCCTCGATCAGGGCCTGGCGCGTCCCGGGCGACAGCCGCGCGAGCACGGCGAGGCAGGCGTCGAGCTCCTCTTGCGTCTCCTCCTCGAGGTAGATCGACTCCGAGAGGAAGTGGAGCCGCTGCGGCTCCTGGTCACCGTCGGTCCTGGCGGCCTCGGCCTTGGCCCGGCGCTTGGGATCGCGGTACACGTAAAACCAGACGTCCTCGGTCTCCCGCGTGTCCAGATGCAGCGTCGGGCTGCCGTCATAGAAGTCCACGTGGAGGCTGAACTTCCGGCCCCGGAATTCGCCGACGAGTTGGCAGGCCGTGTCCTCGGCGGTCCCCTCGATGGTGCCGCCCACCAACGCCTGCAGCGGGGAGAAGCGCTCCCGGCAGACGGCCAGCTTCTGCTCGTCCTCGGGCATGTCCGAGAGCGATGCGTAGATCTTGTGCGGCGCGAGCCCCTCGATGTCGTCGCACGACTCGAACGTGCACCGCTTCACCACGGCGCCGTTCCAGGTGGCGCCCTCGAAATCACAGGTCTCGAAGGTGGCGTCCTTGATGATGGCGCCGTCGAGGCGGGCCTCCTGGAACAGAGACCCGATGAAGGTGGCGCCGGTCAGGTCGGCTCCGTCGAACACCGCTTGCCTGAAGTCACAGGCCTCGAGCGTTGCGCCGGCGAGCTTCGCTCCGTGGAACTGCTCGCGTTTGAAGTCACAACCACCGAGCTCCAGGTCGGACAGGTCGCAGCCGGTCAGGTCCTGGTCGTGGAAGGCCTTGGCGGGTTTCTGGAGCCATCTCTCGACTTCGTCGCGGGTCAGGGCGGGCATGGAACACTCCTCGGGGTTCAGAGGGAGGCGCCGCACGAGGGGCAGCGCACCTGGCCCCAGGGGACGGCGTTGCCGCAGTAGCGGCAGGGAGCGGACGCGGCGCCCGCGAAGGCCTCGGCGTCGAACACGGGGCCCACCGGCCGGGCCGCCTCCACGTGGGCGGCGGCGGCGGCGAACACGGCCAGGATCATCGGGACGGACTCGGCCAGGTTCACCTGCAGGATGTCCTTCTTGTATTCGGCCTGAATCCAGTCGTCCGCGAGCTCGAGGTACTGCAGTTTCAGGTGGTCGAGCAGGGCCAGGCAACTGTTGTACAGCGGGCCGGGCAGGGTCTCGAGCCGCTGCTTGAGCCACTCGAGCTCGCTGACCGGGGCCTCGAGGAACACCGAGTCGCTGAGGAAGAAGCAGACGTCGCTCCCGTCCTTCTCGTCCCACTCGTCCGGCGGCGCGGCCTTCGCCTTGCGGCCCGGGTCCCGGTTCAACCGCAGGTCGCCGAGCCGGTTCGTGGCGGCCATCTGGACCAGGGGCTGGCCGAAGGACAGGTCGACGCAGACGCGGAACGCGCGCCCCTGGAAGGTGCCGTGCCACGCGATCGTGTCCTCGTCGCGGCGCTCCTTGACGGTGCCCCCCAGGATCGGCGCCAGCGCCGAGAGTCGCTCGCGGCAGACCTTCCATTTGGCGGCCTCGTCGTCCATGTCCCACAAGGTGGCGTAGACCTTCTCCACCGGCAGGCCGGTCACGTCGTCGCACTGGGAGAACTCGGCCTTCTTCACCTTCGCGCCGTTCCAGGTCGCGCGCTTGAACTCGCACTGGCTGAAGGTGGTGCGCTCCACGACGGTCTCGTCCAGGACCGCCTCGGGGAACTCGCACTGCGAGAAATCGGCCTTGGTGAGGTTGGCGCCGGTGAGGTCGGCCTTCTTGAACTCGCACTGGCAGAAGGTCGCGCCGGAGAGGTTGGCGCCGCGCAGGTTGGCGCGCTTGAAGTAACGCTGGGTGAACTCCAGGCCGGAGAGGTCACAGCCCGATAGATCCAGGTCGTTGAAGCTCCTGGCGTCATCGGAGACCATCGTTTCGATCTGTTTGCGGGAAAATGGCATGCCGGCTCCTGTGGAGAAGAAGGATGGCCTCGAAGATACCGCAAGTGCGGCCGTCAACGCAAGACGCGGAAACTGGCGTTCTGGCGCAGGCCGCGTAGACTCGAGGCATGTCGTTTCCCGCGCGCCTCGAGCTCGATTTCCTCCCCCATTTTCATGAACCCGACGCGCCCGGAGAATGGCGGCTCGGCGCCCGCCTCGAGCTCGGACCGGACACGTTCACGGTGACGGTCAGCGGGCCGCTCACCAGGTCGCCGGCGCCGCCGCATCCCCCGGGGCGCGTCGAGGCCCTCTGGCGTCACGACGTGGTCGAGGTGTTCCTCCTCGGCGACGACGACCGCTACCTGGAGCTGGAGCTGGGACCCCACGGGCACTACTGGCTGCTCGCCCTCCACGGCTGCCGGAACATCGTGGGCGAGCCCGCGCCGCTCCACCATGCCTGGCGGCAAGACGCCGGGCGGTGGGAGGCCTCGATCATGCTCCCCGCCACCGCGCTGCCGCCGGGGCTGCGCGCCCTCAACGTCACCTGCATCCTGGGGACCGGGCGCTTCCACGGCTCGTTCGTCCCCCTGCCCGGCGAGCGGCCGGACTTCCATCAGTTGGCGCGTTTTCACTTTCCGGGTTGAACTGGGGGGCGCCTTCGGGGTAGGGTGGGCGCGACGATCGATTCCAAGGAGGTGATCCCATGTTCGAACCCCAGGTATACCAGAGCCGTCGCGCGCGGCTGCGCGAGGCCCTGCCCGGCGCCGCCATCCTCATCCCCGGTCACTGCGAAGCGCCGCGCAACTACGCCGCCAACACGTATGAGTTCCGCCAGCACAGCACGTTCCTGTACCTGGCCGGCCACGCCCTAGCTGATCTGGCGCTGCTGCTTTTACCCGACGGAGAAGAGCTCCTGCTGGGAATCCCCGCCACCCTCGACGACGTCGTGTGGACCGGCCCGGTGCCGTCTCTCGAGGAGCTGGCCGCCGCCGCCGGGATCGCCCGGGTGGAGACCCTCGAGCGCCTCCCCGGGCTCCTCGCCGGCCTGAAGGACGTGCTCTATCCGCGGCCTTTTCGCGCCGAGCAGGTGCTGACCCTGGCCGGGTGGTTGGGGAAGACCCCCGACGCCGTGCGCTCGGAGGCCAGCTCGCCGCTCATGCGCGTTCTGGCCGGGCTGCGGTTGTGCAAGGAGCCCCGCGAGCTCGAGCAGATCGAGCTCGCGTTGGACGCTTCGGCGGACATGTACGAGGCCGCCATCGGCGCCATGGCGCCCGGCGCCCGGGAGCAGGACGTGGTCGCGGCCATGACCGGCGCCGCGCTGTTCCACGGCTGCGCGCAGTCGTTCATCCCCATCGTCAGCCGCCGCGGCGAGGTGCTCCACAACCACGCCTACGGCAACACCCTGGCCGAGGGCGACCTGCTGCTGGTGGACTCGGGCGCCGAGACCGCTGAAGGCTACGCCTCGGACATCACGCGCACCTTCCCGGTGGGCGGGCGCTTCACCGACCGCCAGCGCGCGATCTACGAGATCGTGCTCGCCGGCCAGCGCGACGCCATAGCCGCCTGCGCGCCCGGGGTTGGATTCGCCGACGTGCACCTCACTGCGGCCCGCACCATGGCTGCGGGCCTCAAGGAGCTGGGCCTGTTGCGCGGAGACGTGGCCGAGGCGGTGGCCGAGGGGGCCCACGCGCTGTTCTTTCCCCACGGGCTCGGACACCTGCTCGGGCTCGACGTCCATGACATGGAGGATTACGGCGATCTCGCGGGCTACGAGCCGGGGACCTCCCGCTCGAAGCAGTTCGGCCTGGGCTTTTTGCGCATGAACCGCACCCTGCGCCCGGGCATGGTCTTCACCGTGGAGCCGGGGATCTATTTCATTCCCGAGTTGATCCGTCAGTGGCGGGAACAGGGGCATCTGGCCCGGTTCATCGACTACGACCGCGCGCTCACCTACCTGGACTTCGGCGGCGTGCGCCTCGAGGATGACGTGCTCGTCACCGACGACGGCTGCCGGGTCCTGGGCGCGCGCCCCATTCCGAAGACCGTGGCCGAGGTCGAGGCCGCCTGCGCCCGCCCGTGAACCTCGCCCCGGGATCATCCCCGGCCTCGAACCCCCGAAATTGCCCGTTGCGCCCCGCCTCGCCGGTGCTACAATAGCAACGGCCTCTTATCAGGAGTCATCACCATGAAGAAAAAACATTTTAGCCTAAGCCCCGTTACCGCCGCCGAACCTCCCCGCTATCCCGTCAAATCGGCCCTCTCCCGGGCTCCCCGCGGCCCGCTCACCCTCGGTACCGCGCTGACCGCGGGCGCAGGACTTCTGCTGGGCGCCGGTTGCACGGTCGCCTTCGAGGAGAACCCAGACGCCTGCACCGAGGGCGACGCCATGTGCCGAAACACGGACACCCTGGTGTTCTGTGACGAGAATCACGTCCGCCAGGTGGTCAACTGCAACGACTACTGTGTCGCCCACTACGGAGCGGACTACGTCAGCCACGGCTGCAACGCCGAGAACACCGACAACCGCTGCCAGTGCGACTACGACGGCCTCGACGGCATGATCGCCCAGTGCTATCCCGACGAGCTCTTCTGCTCCGACGCCGAATACATCACGTACTGCGACATGGAAGAGAGCTACGATCCGTACATGGGCACGCCGCGGACCGTCACCTGCGACGCCTATTGCAAGGCGACGATGGGACCCGATTACTCCTCCTATCTGGGTTGCACCGCGGACAACCCCGAAAACCCGTGCAACTGCGAGTACGACATGATCGACGGCGACATCGCCGAGTGCATGCCCTCGGACCTCCTCTGCCTCGAGGACGGCCGGGTGGCGATCTGCACCGACTCGTACTATTACGAGTACTTCGTGTGCTCCGACAAGTGCGTGATCGAGCTCGGCGAGGGGGCCATCTCCCTGGGCTGCGACGCGACCCTGCCCGAGGATCCCTGCCGCTGCGTGATGCCCGAGTGAGGCCCGCAGAAATCACTTTCAATCGTGCGGACTTTCACAACTGAAAAGACCCCGCTTTACGTTGACAGATCGCCGCTCATCCGTTACATATCGACCCGCCTCAACATGCGCGTGTTCACGCGAGAAGGAGTCGACATGACGGAGTCTGTGACTGGATCGAAGAAGGGCTGGATCGTCACACTGTCGGGCACCGGCATCAACCTGGCGCTGGGCGTGCTCTACACCTGGAGCGTCATCTCCAAGGAGATCCCGAAGGAATGGGGTTGGAGCGAGGCCGACAAGGCGTGGCCCTACACCATCGCCTGCCTGGTGTTCGCCTTCATGATGGTCCCCGCCGGGCGTCTGCAGGACAAGCTGTCTCCGCGCCTGGTGGCCACCATCGGTGGCGTGCTCATCGGCGCCGGCCTGATCCTGGCGAGCTTCGTCGACACCGTGCTGATGTTCATCCTCTCCTTCGGCGTGGTCAGCGGCACTGGCATCGGCTTCGGCTACGCGGCCGCCACGCCCCCGGCCGTCAAGTGGTTCCCGCCGGCCAAGACGGGCATGATCGCGGGCATCGTGGTCGCCGGCTTTGGTCTGGCTTCCGTTTATATCGCCCCCATGGTCAAGGCCATGATCGCCGCCAACGGCGTGCAGAACACGCTGTTGATCCTGGGCTTCGTGTTCCTGGGCGTGGTGGTGGTGCTGGCCCAGTTGTTGGTGAACCCGCCCAAGGCCGCGCCCGCCGCCGGAGCCGCCGCCAAGGCCGCCTCGGCCAACGACTTCTCGGTCAAGGAGGTGATGTCCACCCCGCAGTTCTACCTGCTGTGGCTCATGTACGCCTTCAACGCCGGCGCCGGCCTCATGGTCATCGGCAAGCTCGCCGTGGTGGTGCAGGCTCAAGCCAGCTACGAGGGCGGCTTCATCCTGGTGGCGCTCATGGCCATCGGCAACGCCGGCGGCCGCCTCATCGCGGGCAGCTTCTCGGACAAGATCGGCCGCATTCGCACCATGCAGATCTTCGCCGCGCTGCAGATGCTGCTCATGTTCGCCATGCCCAGCCTGGGCACGGTCGCCCTCCTGGTGCCGGCGGCGATCCTGATCGGCGCTTGCTACGGCTCCAACCTGGCGCTGTTCCCCTCGATCACCAAGGACTTCTTCGGGCTCAAGAACTTCGGCGTGAACTACGGCCTGGTCTTCACGGCCTGGGGCGTGGGCTCCATCCTGGCTGTCGTGTCCGGCGAGATCAAGAAGCGCACGGGCTCCTTCGACAACGCCTTCTACCTGGCCGGTGCCCTGCTGGTCGTCTCCATCGCCATCACCTTCCTGATCAAGAAGCCCCTCAAGAAGGAAGCCGCCGCCGAGGCGTAAACTGGCCCAGAACGAATCCGTCAGAATTGATCCAAGATTCCGCTAAGCGACCGGTCATCCGGTCGCCAGGTCGCCAGGTCGCCAGGTCGCCAGGTCGCCAGGTCGCCCGATTTCGATTTCGATTTCGATTTCGATTTCGATTTCGATCCTGACTCTCTAGGCTTCCAACACCAGGGCGGGGAGCTCGCTCACCTTGGAGATGAAGATGATCTCCATCTGATTGCGGGCCTCCTCGGGGATCTCGTCGCGGTCCTTGCGGTTCTCGGCGGGCAGGATCAGGCGGCGGGCGCCGGCGCGGTGGGCGGCCAGCGCCTTCTCCTTGATGCCGCCCACGGGCAGCACCCGGCCGCGCAGGGTGATCTCGCCGGTCATGGCCACGTCCCCGCGGACCGGGCGGCCCGTGAACACCGACAGCAGCGAGGAGAACATGGTGACGCCGGCGGAGGGACCGTCCTTGGGGACGGCGCCCGCGGGCACGTGGATGTGGACGTCGTTGTGCTCGAGAAGGTCCTCCGAGATGCCGTAGACCGCCGCGTCCGCGCGCAACAGCGACAGGGCCGCCTGGGCGCTCTCCTTCATCACGTCGCCGAGCTGGCCGGTGAGCGTGAGGCTTCCCTTGCCTTTCATGCGGCGGCTCTCGACGTAGATGACGTCGCCGCCCACCGGGGTCCAGGCCAGACCGGTGGCCACGCCGGGCTCCTGGTTCTCGAGGTGGGCCAGGTCGAGGAACTTCTCGGGTCCGAGAAGCTCGGCCAATTGGTCCGGCGTCACCGCGTGGCCCCGCACGTCCTGGCCCTCGGCCACCCGCACGGCCATCGAGCGGCAGACACCCTCGATGGTCCGTTCCAGGTTGCGCACTCCGCTCTCCCGGGTGTAATTGTCAATAATCCTATAGACAGTCTCATCCGGCAGCTCCAGGCCGACATCAGAGATGCCGTTCTCGCGCAACTGCCGGGGGATGAGGTAGTTTCGGGCGATGTGGAACTTCTCGTTGCGGGTGTAGCCGGGCAGCTCGAGGACCTCCATGCGGTCGCGCAGGGCCGGCGGGACGGTGTCGATCATGTTCGCCGTGGCGATGAACATCACCGAGCTCAGGTCGAACTGAACCTCGAGGTAGTGATCCGAGAAGGTGTTGTTCTGCTCGGGATCGAGCACCTCGAGGAGAGCCGAGGCGGGGTCGCCGCGGAAGTCGTTCCCGAGCTTGTCGATCTCGTCGAGCATGAAAATGGGGTTTTTCACCTTCACCTTGCGGATGCCCTGGATGATGCGGCCGGGCAGGGCGCCCACGTAGGTGCGCCGGTGGCCGCGGATCTCGGCCTCGTCGCGCACGCCGCCCAGGCTGATGCGCCAGAACTCCCGCCCCATGGCCCGGGCGATGCTCTTGCCCAGGGAGGTCTTGCCCACCCCCGGCGGACCCACCAGGCACAGGATGGGTCCCTTTTTATCCGGGTTGAGCTTGCGCACGGCCAGGTACTCGACGATGCGCTTCTTCACCTTCTCGAGGTCGTAGTGGTCTTCGTCGAGGATCCGGCGCACGGCCGGGATGTCCAGTTGGTCCTCGGTGGCCTCGTTCCAGGGCAGCTCGACGAGCCAGTCCAGGTACGAGTGGACCACCGTGTACTCGGCAGAGGCCGGGTTCATCATCTTGAGGCGGTCGAGCTGCTTGAGGGCGACCGCCTCGGCCTCGTCGGGCATCATGCACAACTCGATCTTGGCCTTGAGCTCCTCGACCTCGGAGCCCGGCTCGTCCTGCTCGCCGAGCTCCTCCCGGATGGCCTTGAGCTGCTGACGCAGGATGTATTCGCGCTGGCTCTTTCCCATCTCCTCCTGCACCTGGGAGTTGATCTGCTCGCGCACCTTCAAGAGCTCGAGCTGGCGGTTCAGGGAGACCAGGATGCGGTACATGCGGTCCCGAATGCCCGGGGTCTCGAGGATGGCCTGCTTCTCGTCCACGGGGAGGTCCAGGTTCGCGCCGATCAGGTCCGCCAGGGCGCCGGGTTCGGTGACCGAGTCGATGAGGGCGGCGGCCTCGTTGGGCACGTCGGGCATGAGCTTGATGACCTTGCGGGCGGTCTCGCGCAGGTTGAGCTGCAGCGCCTCGAGATCCGCGCGGGCCTCGAGGGGATCGACGGTCGCGTCTCCGTCCCCGTCAGCGCTGACGGCCTCCGTCCCGGCCTCTTCCGGGGGGACGCCGTCTTCGGTCGGGTCGTCAGGCAGCGTGCGGATGCGGGCCGTGATGTAGGGTTCCCGTCCGATGAAGCCGAGCACCTCGACGCGGGCCAGGCCCTGGATGATCACGCTGAAGTTCTCTGCCCCGAGCTTGATGACCTTGAGGACGCGGGCGGCGCAGCCCACTGTGAAAAGATCGTCCTCCTGGGGGTGTTCGACCTGGGGGTCGCGCTGGGTGAGGATGCCGATGATGGGCTTCTCCCGGGCCAGGGCCTCCTCGATGAGCTTCACGCTCTTTTTGCGTCCCACATCGATGGGGATGATGGACCCCGGGAACAGCACGGCGTTGCGCAGGGGGAGGATGGGGAGGACCTCCGGTATCTCTACAGTGGCGTGCCTGGTTTTGTAAGACATGACAAAGACCTCCGGCCGGCAATATAACCTTGAAATGGCTCCTGCAAAGGGGCGCGGTGAAAATCAGCGACAGTGGGGCTGGTCGTCGGGGCAGGCGATGCGCAGGTGGAAGTGGTCCCCGTGGGCGGTGTCCGCGCTGAGGACGGCCCGGGCGCGGCGCAGCACGTCGGCCGGGCGGGCCACCGCGTCGGCATACTGGAGCAAAAGATCCCGGAGCTGGGCGCTGATGAATATTTTTTGTACTTTAACGGTTTTGTGGGTGACGAGAGCCTCGACGAGCTCCCAGTTACGCTCCAGATCGAAGATCAGGTGGGCGTAACGGCCGGCGCCGCGGGCGAGCTCGTTGAAGTGGACGAACTCCGCGGTCACCACCTGGTAGCGGGAGCGGCGGTCGACGATATAGAAGCCCAGATCCACGTCGCGGCCGCTCTGGTGCGAGCGGTGACCCGGAGCGTAACCGCCGCCCCGCGGGCTCAGGTCGCCCACGGTGAGGGTGGATTTTGGATACAGCCGGACCACCCGGGCGGCGGCGGCCGTGAGCAGGTCCACCAATTCGGGCAGGGCGTAGACGTGGCCGCGCTCCTGGGAGCGCGCCAGGAGCACGAACCCCTTGCCGGAGACGGGCATGGTGACCGGGCGGTGGAGCCGGCCGGCGAACGGCGCGCCGATGGAGAGCGGCGACCGGGACTTGCGGATCTGCTCCATGGGAAAGGCCGCGGGGTCGAACTTCTGCAGGGGGCGCCGACCGGTGGGGGTGGTGCCCACGAGAGTGCATTGCAGACGGCCCTCCCGGTTCAGTTTGCACTGCCGTGGCAGCGGGGAGATCGGAAGAGCGTCGTGTAGGGAAAGAGTGTAGATCTCGGTGG
>CALKWH010000334.1 GCA_938004375.1 uncultured Pseudomonadota bacterium
GAGATCGTATTCGGTGACTGGAGTTCAGACGTGTGCTCTTCCGATCTAGTGGCCCTGTTCATCTTCAGGATCTTCGCGACCTCTCGAAGCCCCCGGCCTTCACGAAGCAGGGCAAGGGCGGGACGCATGTCCACATCGACCTCGGGCCTGCCGCAGTGCTTCCCGGCTGCCTGGGCGCGCGCAACCCCCGCTCGAACCCGTTCCACGATGAGGTGGCGCTCGAACTCGGCGAAAGCGCCGATGATGGACAGCATCAGCCGCCCCTGGGCTGTCGTCGTGTCGATGCCACTGTCACGAGCCGAGAGGAAGCCGACGCCCATGGCGGTCAGGCTGTCCAGCACCTGAAGCAAGTGCTGGAGCGACCTCCCGAGGCGATCCAGCCGCCACACCATGAGCACGTCGATCTTCCCCGCCTTTGCGTCCGCAAGTAGACGGTCGAGGCCAGGGCGGCGATCCTTCAAGCCGCTGATGCCTTCGTCCACATACTCGCCCGCAATGAGCCAGCCTCGCTGCTGGGCCACAACACGCAGTTCCTCCATCTGCAGCTCGACGTTTTGGCCATGGCCGGTCGTACTGACCCTTCCATACAGGGCCGCTCTCGTGATCTTCACCGACGCCGTGGTTGCCATGATGACCTCCGAAGACCCAGACCCGTCATCTACTCCGTGGGGTCGGCCATGAAGCCTCGGATGGTTGACCACCAGCGAACTCATTGAAACCGATTGGAAAACCAATCCAACCGGGTGCCGCCTCCCCAAAAGCCACATTGGAAACGCACCTTAAATCAAAGGGTTACATCTGGATCGGGGCCGATCTTTCCCCTTGATGGGCGCCGGAAACCGAGGGATTGTCGTCGTGGCGTGCCCGTCCCCGGACAGCCGTAGGTGCAGTGCTGGCGCGAGGTAGGAGGTTTCCGATGAAGACCGAGATCACGGTGATGCGGACCGCGTACCGCGTCGTTCTGAAGTTGCGCTGGGAAGGGGATGATTGGCGTTCCGCCCGTGCTGACTGTTTTCGGCTGGCCGCGTTGATCGAGGAGAAATCTTCCAGTGAGCGCTGGGTCACCGTGGTCGGCGACGGTATCGAACACGCCGGGAAAGGGCTCCTGGGCGGCCACGTGGGTGTCGAGTTGGCCACCGGGGGGGGCGATGAAGCCGTCAGGGCCGAAGCGCTGCTGCGGGAGATCGCGACGAAGTGGCAGGCGCGGTGAATCACTGCACTCCAGGGGGTCAGTAGTGATCGCCTGGCTCCGGGGTAGTTGCACCAGGGGACATCCGGCACGGTGCGGAACGGCTGCCACCTGGACTACTACATGAGGAACGGACGATGCCGCTCGGTCAGATGGAAAAGACGAAGTACCCCGGCGTTTACCGCAGGAAGGACGGCCGGTTGATCATCCGGTTCACCGCCCGCTTGCCTGGAGGCAGGTTCACCCAGAAGACGACGCTGCTGCCCGTTGGTATCGATCTGGAGGCAGCCCGCCGCCGGGCCGCCATCGTCAGGGACAACGTTCACGAGCGCGCCGAGACCCTGAAGGCCGGGCAGGCCGCGTCACCGCCGCCTCCGGCGCCTACGAACTACACCGAGTCCTTCCGGGAGTACGTCCGGAGGTGGGAGGCCCAGAAGGCAGCCCGCACGAAGCGCGGGACGCAGCAGCGGTACCACGAGGCATTGCGGGACCACATCCTGCCCCGACTCGGAGATGTGAAGGTGAACGAGATTGGCCGCGCCGAGATCGAGGCCTGGGTCGCGTGGGTGGAGAGGGGCAAGACCTCCAAAGGAAGGAAGTACACGAAGCCCACCCTTGTCGGGTGGTGGCGGCTTCTGACACTGGTCCTTCGGGATCTCGCTGCGGACATCGGTGGCAGCGACCCGACCGTCCGGGTACGGCCCCCGGAGTCGGCCGAGGCTGCGCGGCGTGAGGCTCGCGTCTTGACCGAAGCGGAACTTCACCTGTTCCTGGAGTCCGTTCGACTCTGTGCCCCGCACCGGCACGTCGAGTTCCTCACGATGGCCTTGACCGGCGCAAGGGCTGGCGAGGTCTACGCCCTGAAATGGGATGCCGTCGATTTCGACCGGGGGGAGATCGTGATCAGGCGCGGGATCTCGGGTGGCACGCTTTCAGAGACCACGAAGACCAGAACGCCCAGGACAGTACCGTTGCACGAGATCCTGGCCGAGGCGTTGAAGGAGCACCGTGTGGCCATGATGGCCGCCTGCCATCCGGGCCTGAAGGGTAACTGGGTTTTCCCTACGGACTCCGGCACGATGCGTCTGCCGCAGTCAGCAGGCAAGGTGTTCGATCTCGCCAGGGAGCATTCGAAGATCGAGCAGCGGATCACGCCCCAGGTGCTTCGGCGGACCTTCAACAGCCTTCTGGTGAAGGGCGGGGTGGACAGGATCGTGCTGCGTTCCATCGTAGGGCACCACGACGAGAGGATGACCGCCCTCTATACGGGGGTCGATCTCGCGGACAAGCAGGCAGCCGTGGTGTCCATCTTCGGCGGGAAGAGGGGCGGGTGAGGGATGGCATCCTCTCGGACCGATTCACGTTCATTCGGATGACGGAAGAAACCCGCTCAGTTGCAGAAGAACCAGAAACCCAAGGGTGGCTGACTTGAGCGAGAAGTCGTGCGCACTCGCCACACCGTGCGCCACGGTGTGGCGCCCGACCGCAAGTTCCTCATTGCGAGGGTCGAAGTTCGCGAAGTACACCTCCTCCAGGAAGGCACGGAACCTGTCCGGTAGAAGCACGCACCAGGGACCCGATGCTTCCCGCGATGTCACGTGGGCTGCCAAGTTCGAGGGGGTGGGCTTCGTCCTCAGGTCGGCCACGGCCATGCACGATCTCATGATGCCTTCGATTCGTGGGTACAGAATGGACGTTGCACTGATGAAATCGCCCGCGAGGTACCGCTCCCTTGCGGTTTCCACTAGTTTGAGGTGAGGAGCAAGGACCGGACTAGAAAGCCATTCGGTCGTCGGGCTGGTGAGGAGATTGCGGACGGCCTCCGCGATTTTGGGCAGGAGATCATCGATAGCCCAGCCGTTCTCCGCGTGGGCCACCATGGCCTTGATCAGGTCTACCCCGAGATAAATGAAAGGGAACCACCTCTGGTTGAGCATCTGACTCCAAGCGGTTTCACTGACTTTGAACATCTCCTGGAACATGACGTAGGAGAAGCACTGACCAAGGTACACACCCAGGTCATACTGTCGGGGCAGCCTCTCCGCTCCCACAATCGGGGTGTAGTCGAAGAACAGGCCTTTTCGCCACCCGATCGAGAACAGGACCAGGACGCCCGCCGTTTCAGGGATCTCGAAGCCCTCGACCTCAACCCGGCGGATGCTCGTGATGTCGTCACGAAACACGTTTGCACCAACTTCAGGCTTGCGCCGTGGCCGGATCAACATGCTGAAATTGGTTTCGTTGACGGCGACCTCGGCGTTCCCGTCCGGATGGATGACCGCTACGATGTTGCTCACGGTCGAGGGAAGGATTGGTGAAGGTGCGCGGGCCAGAAACTCTGTCGGGAAGCCCTCCAGACGTGAAAGGAACTTGCTGCCGTCCTCAGAGGACGTGAACTCCATTGAGATGACGTCCGCCGTGGTCTCGTCTTTCGAGTGAGCACGAGCAAAGACCCCTGCCGGGACCTTATCGAAGAAGGTTTTGAACCTCACGGCCTGTTGCTCCAGCCCTTGGGGAGGATCGCACCCAGGACGTTCCGAGGCAAGGCCATGTGCCATTACGCGCCGGTCTGGCCCTGGGAGGGGCCAGGACGCCCCACGAAGCGCGCGTTGACGGTCCCGGGGGGTGCGTCTAGACTGCCGCAAAGCCCGCCAAGGAGGTTGTTGTCATGGCACTTGTCGATGTCGAAAATCCGGCGCGAGTCGTACACCTTCGGGGGGAACTGGCGCAGAAGTACAAATGGCTCGTTGCCAGACTGGGCCCTCGGTACCAGCCAATCGAGGACGCCATCAACGGGATGATCGACGGCCACGAGGTGCGGACGGCAGGGTGGTTGCCGGGGAGCGACTGGACCGGCACCCCGTTCGAGGCCATCTACGAGGTCTGTGGCCGGAACCAGGAGGAGGCTGGGCTGTCGTTCGGGCTCATCGTTTGGATGGTCTTCGAGAAGCGCCCGGAGACATGGGCCAGTGCCCACGGGATGAAGGACGGGCGTGAGATTCGCAGCCGGACGTACTTCCGGTGGCCTCCGTCACAGTAGGGGAGGAAGCCTTGGACAATCCAGCCTGCCTCGTGACCCCCGACACCGTGTCCGCTGTGGCGAACTTCGTCACCGCAATCGCAGCCCTTGGCGCACTCGCAGTCGCCGTGGTCGGCCTTTCCACTTGGAAGAAGCAGCTTCGCGGGAACGCGGAGTGGGAAACTGCACGACGTCTCCTGCGGGCAGCCTACGAGGTCAAGGGCGCCTTGTGGTGGTTGCGGAAGTTGATGCGTCTCGAAGAGGAGGGTCCACCGGACCTCGATGCGGGGCGAGGTGCGGCGAACGCGGCACCCAGTGCGAGAATCGACACGCAGTGGGCAAGGGTGCAGCAGGCGATGGCGGAACTCTCCGTCGCACAGGCCGATGCGGTCGTGATCCGGGGAAAAGAGGTCTACCGAGCGACCACAGATCTCTGCGGCTGCTCCTTGAAGATGGCGCACCGCCTACGGAATGTTGAGGGTGGTCGAGGGCACTTGCCGGTGGACGAGAGGGGCCAAGACATCCCCAAGGAGACAGTAGTTTCGATAATGATCGATGCCGACGACGACTTCGACCGGGAGTTGAAGGCGGCCGTGGAAAAGGTCGAGGCTTTCACCCAGCCGATCCTGGGGAGGCGCCGGTAGTCGGATTTGAGAGGAGTCGCCCATGTCTGATCCCGACGGCGTCCTCGATGACATCCTCGGCCCTGGCCTTCGCCTCGTGATCTGCGGCACCGCGGCCGGGACTCGGTCCGCCGCGCTGAAGCACTACTACTCCGGCCAGGGGAACCGGTTCTGGGACACGTTGAAGGACACGGGGTTGATCCCGGATGACTTCGACCCATGCCAGGAAGAGAAACTGCCTGAGCGCGGCATCGCCATCGGGCTGACCGACCTGGCGAAGATGGTGTCGGGGGGCGACAAGCCCCTCCCGCCCGGATGCTGGAACGTGGCCGGGTTCAAGGAGAAACTCAGGGAGCACCAGCCCAGGGTGGTTGCCTTCAACGGTAAGAAGGCTGCCAAGGTCTGTTTCCACGTGAAGACCGTCGAGTACGGAGAGCAGCCCAGGTCCCCCGAGTTCCCCGACATCGTGTTCTTCGTGGCCACGAGTACGTCCCGTCAAGCGTCTGGGCCGTGGAAGGCCAACCCGGGCGCCTGGCGCGCCCTGGCCGACCTTGTGAACGCGACGAGGGACCTTCCGAGGGAGTAGACTTCGCCTCGTGAGTCGATGTCGCCGCGAGCAAGGAATCTGCCATGTGTGTGGATGGCAAGGTCTGCTGTCCGACGAGCACGTGCCCCCTCGGAGTGCCTTCAACGATCACGCGATTCTCGAACAGAGGATGAACACAGACCGCCCCCGGAAGCAGCAAGGCGGTCATCGCAGGCCGGTGCTCTGCGTGCCATGCAACAACAAGACCGGCTCATGGTACGGGGGCGAGTACGTGAGGTTCGTCAGGCAGTGCGCGGAGTACGCGACGCCCGCAGCCGTCAACTCGAAGGTGGTCGTGCCGCTGGGCAACATCTCGCCCCTTCGAGTCTTGAAACAGGCCCTGACGATCATGGCGGCAAGTTGCGGTGACGGACTGACCCAGCGGAACCTGGACATTCGCCGGTTGATCCTTGACAAGGACCAGTGCCACCTTCCCCCCGGAATCCACCTGTGTTGCTACCTGAAGCCGCACCGGAGTACGGGCCGGTCGACCGGCATGACAAGCCAGTTGAACACCCTGACGAACGAACTCCGCGTTTCGGCCGAGTTCGCGTGGTGGCCGTTGGGGTGGATCCTATCCTTCGGGCCACTGCCCCCGGATCTGGCGACCGACGTCACCCACTGGTCGCAGTACGGCTTCGCCGACAAACCACTGCTGGAAGTGACGCTTCCTTGCCAGTGGACCTTCACGCCTTACCCGTTGGACTTCAGGAGCCCCGACGAAGTGGCGCGCGACGCCAGCCTTGGTGCCGGGGACGATCCCAGGTTCAGATGACCCCGGGTTACGGCGTCCAGGGGATCCCCGCCCCGTGGCCGGATTCGAACCCGCGTTTTCCCCACTGCTGCGACCTGCTGCTGCGACCCGGGCAGGTGCTGCGACCTACGGGTTGAAAACGGGGGGGCCTGGAAACACGAAAGCCCCGGGGTTACCGGGGCTTTCGTT
>CALKWH010000335.1 GCA_938004375.1 uncultured Pseudomonadota bacterium
CCACCGAGATCTACACTCTTTCCCTACACGACGCTCTTCCGATCTCTAAGTAGGTATCAGGGCCTATCCAGAAACTTTGTGTGGAAGGGGGCCATGAATCTGCTGGTTCCAAATTGCTCCCGAAAACGCCATGGTTTATATAATCATTATTATTCGCATTGGTATATTCGCTTTTAAAATAATAAAAGATTGGAAAATGGCATCGGCGTCGAGGTTCGCGTGATCGACGGCGTGAGCGTGCGGATCACCACGCCGGCGAAGACCGTGGCCGACTGTTTCCGCTTCCGTCGGCACGTCGGCCTCGAGGTCGCGCTGGCTGCGCTGAGAGATTATCTGAAGAAGCGCAAGGGCGACATCGATGCGCTCGTCGAAGCGGCCCGCACCGATCGCGTCTACCCGCTCATACGACCATACCTGGAGGCGATGGTATGAAGGATAAGCCCGTCAGGGACCTCGGTGCTTCCGTGCGTGCCCGCCTGTCGCGTCTGGCCCGCGAGCGGGGCGAGGACTTCCAGAGCGTGCTCACGCGCTACGCCAACGAGCGATTCCTGTTCCGGCTCGCGTCATCGGTGTACGCGCAGCGGTTCGTTCTGAAAGGTGCGTCTCTTTTCTCGGTGTGGACCGGCCGGCCCCACAGGGCGACGCGTGACCTCGACCTGCTCGGTTTCGGCGATCTGGAGGAGGAGGTCGTGCGTCAGATCTTCGCCGAGGTTCTCGCAGTGGATGTGCCCGACGATGGGGTGCGTTTCGGCTCCGGCACGCTGGTCGTCGGGCTCATCCGCGAGGAGCAGGAATATGGCGGCGTCCGCCTCGAGTTCGTCGCCCGTGTGACGAACGCCAAGGTGCGGCTGCAGGTGGATGTCGGCTTCGGGGATGCGATCACGCCCGAGGCAGCCACCATCGACTATCCTACGCTGCTGGAATCTCCTGCGCCCCAGCTGCGCGCCTATCCGCGAGAGACCGTCGTCGCTGAAAAACTGGAGGCCATGGTGCGACTCGGCATGGCCAACAGTCGGTTGAAGGATTTCTACGACCTCTTCGTGCTGGCCAGGGACTTTGACTTCGATGGCGAATCACTCGTCCGCGCGATCCGCGCGACGTTTGAGCGTCGCAAGACGCCGTTGCCCGTGGTCCTGCCGGTGGCGCTCACGAAAGACTTCGCGGAGGACCCCATGAAGAAGTCCCAATGGTCGGGCTTCGTGCGAAAATCGGGAGTCGAAGCAGCGGACAGTCTGACGGAAACCATCGAAGCCGTGGCCTTGTTCGTCGGGAATCCGTTGATGGCTGCTTCCGGAGGAACCGCGTACGTGGCCAGATGGCATGCGCCCGGTCCTTGGAACTGAGCCAGCACCACATCGAGACAGGGTCAATAACAGAAACGCCGCGACTGGCGCGGCGTTTTTCTGAGGGAAGGTTTTGGTGACCCCAACCAGAATCGAACTGGTGTTTACGGCGTGAGAGGCCGCTGTCCTAACCGCTGGACGATGGGGCCGATGGACTGGGCTCGGGGACAAGGACTCGAACCTTGACAACTGGGACCAGAGCCCAGGGTCCTGCCGATTAGACGATCCCCGAAGAACCGGCGAATTCGGCGGGAGTATGTATCGTCGATGAGAGGCTTGATGTCAAGCTGATTTTCGAAAAAATTTGGAAAAAAGTGAGGAGACGGTGCTGGAGGCGGCGAGGACGTGGGAAGCCCGGGTTCGCGCGGTGGTCGACAGGGCCGGGGGGCGGTGCCGGGCGGCCCGGGGAGCTACATGATGGAGCCGGAGATCGTGGTCGAGAAGTCGAAGTTGTACTGATTGTACTCGCCGTACTCGCCCTCGGGGCCCGGGGAGAGTTGGGCACCCACGATCAGGCGCCAGTCAACGGACTCATCGGTGCCAGATTGGGCGTCGACGAAGACGCAGGAGAACTTGGAGACGTTTTCGTTGAAGGTATCGACGCGCCATTTGTCGTCAAACTCGAGGGCCGAGATGTTACTCAGATTGAAGATGCCCTCGCTGTTGATGGGCTGGGTGGGGTCCAACTCGCCGTAAAAATCATACATGGTGAGGGTATCGTCGGCATCGGCGAAGGCTGCCACTGGGTTGAGATTTTTATCCACCAGGCGAACATTGAGCGTGAGGTATCCGCCGTCTGGGAGCGAGGTGTTCGACGGGCTGAAGGTGAGCCAGGAGGCCGTCTCGTTTTCTTCGGGCACGCCGGACCAGACGATTTTGAAGACGGTGGAAATCATGACTTCGGCATCGTATCGGCCGTTGGCATCGCTCCACTGGCCATCTCCGTCGGAATCGAATCTGGGGTCGAAATAATCAACGTTACGTTCATAAATGCCGTTGTCGTCGACGTCGAGGAAGGGCTCAGGAAGATCGTCGAAGGGCTCGCCGTCGTCATAAATGTTGTTGGCATTGTCATCTCGAAAATTTTCTGCGCCGCGCGTGACGACCATGAGGGTGACCAGGCCATCGCGGGGGTTGCAGGTGAGCCCGTTGCAACCACGTTCGGGTTCTCCCTGGAGCGGAGCGACGTTGACGGGGAGCACGTTGCCGCCGCGAACCTTGTAGGTGACGCCGAAGTTGCCGTAATAATCCGTGCCCGCCGAGAGCTCGCCGGCCTCCGCGAAAAAGTACATGGTCATGCTCTGGGGCGGGATGACGTTGCCATTGCGGTTGCGGGCGGACACCTGGCAGGGGACCCACACGTCGGGCTTGGGCGAGATCAGGCCGCCCACGTTGACGAAGTTGCAGTTGAGTTGGAAGTTGTTCGCGATGGGCAGGGACGAGGCGTTGGGCTCGCCGAAGTTGACGTTGACGGTGGCGGTGGCGGTCTCGCCGGTCTCGTCGTTGTAGTAGTCGGCGGTCACGACGGCCGCGCCCGGGGTGTCCGCGCTGTAGAGGCGCACGGTGGCGAGGCCTGCGTCGTCGGTAGCCACGGTGGTCTCGTCGAGGTCCTCGGTGGCCGAGAACGATCCGTTGGTGGTGGTGAACGTGATCGAGCCGTTCTTGGCTGGCTTGTTGGACTTCTTCAGGAACGCCTGGATCTCGGAGTATTCGTAGCCGCCGGCCGGGATCTCGGACGGGGTGGCCGTGAGCTTGAGCTCGTACCCCTTGAGGGCATCGCAGTTTAAATAAAGGAGCGGGACCAGCAGGCTAAGTACCAGTACGGGGGCGAGGATTCGGTTTTGGGGCTTCATGGGAGATCCTTTCTGCGCGCGTCGGGAGGCGGCCCGGATGGGCAGCGTCGCGGCGTACCCATAATTTATAAAACAAGTTGGCGATTTTTCGAGGATCTTTTTCCATAGAGGCGGAAATAGCCGGGCTCAGGGGGTCGCCAGATCACGCACGAGGGCGGCGAAGCGGTCGCCGCGCTGCTTGTAGTTGTCGAACATGTCGTAGGAGCTGCAGGCGGGAGAGAGGATGACGGCGTCTCCCGGTTGGGCGAGGGCGGCCCCCTGGCGGACGGCGTCGTCGAAGGAGGCGGCGACGTGAAGCGGCAGGTGGCCGTCGAGGTCGGCACGGATCAGGGGGGCGGCCTCGCCCAGAACGACGACGGCGCGACAGCCCGTTTTCAGGACCGGGATGAGCGGGGTGTAGGGTGCGCCCTTGTGGCGTCCGCCCAGCAGGAGGACGTAGGGTGTGTCCCAGCCGGCCAGCGAGCCCTCGACGGAACCGACGTTGGTGGCCTTGGAGTCGTCGTAGAAGCGCACGCCGCCGACTTCGCCGCAGAAGGACATGCGGTGGGGCAGGCCGGAGAAGGTCGTGAGCACCGGGGGGACGGCGTCTGCGGGCACGCCCATGAGCAGCGCGGTGCCGACGGCGGCGAGCGCGTTGGCCATCATGTGGCGGCCGGTGAGGCGCAGGTCGCGGGCGGGGACGGCGAGGCCGAAGTCGGGGAAGCGCAGGACGCCGTCGTCGAGGTGGAAGGCGGCGGCGGTGGAGCGCACGGAGAAGGCGTGCTTCGGGGCGGCGACGTCGGCGACGCCGGCGACGACGAGGGGGTCGTCGGCGTTGTAGACGACGGCGGCCGGGTCGTTCTGGAAGACGCGCAGCTTGGTGCGGCAATAGTGCTCGAAGGAGTCGTAGCGGTCGAGGTGGTCCTCGGTGAGGTTGAGCAGGGCGGCGACGCGGCTGCGCAGGGAGGTGATGTGCTCGAGTTGGAACGAGGAGAGCTCGAGGGAGATGAGCCCGTCGGGCCCGCCGGCGGGGGTGCCCACGACGTCCGAGAGCGGGGTGCCGAGGTTGCCGCCGGAGAAGGCGGGGCGACCGGTGGCGGCGAGCAGGTCGCCGAGCAGGGAGACCGTGGTGGACTTGCCGTTGGTGCCGGTGACTGCGCCGATGCCGGCGTCGATGAAGCGCAGGGCGAGCTCGACCTCGGCCACGACCTCGATGCCGGCGGCCTGGGCGCGGACCACGGGGGGCAGCGGCGGGACGCCCGGGCTCAGGACGACGAGGTCCGCCGCCTGGAAGAGGGCGTCCGGGTGGTCGCCGAAGTGGCCGGCAGCGCCGGGCGGGAGGAGGGCGGGGTCCTTGTGAGCGAGGTCGTTGACGGTGACGCGCGCTCCAGCCGAGAGCGCCAGCCGCGCGGCAGCGAGCCCTGAGCCGCCCGCGCCCACCACCACCACGTGTTTGTCCTTCAGGTTCGTCTGCAGCGTCGGGCGTGACATGGGACCTCCCGCCGGCTCCGCGCGTCCGGCTGCCCGGATATACCACGGGTCACCCTGCGCTGGCAAAAGGCGCCCGCAAGACCGCGGGCGGCAGGCCATGTCCGCCTGGGGAGGCTTCCCTGCTTATTTGTAAGGGTCCAGGTCGAGGCAGAACTCTTCGTAGGTCAGGTAGTCCCCAGTGTCGGAGGGCTGGCACACGTCCTGGGCGTTGTTGCAGACCCCGCTGCGGCATTCATTGTGACTCTGGCAGGGCGACCCGGCGGTGAACTTCAGGACGCAGCGGTCGGTGGTCGCGTCGCAGGTCAGGGCGTCGTAGGGGTCCAGGCACGGGAGCCCCAGGTCATGATTGCAGGGGTCCCCCTCGCGCAGGGCGACCACGCAGGTGCGGTTCTGGATGTTGCAGACCAGGCCGGCGCCGCACTTGCCGTCGGGGCAGGGCTCGTCCTCGAGCGGCAGGGCCACGCAGGTGCCGTTCTCCCAGGCGCACTCCAGCCCGTCGGCGCACTCCAGGGAGTTGAAGCAGGCCCCGCCGACGCCCACGAGTCCCGTCGAGAGCCGATCCTCGGCGGACCACAGGGCCGCGCGGTGCTCCGCGTCGGGGCGGGCCTCGCAGCCGGTGCCGTAGTAATCAAGGTGGGCGTACCAGGCCTCGGTCACGACCTCCTGGAGGACCAGGTTCGGGTTGTCCTCGTAGTCACTCACGATGGCGCCGGTCTCCCCCGCCATGCAGGACTCATAGTCGTTGTACTCGTCGTGCAGTCCCAGCAGCATCTGATCGTCGACGCAGCAGTCGATGAACATCCGACACCGCCACTGGGCCATGTTGGCGTCGTACTGCTCGAGGGTCAGGGCGGGGCGGTTGTTCACGTTGTTCGAGTTGTTTTGGTTATTGAAGCCGTTGTTCGCCTTGCCTCCTCCGCCGTCCGAACAGGCGATGAGAAACAGACCGATGATTGCCAGAGACGTGAAGCTTTTCATGATGAATCCTCCTGAGATTCCGGTAGTTGAGTGGCACAATCGCCGATGACCCCCCTTGGGAGGTCCCCTGGTGAACTTCCTGTTCAGTGGGAATCGACGCGTGCTGCGTCGACCGTGCAACCTTTATCCGTCAAACGCGATCCTCTGTCAAGGATCGTGTCCGCGATGTCCGCGAAAGCCTGGGTGGACGCAGGCAGAGGACAGGTGTGGGCGTGGGTTTTCCCCGCGACGTCATTTTTGAGGGCCGGGAATTCGATTGCCAACCTGGACCGGTTCCGGTAGAGAATCGAGGAATCGGTGGGAAGACCCGCCGAGTTCCTCGAGGAGAATCGGATGAACCTCTCTTTTGTGACCATTCATGTGCAGGATCTGCCCGGGACCGTGGATTTCTATCGCCAGGTCATGGGCTTCGAGGTGGAGCGGCAGTTCACGGCCGGTCCCGGAGTGGAGATCGTCTTCATGAAAGACGGCGCCGGCGGGACGCTCGAATTCATCCGCGGCGCCGGCGGGCCGGTCGAGGCGAAGGGCATCTCCCTGGGGTTCGTCGTGCCCGACGCCGCCGCGACCGCCGCCCATCTGGGCGCCCACGGCGTGCGGATCGTCCACGGGCCGGCGACCACGCCGGGCGGAGTCGTGCTGCTGCACGCGCTGGATCCCAACGGCGTCGAGCTCGGCTTAGATCGGAAGAGCGTCGTGTAGGGAAAGAGTGTAGATCTCGGTGGT
>CALKWH010000336.1 GCA_938004375.1 uncultured Pseudomonadota bacterium
GCAGGCGCTGAAAGTTAGCATAGTACAAAATATTAGGACGGTGCGAGGGGTCATGGAGGCTCCAGTCTGACCCTGGAGATGTATCAGAATTTGCGATGAAAGCAATCCCGCCAGCGGGTCCCGCCTTGACAGGACATGGACCCGGGGGATAGTCTGCGAAGCAGGCGAAGTCAGTGGATGCGTCGGGAATAATTAGACATCTGCCCCTGAGGCCTGCCGTCACCACGGCCACGGAAAAACGGAGGAATACCATGAAATATCTGCTGCTCTTGGCCCTCGTGCTGGGACTCGTCGCGTGCGATACCGAGGTCAAGAAGGTCGACTCGTGCGGGGACGGATTCATCGACCCCGGCGAGGCGTGCGACGGCGCGGAGCTCGGCGGTCTCACCTGCGGATCTTTGGAATACTACAATGTCACCGGTGAGCTCGCCTGTCTTCCCGACTGCTCCCTCGACGTGACGGCCTGCGGCGGGCGCTGCGGGGACAACACGGTCGACGCGGCCGACGGCGAGCAGTGCGACGGAGAGAACCTCAACAGCGCCACCTGCGCGACCCTCAACTACACCAACGGGGGCGTCCTGGCCTGCGACGCGCAGTGCCGGTTCGACGCCTCCGCGTGCCTGACCACCTGCGGCAACGGCAACCTCGAGCCGGGGGAGCCGTGCGACGACGGCGCGCTCGCCGCCGGGGACGGCTGCGCGGCCGACTGCACGGTCGAGCCCGGGTGGGAGTGCGAGGGCGAGACCGTCTCCACCTGCGCGCCCATCTGCAGTCCGGGCCTCTCTTTCTGCGACGGGGAGTGCTTCGACCTGGCCAACGATCCCGGTCACTGCGGGACCTGCGAGAAGGCCTGCGAGGCCAATCAACGGTGCCTGGGGAGCATCTGCAGCCCGAACGACGCCCCCTGGGCCGACGCGGGGACCTTTGCCGCTTTTCAACCCAACACCTCGGCCACCCGGTACGCCATCACCGCGTGCGAAGGAGGCCCGCTCGTGTTGGCCGTGAATACGGCCGGGGACACCTTCAGTTCCCTCATCTCTCAACTCACGGGCATGAACGATCAATGGATTCCCTTGCCTGAACTGGATTTCGAGATCCCGGAAAATTCCAGTCTGGAGGCGGGGCTGGGCCTCGCCTGCGCGGGTCAGGAGAAGTACGTCGTCTATTCTCTGGCCAATTCGGATCCCGAGCTCGTGGTCCGTCGCTTCGACACCGCGGGCAGTTCCTGGGTGGACCTGTCTTCTGTTCCCCTCCTCACCCAATGCGCCAACACCACGTTCATCTCGGCCCTCACCGATGAGACCGGCCATCCCCATGTAATAACCCGGGGGAGCGGGAGTTGCAGCATGGGTGTCGACTATGGCTGGTGGGACGGCGCCATCTGGCAGTCCCATCCCAGCATGGGAGGCCACCCTCGGCAGTTGACTGACATGGCAAATGGAGATCCTTCCATCGTGATGTTCGGCGAAACCCTCTATATCGGCATCGCCGAGTCCTACGAAATGCTGGATTGGCAGGTGCGGCACGTGGTGTGGACCTGGGACGGTTCCTGGCAACAGGTCGGTCCCCAACTCGACTCGGAACAAATGCTGAACAACGGGCAGGAGAACATCAGCCTGGCCGTGGGACCCGAAGGGTGGCTCTGTGCCGCGTACGAGACGAACCTCACCATGGGGGTGCCCATCCCCGACCGACTCATCGAGGTCAAGTGCTACGACCCAGGCTCCGACACCTGGGTCCGGTTGGGCGCGGGCGAGGTCAACGTGGGACACAACGCGGCCGCCCCCAGCCTGGTGTTTCTGGGGACGCGACCGGTGCTGGCCTATCAGCAGTCGACCCGGGTGGCGGACCAGGACGTCTGGGTCATCCGGGTCGTTCGCTGGGATCCGGAGGGCGAGAGCTGGGAGGAGCTCGGTACCGTCACCGGCATCAATCCTGAAGAAGACGCCCATCGACCGACCCTGGTTTCGCAAGAAGGACGCTTGTTCCTCGCATTTCTGTTTGGAGACGACGAGAGCTATCAGTTCGGGGTGCAATTGTACGTGAAGGAGCCCGCCAAGGCCCCAAGCGGCGGCTGACAACAGGGACCCTGCGGGGCGGACGGCCCCGGGAGTGCGAGCGATGGACACGACCTTCCAAATCTCGTTGATGGCGCTCCTCTGGGGGCTCGTCAGCGCGGTTTCGCTCCCGCTGGGGGCCGTCATCGGTTTGTGGACCCGCCCGCCCCAGAAGGTCACCTCGTCCCTGATGGCCTTTGGCGGCGGCGCGCTCCTGTTCGCGCTCACCATCGAACTGTTCGCCCACTCCCTGCACATCTCCCACGAGGGAGCGGACCGGTGGATCATCTTCTCTACCATGCTCGGGGCGGTGGCCGGCGGCCTCGTCTTCGAGCTCCTCAACCAGCTGCTCAACAACAAGGGCGGCTTTCTGCGCAAGAGCGCGCTGCTCAAGCAGCACGTCCAGGGGCGAAAGCGGCGCACGGCCCACCGGATGTTGCGCGCGCTGAGCTCGAACCGGTTCCTCCAGCGCCTGCCTCCGGAGGAAGTCTCCCAGTTGATCCAGCACGTGACGACACGGCGCCACGGGGCCGGGCAGGACATCATCCGGCAGGGGGAGGAGGGGCGCGAACTGTTCTTCGTCGTGCAAGGCGAGGTCGAGGTCGTGCGCGACGCGGCCGGGGAGGAGCGCCGGGTCATCGCGAAGCTGGGCGCGGGCGAGACCTTCGGCGAGATGGCGCTGATCTCGGAGATGACCCGGACCGCGGACGTGCGAGCCGTGACGGACGTGGAGCTCTACGTGCTCGACAAGAGCGACTGGGAGAACATGATCAAGTACAGCCTGGCGCTGCAGGACGCCAGCGTGGACCTCATGGCCGAGCGCTTGGAGGACATCTCGGAGAAGGACGAGGGCTTCCGGCGCGAGGCGATGCAATGGCAGGTGCGGGCGCAGAAGAACCTGAACCGGCTCTCCCTCCCGGTGACCGGCTCCGACGTCGCCGCCGAGGTGAAGGAGCACGGCGGGGCCGCGCTCGCCATCTGGCTGGGCATCGCGCTCGACGGCATCCCGGAGTCCCTGGTCATCGGCATGCTCACCGCGAGCGCGGCGGCCATGGGCACGGGCATGAGCGTGGCGTTCATCGCCGGCGTGTTCCTGGCCAACCTGCCCGAGGCCATGTCCTCGGCGGTGACCATGCAGCGTCAGGGCTCGGGTTTCGCCAAGATCTTCTGGATGTGGATGAGCCTGTGCATTATGACGGGCCTGGGCGCCATGCTCGGCGCCGTGATCCTGCCCGACCACCCGACCGGCGCCCTGCAGTACGCGGTGGCCGGCATCGAGGGGGTGGCGGCCGGCGCAATGCTCACCATGATCGCCAACACCATGCTGCCCGAGGCCTTCGAGCACGGCGGCGGCACCATCGCAGGACTCTCGACCCTGGCGGGCTTTCTGGCCGCGCTCTCGGTGGAGGTCCTGGGGAACTGACGCGGAGCCCGCATGAGCACCACCCTGCTTCTCTTCACTGCCGCCGGCTGGGGCATGCTCAGCGCCGTCGCCTTGCCCATCGGCGCCGTCCTCGGGCTCTGGACGAGGCCCTCCCAGAAGGTCACCTCGTCCCTGATGGCCTTCGGCGGCGGCGCCATGCTCTTCGCGCTCACCCTCGAACTGTTCGGGCACAGCCTGCACCTGGCCGACGCCGGCCGCGACCGGGCCATCATCATCTGGACGATGGTCGGCGCGCTGGCGGGCGGGCTCGTGTTCGAGTTCCTGAACCAGTGGCTGAACAACCGGGGCGCCTTCTTACGCAGCACGGCACTGGTCACCCACCATGTGCAGGTGAAGAAGAGCCGCAACGCCGAGAAGATGCTCCAGAGCCTCAGCGCCACGCGCTTTTTGCGCATGATGCCGCCGGCCGAGGTCGCCCAGTTGATCCAGTACGTGAAGGCCCGCCGGGTCCCGGCCGGTGAGACGATCATCCGCCAGGGGGACGACGGCCACGAGTTGTTCTTCATCGTCCAGGGCCGCTTCGAGGTCGTCCGCGACGCCGCCAGCGCCCCGAAGGTCATCGCCGAGCTGGGGGAGGGCGAGACCTTCGGCGAGCTCGCGCTGATCTCGGACATGAAGCGCACCGCCGACGTCCGCGCGACGGAGGACTCGGAGTTGTACGTGCTCGAGAAGAGCGACTTCGACCACCTGCTGCGGAATTCGCCGGCGCTCCACGAGGCCTGCGAGGAGATCCTGAAGGAGCGGCTGCAGGACATCTCGGCCAAAGACGACGCTTTTCGCGGTGAGGCGGTCTCGTGGCAGGCCCAGGCCCAGAAGAACCTGGGGCGGCTGCGCATCGCGGTCACCGGGCAGGAGGTCGAGGCCGAGGTGCGCGAGCACCACGCCGCCGCGCTGGCCATCTGGCTGGGCGCCGTGCTCGACGGCGTGCCGGAGTCCGTGGTCATCGGCATGCTCGTCGCGGCCGCCCACAACTCGGGCAGCTCCATGGGGCTGGCCTTCGTCGTCAGCGTGTTTCTGGCCAACCTGCCCGAGGCCATGTCCAGCGCGGTGCTGATGCAGAAGCAGGGGACCGGCTTCCGGAAGATCTTCTGGATGTGGGCCAGCCTGTGCCTGATGTCGGGCGTGGGTGCCGTCCTGGGCGTGCTGGTGCTGCCCGCGGATCCCCGCGGCGCCATGCTCTATCCGGTCGCCTGCATCGAGGGCGTGGCCGCCGGCGCCATGCTCACCATGATCGCCAACACCATGTTGCCCGAGGCCTTCGAGCACGGCGGCAGCACGGTGTCGGGTCTGTCGGCGCTGGCCGGCTTCCTGTGCGCCCTGGCCGTCCGTGTGGCGACGATGTGAACGCTGAGGTCAGCGGGGAGCGGTGTTGGCGGGGTCGGGGGAACTGAGGGTCCAGGAGGCGGTGACGGTGACCGGGGCCTTGGTCGGGCTCGGAAAGCGCCAGGTCGCCAACCGGATGCAGACGCAGTTTCCCACTTCGTGACTTTTCAGGTGCTGCACCACGACGCAATTCATGGCTTTACCGGCGCTGTCGATCTGGAATCTCACCTGGAGCTCTCCCTCCAGCGCCGGATCCTGTAGGAGCCCCTTGTTGTAGCAGTGATGCACCTCGTTGCGATGGGCGCGGATGACGGCGCGGACCTCGTTGGGATCGAGGTCGCCGTCGATGGACTTCAACTCGGGGCCGACGACCTTCAGGGGTCTGCCGAAGGACAGGGCGCTCATGGGGGGCGCCCCGTAGGTCCCCCCGATCCCGCTTCCGGACAGCCCCATCACCTGGTTCGGACCCACTTCGGAGTTGATAAGGGACAATCGGAGCTCGTCCTCCCGTGGGTCGGCTCCGCGGACGGGCGGCGGGATCGGCTGCATGCTCCCGGGGGGCGGGTCCATCTGTCCGGGGATCGGATCCATCGGATCCTGGCTCTCCAGCTCGGGCTCCATCACGGCGGCGTCGGGCTTCTTGAGGGCGGTCTCGAGTCCGGCGGGCGGTTTGGGGATGTCCGCTTCCTTCTGGTTGCCTCCGCAGCCCGGTGCAAGAAGAACGCCGGCACCCAGGCAGGCGGCGGCGACCCACACGGGAAGGCGTCCGGAGCCGGCGGCGGGCAGGGCGTCGAGCGCGCGGCGGGCCAGGTGCAGGCGCCCGGCCAGGTCTTCCGGCAGGCTCGGGCAGACGGTTTCTTCGGGGGTGCGGTGCTCATTCATGGGTCACTCCTTTGAATCGGCGTTCGCGGCGGCTTCACGGCTCGGGGGGCTGGAAGGTCCAGGTGTACGTGACGACGACGCGGTCGTCCTCGGGCTCGGGGAAGCGCCACCGGAGCACGCGGGAGCACAGGCAGTCGCCCACCTGACGGTCGTCCAGGTGCTGCTGCACCTGACAGGTCTCGACGTATCCCGTCTTGGCGATCACGAACTTCGCGGTGATACTGCCGGCCAGCGTCGGCTTCTGCACGAGCGCGCGCTCGTAGCAGAGCCGTACCTCGTTGAGGTGCTGGCGCAGCACGCGCCGGATCACTGCCGAATCTAGTTTGCCGCCGGTGGTGGTCACCAGGGCTTCTTTCACCGCGGGTGTGGGAGGCCGGACGACGCTGTCCATGGGGGGCGCGCCGTAGGTGAGCCCGGCGACCTCCCCGGAGATCGGTCCGATGGTGCCCCCCATCACCGTGCCGAATCCCATGGGCCCCAACCCGTCGCCGTTCATGACGCCGGTGATCACGGCGGGCTCCTTCACGGGCGGTAGCTCGGAGCCCGGGAGCTCCCCGGGCCGGGGATCGGCGCCGCGCGGGGGCGGCGGGATCGGCTCCATGGAGCCCGGCGGCGGATCCATCTGCCCGGGGACCGGATCCATCGGGTCCGCGCTCTCCAGTTCGGGTTCCATGACGGCGGCGTCGGGATTCATGAGGGCGGTCTCGAGCCCCGGCGGCGGCTTGGGGACGTCCGCCGCCTCCTTCTTTCCGCAGGCGGGCGTGACGAGCAATCCGGCTCCCAGGCAGGCCGCGGCCACCCACACGGGGAGCCGTCCGGTATGGGGGGTCTGGACGTCGAGGGCGTGCGCCAGGCGCGCCTCGAGGTCCCGGGGCAGGGGGGGGATCGGTTCGCGGGTCGTGCTCATGGTCGCCTCCTACCGCGTCAGTTGGCGGTACTTGATCCGCTTGGGCACCAGGGCGGCGTTGCCCAGGCGCTTCTTGCGGTCGCGCTCGTACTCGGTGTAGTTGCCGTCGAACCAGGTGACCTTCGAGTCCCCTTCGAACGCCAGGATGTGGGTGGCCACGCGGTCCAGGAACCAGCGGTCGTGGGTGATGACCACCACGCAGCCGGCGAACTGCAGGAGCGCCTCCTCGAGGGCGCGCAGGGTGTTGATGTCCAGATCATTGGTGGGCTCGTCGAGGAGCAGGACGTTGGCGCCACCCTTGAGCATGTTGGCCAGGTGGATGCGGTTGCGCTCGCCGCCGGAGCACAGGCGCACCAGCTTCTGCTGGTCCTGGCCGGCGAAGTTGAAGCGGGAGCAGTAGGCCCGCGCGTTGACCTCGCGGTTGCCCAGGGCGATCGTGTCGGCGCCACCGGAGATGGCCTCGTAGATGGTCGCCTCGGGGTCGAGGCTGTCGCGGTTCTGGTCCACGTAGGCCAGTTGCACGGTCTCCCCGATGCGGAAGGCGCCTTCGTCGGCCTGCTCCTGCCCCGTGATCAGCCGGAACAGGGTGGTCTTGCCCGCGCCGTTGGGGCCGATGACGCCCACGATGCCGCCAGGGGGCAGGGTGAAGTCGAGGTTCTCGAACAGCACGCGGTCGCCGTAGGCCTTGCGCACGCCCTTGGCCTCGATGACGGTCTTGCCCAGGCGGGGGCCGGGGGGGATGAAGATCTCCATTTCGTTGAGTTTCTGCGCGCTGTCCGCGCCCATGAGGGTGTCGTACAGGGCGATGCGGCTCTTGCTCTGCTCGTGCTGGGCGCCGGCGCTCATGCGGTGCCACTCGAGCTCCCGGGCCAGGGTCTGCACGAACTGACTGTCCTGGGCCTTGCCGTGCTTCAGTTTCTCCTGCTTCTGCTCGAGCCAGGACGAGTAGTTGCCCTTCCACGGGATGCCCTCGCCCTTGTGCAGCTCGAGGATCCAGCCGGCCACGTTGTCGAGGAAGAAACGGTCGTGGGTGACGGCGATGACCGTGCCCTCGTACCGCTGAAGGTGGGCCTCCAGCCAGGCCACCGTCTCGGCGTCCAGGTGGTTGGTGGGCTCGTCGAGGAGCAGGATGTCGGGCTTCTTCAGCAGCAGGCGGCAGAGTGCCACGCGGCGACGCTCGCCGCCGGAGAGCACGCTCACCGGGGTGTCCGGCGGGGCGCAGCGCAGGGCGTCCATGGCCATCTCGAGGCGGGCGTCGAGGTCCCACGCGTTGAGGCGGTCCAGGGACTCCTGGACCTCGCCCTGGCGCTCGATGAGCGCGTTCATCTCGTCATCCGAAAGGGGCTCGCCGAACTTCAGGCTGAGCTCTTCGAACTCGGCGAGGAGCGCGACGGTCTCGGCCACGCCCTCGCGCACGACCTCGATGACGGTGCGGGTCTCGTCGATCAGCGGTTCCTGCTCCAGGTAACCCACCGTGAAGCCCTCGGCCAGCACGGTCTCCCCGAGAAAGTCGCGGTCCACGCCGGCCAGGATGCGCAACAGCGAGCTCTTGCCGGAGCCGTTGAGGCCCAGCACGCCGATTTTGGCGCCGTGGAAATAAGAAAGATAGATGTCCTTGAGAACGGTCTTCTGGCCGTGCGTCTTGGTCACGCCGACCATGGTGTAGATGATCTTCTCTTGATCTTTGTCTTTTGCCATATCCGATTTCTCCCGATGCCGTGGGGCCGGCGCTGTCGATGAGGGGTTGATTCTCCCATTCCTGCCGTTTTGTATGCCGAAAAGCCCCGGAACGCAATGGTCTTTTACAGTCCCCCGGGGTCGCAGGGACAGGGGTCGCAGGGACAGCTTGACAGGAACCCCGGGAGGTGGATAGTAAGCGCAAAAGGTCGGCAACATGGAGCCTCCCGTGAAACAACCGGAAAGCGATGTGGAAACCCTGCGCGACAGGATCGGGGAGCTCGAGGCGCAGGTCGCCCGGGATCGGGCCCACATCGAGTGCGCCGAGGCCCGGTTCCGGCTCCTCTTCGAGCACGCCCGTGACGCCATGATGACGCTCGCGCCCCCCGTCTGGCGCTTCACCAGCGGTAACGACCGCGTCCGGGAGCTCTTCGGTGTGCAGAACGTCGAGGCGTTCCTCGCGCTGGAGCCCTGGCGGGTCTCCCCCGAGCGACAGCCCGACGGACGTCCGTCCCACGAGAAGGCCCTCGAGATGATTGAGAAGGCCATGCGCGAGGGATATCACTATTTCGAATGGACCCACCAGCGGGCGAACGGGGAGCCGTTCCCCGCGACCGTCCAGCTCACCCGGGTGGGCTGCGAGCGCCACGCCTTCCTGCTCGCGACCGTGCGCGACGTCGGGGAATCCGCCCGGGCCCGGGCCGCCCTGCGCGAGACCGAACGCATGTACGCCACCCTGGTGGACAACCTGCCGGGCTTCGTGTACCGATGCAAGAACGATCCGGCCTGGACGATGGAGTTCGTCAGCACGGGCTGCCAGGCCGTCACCGGTTACGCGCCCGATGATTTCATCCAGAACCGCCGGCTCGAGTTCAACGACCTCATCGTCGAGGAGCACCGGGCGGGGATATGGGAAAAATGGCAGGATCACCTCTCCATGCGGGTCCCCATCGAGCTCGAGTATCCGATCCGCACCGCGGCCGGGCAGGAGCGCTGGGTCTGGGAGCGCGGGCAGGGCGTGTTCGACGGCGACGGCCGGCTCCTGTTCCTCGAGGGCTTCATCTCGGACATCACCGAGCGTCGCCAGGCCGAGCAGGAGCGAGGCCGCCTGCAGGTCCAGTTGGCCCAGGCGCAGAAGATGGAGTCCGTGGGACGGCTCGCCGGCGGCGTGGCCCACGACTTCAACAACATGCTGGGCGTGATCATCGGACACGTGGGCATGCTCCTGCAGCGCGAGGATTTGGATGACCAACTGCGCGCGGACCTGCGGGACATCGAGGACGCGGGCCGGCGCTCGGCCGATCTGACCCGCCAGTTGCTCGCGTTCGCCCGCCGCCAGACGGTGGCGCCGGTGCGCATGGATCTGAACGACACCATCGGTCGGCTGGTGTCCATGCTCGCCCGGCTCATCGGCGAGGACGTCCGGCTGGTCTGGCAGCCCGATCCGGCGGCCCTGCCGGTGCGGATCGACCCCTCCCAGGTCGATCAGATCCTCACCAACCTGTGCGTCAACGCCCGCGACGCCATCGACGGGGTCGGTCGCATCGTCATCTCCACGGCCGACGTCACGTTCGACCGGGCGGCCTGCGCCGACGAGATGGACTGCGTCCCCGGGCGCTACACCCGGATCGCGGTGCGGGACGACGGCCACGGCATGGACGCGACCACGCTGGCGCAGGTGTTCGAGCCGTTTTTCACGACGAAGGGACAGGGGGAAGGCACCGGCCTGGGTCTGTCCATCGTATACGGCATCGTCCGGCAGAACGGCGGGTTCATCCAGGTCGAGAGCGCGCCCGGGCAGGGGACCGAGTTCCGCCTCCACCTGCCCGTGGACGTGGCGGCCACGCTCCCGGTTCCCCGGACGGAGATGAAGTCGAACGAGCCGTCGGGGGGGCAGGAGACCGTGCTGCTCGTCGAGGACGAGCCGGCCGTGCTCCGGTTCGCGCGGCGAGTGCTCGAGGGCGCCGGCTACAGGGTGCTCGCCGCGGCCTCGCCGGCCGAGGCGCTGCGCCTCGCCAAGGAGCCGGGAGCGCCGATCGATGCGCTGGTCACCGACGTGATCATGCCGGACATGAACGGGGTCGTGCTCGCCGAGCGGGTCCGCCAGCACCATCCGCGGGTCCGCTGCCTGTTCATGTCGGGCTACGCCGAGGAGGTCATCAGCCGACAGGGGACGGTGGACCCCGCCGTGCAGTTCCTGCCCAAGCCGTTCACCCTGCAGGAGTTGAAGCGCAAACTGCGCGAGACCTTGGACGGGTGATCATTATCTGGGCGTCACGCACACCATCATGATGAACAGGTCGCCGCACTCGGCGATGGGATCGGTACAGTCCCCGGGACCGTCGCAGGTGTGGGTGCAATAGGTGGGGTCGTCGTTGCGGGCGATGCACAGTCCGCTCTCGCAGTCGAACTCGTCGTCGCAGAGAGTGCCGGACGCGTCGCAACCCCGCGGTCCGGGCACGCAGCAGGCCCGGGCGAAGGACTCGCCGTCCACCGGCAGGTTCTCGCAGCGGTGGTCCGCCGGACAGTCGGCGCTCTCGACGCACTCGGTGTAGGCGCCGCAGGCGTCGGCGGGCAGGGTGATCCCCGACGGGGTCCTCGCCTCGTTGCAGGTGGCGTTGTTGACGTTGTTCGCGTTGTTGATGTTGTACGCGTTGTTCGCGTTGTTGACGTTGTTGACGTTGTTCGCGTTGTTCGCGTTGTTGACGTTGTTGACGTTGTTCGCGTTGTTGGACGCGGGGTCGTCGTCGCAGGCGGTCAGAACGGTCAATAGTATTATGAACAATGGAATGGCTCTCATGTCGGGACCTCCGGACGAAGGATGTTCCCTCACGAAAGGCGGGAAGTCAACGACCGGACGTGCATTTTCAGCTGGTCAAGACCGGCGCCGTTGCCTACTATCCGGCTAACCCGAGGTCGAGAGATGACGCGCTCCATGAAATCAGTGTTTTTTTTAATGATCTTTCCGTCCGTCTTCGGTTGCCAGTCCCAGGCGGTTTTCGCCGTCTGCGGGAACCAGGACTGGGAACCCACCGAGGAGTGCGAGCTCTACATGAATGGCGAGGCCGCGGCTTCGCAGGCCTGCCTGTCCGCGGGGTTTGTCGGCGGCACCGCGACGTGCCTTCCCGACACCTGCACCTGGGACACCTCCAACTGCACGGGCAACGTCAACAACGTCAACAACGTCAACAACGTCAACAATACAAACAATCTCAACAACACGAACCTCGAGTGTGACCCGCTCCACCCCCTCGTTGGCTGCGATGGGGAGGCGTGCTACTTCGACCAGAACGAGACCCGCGCCCGGTGCGAGGGCGTGGGGCTATTTCCGGAGAACACCGGCTGCAGCCACTCCAACGATTGCGAACCCGGGCTGGTCTGCCTCTGGGAGATCTGCACGCAGATGTGCGACCGCAATGACTCCGACTTTTGTGGCGATCGCTTGACCTGCAACGACCCTGGCTGGCCCGAGACCTGGGGGTTCTGTCCGTTGGTGGATTTCGATTGCGACCCGGTCTCCGGAGATGGCTGTCCGTCCCAGGTCTCCGCCGTCGTGTCCGAACGGGAGAATTGCTATTACTTCCAAGATGGGGAGCGCGCCTGGCACACGGCCTGCCTGCACCCGGGGACCTTGACGGGGGGCGGCGTGTGCGAAGAGATCAACGACTGCATCCCCGGCTATGCCTGCATCTCCAATGACTGCAGGAAAGTCTGTGCTGATAATTCAGACTGTGCCGGTCTGACATGCAGTGACGCCCAGGGGATCACGGTGTGCCAATGACGCGCGGATTATTCTCCTCAATTTCGTCACGCACCAATCGCCGGTCATTTTCATTAATGACGCTCGTGCTGCTCCTGTGGGCCGTTCCCGCGCGGGCCGAGAAACTTCACTGCCCCTCGGTCACCGACAACGACGAGAAGAACAACGAGATCGCCCGCCGGTACTTCCAGATGGGCGGCATGTACCAGGACAAGCAGGACCACCTCAAGGCCGCCGAGGCCTTCGAGTGCGTGCTCAAGTTCGTGCCCTACAGCCTCACCGCGCGCTACCGGCTGGCCAGGGCCTACGACGGTCTCGAGGTCTACTCCCGGGCCCGCGAGCACTACGAGATGATCCTGGTCTACGACTCGGCCGAGGCCGAGAGCCTGAAGCCCGAGATTCGGAAGCGGATCGCCGAGATCAAGGATCTGAAGGACCGCGTCACCGTGGTGACCGTGCCCGTGGAGCCGGCGGTCGTGGACGACAAGACGTGCCCGCCGGTGGTGGTCAAGGGCCAGCAGGAGGCCCTGGCCAAGGTCGAGAAGCTCATGGACGGAAAGAGCTGGCTCAAGGCCCGCCAGCTGCTCGACGAGACGTTCAAGAAGCTCGACGGCGCGACCCCCGCCCAGCGCAGGTTGTGTATGTCCGCGGAGGCCGGCCTGGGGCTGCTTTTACACGCGGGCATCGTCCACTTCAACCTCAACAACCTGCAGGACGCGGGGGACCTGTTCACGCAGGTGTTCCGGCTGCGTCCCGAGTCCGTGCTGCCGAAGAGGTACGAGACCGCCGCCCTGCTGGAGTTCTTCCAGAAGACATCCTCGGCTTACTTCGCGGCCGTCCAGGCCGAGAAGGAGAAGCAGTTGAAGATCCGCCAGCTCGAGGAGGGTCACGGGATCGCGCCCGAGCCCGCCGGGAATCCGACGGTGCCGCTCGAGCATGAGCCCCAGGCGAAGGTCGAGCGTGAAAAACCGCTGGTGTTCGTGGTCCGCGTGCAGGACGGCCTGAACGTCGCGAAGGTCGTGCTGTCCTATCGCATCGACGACGGCTCCGCCCGCGAGGAGGTCCTCGAGAAGCTGGGGATGCGGCGGTGGGTGACGGTGGTGCCGGGGTCGGGCCTTTCGTTCGTGAAGTTCGCCTATCACCTCGCCGCCCTGGATGCGTCGGGGAACGAGGTCGCCGCCTGGGGCTCTGCCGAGAAGCCCCACGTGTTCACGCTGCCTCCGGAGAAGCCGGCGGACCCCGGGCCGGGCGTGACGCCGCCGGTGACGGGGCCGGTGACGCCGCCGGTGACGCCGCCGGTGACACCTCCGGCCCCGGACCGGTCGTGGCGGGTCTTTGTCGCGGGGACCGGTGGCTACGATTTCGGCCTGATCCAGCCGGACACGACTACCCAACTGGGCGCGTACACGACCAACCTGGGCTGGGGCCGCAACGCCCCGGTGTTCTCCGTCGAGGTCGGTCTGGTGTTCCTGCGCGACCACCGCATCACGGTGGGCATGCGGCAGACCCCCTTTGAATACCGCGTGTCCCTGGAGGACGAGAATGCGAACAGAGAGACCCAGAGGCAGTTCTTTGTGCGCCACGTGCAAACATATTTACTGGACAGCGACATTCGCCCCTATCTCGGCGGGGGCGGCTTCGGCGGCCCGCTGCGGGTGCTCGTCAAGAATGAGGCCCCGATCGAGGGTGACAAGGACGTCAAGGACTCCTACGAGCTGGGCGGGGCCTTCCTGAACGGTGTGGCAGGCGTGCAGATGTGCCTGTGGAAGAGCTGCCACGTGGCCTGGCACTTCGAGGCCAACGTGCTCTGGCGGTTCGCCAGTCCCGCGGACGACCCGGTCTTCTCCGCCGATTACCTGAAGACCGTGGTCTTCTGGCTCTCCGGCGGCCTCGCGATCCAGTTCTGACCGGGTGGCTTTTCCATGAGATTTATTTTATAACCAGGGGAATCGCAGAGGAGGTCTTCCATGCAGTGTCCGTTCAACGAAGTCGACCTGGTCAAGGAGATGTACGAGGGCGTCGAAATCGACAAGTGTCCAAAGTGCCGGGGGTTGTGGCTCGACCCCGGCGAGCTCGAGCGCATCCAGCGCACCCAGGAGGTCGACTATTCCGATCGCCTCACTGCCGCGGTGAACGCCGACGCGGCCGTGTACAACCACGATCGCCAGTTGCGGGAAACGGCCCTGTCCTGTCCGTCCTGCGGTGCGTTCATGGAGAAGCAGGAGCACGGCTTCAACCGGTGGGTGGTCATCGACTTCTGCCCCGGCTGCCTCGGCATCTGGCTCGACGAGGGCGAGCTCGAGGCACTGGAGCTCTACTACGAAAAGGAGCACGCCCGGCATCCGGAGATGACCCGGCTCCAGCTCCTCTTGGCGGGGTTCTATCGTTACTACCGGCGGGTCTGAAGCCGCAAGAAAACAGGAGTTCTCATGAAAACGGAGTTGCGATGGACCGGAATCCTGCTGGCCGCGATGGCCCTGGGCGCCCTGGGCGGCTGCCACAAGCCGAAGTGCGAGCCGACCGTGCCTGAAAAGGAACCCGCGAAGACGGCCGCCAACCTGGTGGGCGAGGACCAGGGACCCAACCCGTGGGTGGTGGACGTCGAGGAGCTCACCCTGGGGAACCCTTCTTTCCGGGCCGCCCAGTGGACGGGGACGTACCTGCAGATGACGGTCATGACCATCAAGCCCGGCGGCCAGATCGGGCTCGAGCAGCACAAAACCACCGACCAGTTCATCCGCGTCGAGTCCGGCAAGGCCCGCGTGCTGATGGGCAAGACCAAGGACAACCTCGACTGGGTGAAGGAGGTCGGGGACGACTTCGCCATCTTCATCCCCGCCGGCTGGTGGCACAACATCCTCAACATCGGGGACACGGACCTGAAGATGTACTCGATCTATGGGCCGCCCAACCATCCGAAGGGCACGCTGCACAAGACCTTCGAGGAGGCCGAAGCCGCCCACGAGCATCACGACGATCCCGGGGCCCCGGCCCAGCCCTGACGGGCGCCGGCTTTCCCGGGGCGGTTCGATCCCGGAGCGCGGCGCCGTCGCCTGGATGGGTCAGGACCCGCTGACCTCATGGGTATAGACGTAGCCGGTGATCGCGCAGGCCAGCTGGACGCCGACCACGATTAGTTGTTGGGTCGGGCGCATGGCTCCGTCGAGGCTGGCGCCGGTTCTCGCCGCCACATGCGCCACGCTCTCCTGGAGGTTGGCGAAGCCCCCCACGAGGAATACCGCGCAGCCGACGAGCAGCAGGGTGAACGGGATCAGGCTGAGATGATTCACGAAGAGGGCCCAGGCCTTCAGACCGGGCTTCTGGAGCGTGCCCAGCATCAGGCCACCGCTCGCCAGCAGCATGAGCCCCAGTAGCCAGGCGGAGAAGAAGGCCACGCGACCGGCGATGCGGAAGGCGGAGAAGCCGAGCAACGGGAGCTTGTCACGGTACTCCATACCGGCCTCCTGGAGAGACGCCTCGTCGATCGCCCGGTTGGGGCAGGACCTGTCGCCGCAACTGACGCCCTGCAGGCCGAAGATCGCGCCGAAGTACAGGTTGTCGCGTCGGTCCTTCAGTCTGAAGGCCATCAGCGCGGGCAACAGGGCCACCACGAAGGCCAGCACGCCTGCCAGGAGGAGGGTCGAACCCGCGACGATCCGGTTCTTTCGTTCGATCGCCCTGATCTGGTCCGCGAGGCCTCCGTCGCCGGCTGCGGAGCGAGGAGCCGGCGGTTTTTCAGCCGTCTGTCTTTCGGTCTTGCGGGCTTCTCGGAGGCGCGCCTCGGTGGTGGTGAGCTCCTCCCACTGCGAGAACGGCGCCGTCCGGTCCTCATGCGAGCACTCCGTATCGTCGGTGATCAGGCCGTCGAGCTTCAGTTCCACCAGCCTTTGGGCGGGTAGCGGGCCTTGTCTGCCATCCATTTCGAAATACCAGTCGTCGGTCATCGTTCACCTCCGGAAGTATAAGCCAGCCGACCGTAATCCGGAACCTTCGGCGCGAACTCGCGTTTGACTCCGAGACCATGCCGATTGACGCGTTCGCGCCCTCAGGTGAGGGAGGCTTGCATGGGGCCAACTTGCCGGGTTCCGCCTCGCTTGTCAACGATTCTGTCGTCCAGGGGGGGGGCCTGCGGCCAGAGGTGGCCGGACTCAGCTTGACAGTCCCGCGCGATCACGGGGATAACCGACCCATGCGCAACCTGGTCGGCTTGCTCTCCGGTTTGATTGTCCTCGGCGTGGTCATGGTCGCCTGCCGCAGGGCCCCGTCCCGGCAGGCGCCGCCCAAGCCCTTTCCCAACAGCGAATTCACCGTGGTGGACGGCGCCCGGCTGCATCACCGGAGCTGGCCTGCGTTCCCGGCCGCGCGACGGGGGCGCGTGCTGCTGGTGCACGGCTTCTCGGGGTCCACGTTCTCCTGGGAGAAGACCGTCCCGGCCCTTCAGGTCGCCGGCTATCACACCGTTGCCGTCGACGTGCCGCCGTTCGGCTACAGCGACCGATCCCCGGAGCGGAACGCCTCGATCACCGCCAGGGCCCGGCTGTTGCTGGCCTTTCTCGAGTCGATCGCTCCGGGACAGGCCTGGCACCTGGTGGGCCACAGCATGGGCGGCGGGATTGTCCAGGCCATGGCGCTGATCAAACCGTCCGCGGTGGCCAGCGTCACCTTTGTGGCCGGCACGGTCTTCGGAGAGCTCGTCCCCGGAAAGCCGGGCGGCCGTTCCCCCGCAAGGCTGAGCCCGGGGCGGGCGCTGCTGGGGGCGCTGGCCGGCGCCGTTCCGATCACCCGGGAGCAGGTCGGCGCGCTCCTGGAGTCGGCCTACGGAAGGCCTCCCACCCAGGAGCAGGTGCAGGGGTACTTCGCGCCGCTGGCCCTCCCGGGGACGGCGCAGGCCATCGTCTCCACCGCGTCGGCGGCCGGGGAGCTCGAGGCGCTGGACGCCGGGGCGCTGCGGGTCCCCGCGCTGGCCCTCTGGGGAGCGCGGGACACCTGGGTGTCCCTGGAAAAGCAGCGCGGGGCGCTCGAGCGCATCCCCGGCCTGGCGTTGCGGGTCATTCCGGGCGCCGGTCACTGCCCCATGGAGACGCACCCGGCCGAGTTCCTGGCGCACCTGCTGCCCTTCCTGCGGAGCCCGGAGGAGGCGAAGTGACCATGAGCGCGCCCGGCTTCATCTCCCTGCGCCACGTCGATGTGCAGGAGCTCGCGTTCGACCTTTTCTCCCTGCTCGTCGTGTTCCTGGCGCAGGGGCCCGCGAAGGACCTCATCAAGACCCTGGCGGCCTCCGCCCACGACCTGCCGAATCTGGCCGCCTGGGCGCTGGGGGCAGCCTTCGGGGTGCTGTTCATACCTTCGACGTTCCTCCTGATGGCGACGACAGACGAAGAGAAGCCCGCCGGATTTTTCGTGGCCCTGTTCCTGATTCCGGCCGCCTTCGCGATCCTCGTGCTGCCTCCGCTGGTGCTCGAGGAGCTGGCGGCCAGCCCGCCACGGGGCAACGCCGCCCTGGGGTCGATCTTCGGGCTGTTTGTCCTGAACCTCGTGCTGATGGCGGTTATGGTCTCGTCCCTGGACGCGCTGGGGGACTGGGTCGACGGGCTCGCCGCCGATCACGGGGTCCGGATCCGTGGCGGGTTCATCCGCCTCGTGCGTCGCGTTTACCTCTCCGTGATCCTGCCCCAATTGCTCTGGCTGGTGGTGTTGCTGGACGTCCACCCGCTCGGGATGGTCCTCCTGTGGACCTTTCGCGTCTGCTATGGGTTCTCCGGCCGGACGGGTGTGTTCAACCTGTTGTTGCTGGGGTTGACTGTGGGACTCTGGTTATGGCTCGGCTGAAGGTCGGTCGGCTTGACACGCCGGGCGGGTGCTGGTAGCAGATCCGACCTGGAGGCGCAACCCATGGGTGACCAGGAGAAGGACAAGTCGGGACAGCAGCCCTCGGTACCGGAGGTCACGCCGGCCACGCTGCAGATGCCGCGAGCTGCCCGCCAGCTCCCCCGGTATGGCGTCGTGGATCAGCGCGACGCCGTCACCACCCTCGAGGATCCGACGCGCTACATCTATGCCGACGGCGGGCGGGACGAGGCCGAGATCGGCCGTGGCGGCATCGGCCGCGTACTCTTGGCTTTCGACCGCCACCTGCACCGCGAGATCGCCATCAAGGAGCTGCGCGACAACATCACCGGAGAGACCCAGATCGCCCGGTTCCTGCGGGAGGCGCGGGTCACCGGGCGGCTGGAGCACCCCGGCGTGGTCCCGGTGTACGAGCTGGCCCATCGGGCCGACGGCACGCTGTATTATGCCATGCGGCTCGTCCGCGGGCGCACCCTGCGGCTGGCGCTGGACGCCTGCGGGGGCGAACTCGACCGGCGGCTGAAGCTGCTGCCCCACTTTGTCGCCCTGTGCCAGACGGTGGCCTACGCCCACAGCCGCGGGGTGATCCACCGCGACATCAAGCCCTCGAACGTGATGATCGGGGAGTATGGCGAGACCATCCTTCTGGACTGGGGGATCGCCGGCAACCGCGTGACCGACGCAGGCGGACCGGTGACGCCGGAGGCGACCGGGGCCGACCCCGCGGTGGCTCAGCCGACGGCCTCGGGCCGGACGATCCGCGAGGGGGGCGACCCCGATCAGGACGCCGGGTTGACCCAGGAAGGCGACTTCCTCGGAACGCCCTCGTACATGAGTCCGGAGCAGGCCCAAGGGGATCCGGCGGTGCAATCGGGGTGCGGGGACGTCTGGTCCCTGGGAGCCGTGCTCTACGAACTGCTCACCGGCCGACCGCCCTTCGTGGACGACTCGATCACCGGACTCTTGCACAAGTTGATGGAGGATCCGGTGGTCTCGCCCGTCCAGATGGACCCGCGCATTCCCCCGGATCTCTCGTCGATCTGCCTCAAGGCGCTGTCCCGGGACCGCGCTCTGCGCTACCAGGACGCCCGGGAGCTGGCCGACGAGCTCGAGGCGTTCCGCTCTGGCCGACGGGTGCAGGCCCACGAGTACACGCCCTGGGAGCACCTGGTGCGTTTCGCCGCGCAGAAGAAGGGGCTGCTGGCGGCGGTCGCGGCGGTGCTGGCCGTCGTAGTGGTCTCGCTGGTGGTCGTCAGTTTCTATCTGCGGGCCGAGCAGGTCGCCAGGGAGAACGCCCAAGCGGCCACGGTCCGCGCCGAGACCGCCCGCGGCCAGGAGCGCCGGGAGCGCCTGCGGGCAGGGTTGCACTTCGCCCAGGGCGCCATGGAGAAGGCCGATCGGCTCTTCTCCCAGCGACGGCTGCTGTCCGCACGCATCTATGCGGCCGCCGCGCTCGTGCACAACCCCGCCTACGCGGGCAGCCGGCTCTTCGACGCGACCTTCGTCGCCGAGCACCCCGAGGCCGGGGAGCTCGCCCTCGGGGCCGTCGGTCGCGAGAACATCGCACGCGGCCTCGGTTCGGCGCGCCTGCTTCGGGTGCTGTCGCATCCATCACCGCTCCACGGCGTGGCCATGACCCCGGACGGCGCGGGGATCGTCGCGGTCACCAAGGCGGGGGAGCTCGGGGTTTGGGAAACCCCCACCGGGCGCCGGCGCTTCCTGGTCCGGGCGCACGCGGACGTGGCCTGGGACGTGGCCGTGTCCTGGCAGGGGGACCGTCTGGCGACCGTGGGCCGGGACGGCGGCCTGCGGCTGTGGCGGGCGGCGGACGGCCTGGCGCTGGCGGCCGTGCAGGCCCACGTCGGGGACGTCTTCACGGTCGCCTTCTCGCCGGACGGGGAGCGCCTGGCCACCGGCGGAGCCGACGGCAGGATCCGTCTCTGGCGGCTCCCCCGGCTCACCCCCGACGGGGAGCTGGCCGGGCACGAGGGGGCAGTCCACGGCGTGGAGTTCTCCCCGGACGGGCTGCGGCTGGTGAGCGGCGGTCGGGACCGCACGGTCCGGATCTGGCCGCTGGCCGGCGAGGAGGGGCAGCTGGTGCTGCGGGGGCATGAGTCGGTGGTGCGGCACGTCGCGTTCTCCCCCGACGGCGCTCGCGTGGCTTCGGCGTCCTACGACAAGACCGTCCGGGTGTACGACGCACGCACGGGCGCCGCCGAACTGGTGTTGTCCGGGCACGAGGACGAGGTGCTGCACGTCGGCTTCTCCCCGGACGGACGGCACGTCTTCAGCGCGGGATGGGACCGCGCGGTGCGGATCTGGACCGGCAGCGGTGTGTTGTCCATGGTCCTCGAGGGACACCAGAAGGCGGTGTGGAGCGGGGCGTTCTCGCGGGACGGCTCGAGGCTGGTCTCCGCAGCCGAGGACGGCACCCTGCGCGTGTGGGAGCTGGCCGCGCCCTCGCCGGCCTTCACCGAAGCGGGGCAGGGCTACCTGTGGAGCATCGCCACCTCCCCCGACGGCCGGTCCATCGCCACGGCCGGAGCCGATGGGGCGGTCCGCGTCTGGGATCTGCGCACCGGCCTCCTGTTCCGGCGGCTCGAGGGGCACCGGGATCTGGTGGGAGAGGTGGCGTGGTCCCCGGACGGTCGGTTGTTGGCCACCGCCGGCTATGACGGCACCGTCCGGCTGTACGATCCCGTCGGCGGCCAGGAGCTCCGGAGCCTGCAGGCCCACACCGGGTTCGCCCGCTCGGTGACCTTCTCTCCCGACGGCCGGACGTTGGCCAGCGTCGGCTACGACGGCCTCCTGCGTTGGTGGGATCCCCGGACCGGGGGCGCCGTGGCCGAGCTGCGGGTGCCGGGCGTCCCGGCGCTGCGACGGGTGGCGTACTCGCCCGACGGCCGCCGGATCGCCGTGGCCGGCGGTGACGGGCGCGTCCGGCTGTGGACCACCGCAGACCGCGTCCCGGGGCCGGTGGTCGAAGTGAGCGGAGAGTTAGCCGGCCTCGCCTTCTCCCCCGACGGTCGCACCCTGGCCGCATCGAGCATGAACGGGACCATCGCGTTGATCGACCCCGGGGCGGGCACCGTGGAGGCGCGCCTCTCCCGGAGCTCGCAGGGAGTCTACACCGTGCGCTGGTCGTCCGACGGGCGCCTGCTCGCGGCCACCGGCGACGACAGCGTGGTGGAGATCGGAAGAGCGTCGTGTAGGGAAAGAGTGTAGATCTCGGTGG
>CALKWH010000337.1 GCA_938004375.1 uncultured Pseudomonadota bacterium
AGATCGTATTCGGTGACTGGAGTTCAGACGTGTGCTCTTCCGATCTAGGAGGGCTGCTTCTACCTCGAATTGCAGCGCAACAAGCTGGCCGAACAGGAAGAAGTCAACGACGTGCTGATCCGCATCAGCCGCGAGACCGGCATCCCGCTGGTGGCCACCAATGACTGCCACTACCTGAAGCGCGAGGACGCCCGCTCCCAGGAGATCCTGATGGCGATCTCCCAGCGCAAGCGGCTGACCGACGAGGGGCGCCTGAAGCACGAGTTCGACGAGTTCTACCTGAAGTCCCCCGAGGAGATGAAGGAGGCCTTCGCCGCCGTCCCCGAGGCGATCGAGAACACCGTGCGCATCGCCGCGGCGTGCCAGGTCGAGATCCCCAACAACAAGACCGCGAAGAAGCCGGTCTACTTCCTGCCCGACTTCCCGACCCCCGAGGGCATCGACCAGAACGAGTGGCTCCGGCGCGAGGCCGCCTGCGGGCTGCGCCGGCGCTTCGAGGAGATCGAGCGCCGCAACGACTACCCCATCGACCGCGCCGTGTACGAGGCCCGGCTCGAGCTGGAGCTCGACGTCATCATCGGCATGGGCTTCGCCGGGTACTTCCTGATCGTCGCGGACTTCATCAACTGGGCGAAAGACCACAAGATCCCCGTGGGACCGGGGCGCGGCAGCGGCGCCGGCTCCCTGGTGGCCTATTCGGTGCGCATCACCGACCTGGATCCGCTCCGCTACGACCTGCTGTTCGAGCGCTTCCTGAACCCGGAGCGCATCTCGATGCCGGACTTCGACATCGACTTCTGCCGCGACCGGCGCGACGAGGTCCTGGGCTACGTGCGCGACAAGTACGGCGAGACCCGCGTGGGCCAGATCGCCACGTTCTCCACGCTCAAGAGCCGCGCCGTGGTGCGCGACGTGGGCCGCGTGCTGGGCTTCCCGGTGGACCAGATCGACCGCATCGCCAAGCTCGTGCCCACCGATCCCACCAACCCCAAGCTCACCCTCGAGGTGGGGATCTCCCAGGAGCCGCGGCTCCAGGAGCTGGCCGCCTCGGATCCCCGCATCGCCGACCTGCTCGAGACGGCCATCAAGCTCGAGGGAATGTACCGCCACCCGGGCGTGCACGCAGCGGGCGTGGTCATCGCAGACAAGGACATCTGGAACGTGGTGCCGGCCTTTCGCGGACGCGTGGACATCAAGGGCGAGAGCGCCATGCAGATCCCGATGGTCACGCAGTACGACAAGGACATGGTCGAGCTCTCCGGCCTGGTCAAGTTCGACTTCCTCGGGCTCGACAACCTGACCAAGATCGCCGCAGCCGAGGCGCGCATCAACCAGGATCCGGAGCGTACCGGCGAGCCCTTCTCGATCGATAACATTCCACTGAACGATGGTCCCGTGTTCGAGATGCTCTCTCGGGGCGAGACCGGCGGCGTGTTCCAGATGGAAGGCGAGGGCTTCACTCGCTTCCTCCTGCGGCTGCGCCCGGATCGCTTCGAAGATCTCATCGCCGCGGTGGCGCTCTACCGGCCCGGTCCCCTGGGCGGCGGCATGGTGGACACCTACATCGACTGCAAGCACGGGCGCAAGCCGGTGGAATATCTGCATCCAGTACTCGAAGAGTGCCTGAAAGAGACCTACGGCGTCATCGTGTATCAGGAGCAGGTCATGCAGGCCACCCGCGTCATGGCCGGGTTCAGTCTGGGCGCCGCCGACATGATGCGCCGCGCCATGGGCAAGAAGAAGCCCGAGGAGATGGCCAAGAAACGCCAGGAGTTCATGGACGGCGCGCTGGCCACCCACCCGGGAGTCGTCACCGCCGAGCAGGCGCAGGCGGTATTTGAAAAAATCGAGTTCTTTTCGGGGTACGGCTTCAACAAGAGCCACAGCGCCACCTACGCGCTCATCGGCTACCAGACGGCTTACCTACGCTGCCACCACCCGGTCGAGTTCATGGCCGGCATCCTGTCCTGCGAGCGCTCGAAGCCCGAGCGCGTGATGCGCTTTTTGAACATCGCCAAAGACATGGGGCTGCAGGTCCTGCCGCCGGACGTGAACCAGAGCTCCGAGGACTTCACCATCGTGCGCGACGCCGGGGGGAAGAAGGTCATCCGTTTCGGCCTGGGCGCCCTCAAGGGCGTGGGCGAGGTGGCCGTGTCCTCGATGATGCAGGTGCGCGAGAGCGCGCCGTTCACCTCGCTGTGGGACGTGTGCGAGCGCGTGGATTCGCGCAAGGTGAACAAGGCCGTGCTCGAGACCCTGATCCGCGCCGGCGCCATGGACACGCTGTGCGCGCTGCCGCCGGAGCGGGGTCGGCCGGCCATGCTCGCCGAGCTCGAGAACGCCATGAAGCTCGGCCAGCGGCTGCAGAAAGAGAAGAACAGCAAGCAGTCCAGCCTGTTCGAGATGATCGCCGCCGACGAGATGCCCGCCGAGCCCGAGTTGAAGCTCCCAGAGGTCGATCCCTGGTCCAAGATGGAGATGCTGAACCAGGAGAAGGACATCCTGGGTATGTACGTCTCCGGGCACCCGCTGGACGCCTTTTTGGCCGCGGGCAAAAAAGAGGGCGTCAAGCGCGAATGGACTCATACTTGCGGCGAGCTCGACGAGATCGAGGCCCCCGAGGACATGGAAGAGGACGGCCGACACCAGGTCTACGACGTGACCACCCTCGGCGTCATCTCCGAGGTCCTCGACCGGCGCACGAAGGAGGGCAAGCAGCGCTACCTCCAGGGTGAGATCGACGGCATGGACGGCCTGGTCCAGTTCCACGTGGGCTCCAAGAACGTCGAGAAGCTCGAGGCCAAGCTCGCCATCGGCGAGCCGCTGCTGTTCACGGGGAACTTCGAGATCAGCCGCGACCGGGACGGGAACCCCCGCAAGACCTTCCGGTTGTCAGAAGTTGAAAAATTGACCGTGGCGCGCCAGAAGGACGTGAAGTTCGTCCAGATCGACGTGGACCTGGAGCATGCCGAGCCCGCGGTCCAGAAGGGACAATGGATGGAAAAGCTGGTCCAGGTGGGAAGTGCCCATCCGGGGCAGGTCCAGTTCATCTTTCGCTGTACTTTTACGCCGCGCTGGGAGGTCCTGGTCGAGGTACCGGTGCGCGTCGAGTTGAACCACCACGTCGTGTCCTATCTCGAGCAGACCTTTGGGGAGCGGGCGGTGGTCTTTTTACGCAGAAAACCGAAGCTCGCGAAAAATCGATAGGGGTCGAACGGGAAGAGGACGTCGATTTCGATGGGAAGAAGGGGCGCCCGCAAAAGGGCGACCCGTTTGAGGTCACGAAGTGACCGTTAATGATCTGTCAGAGTTGCATTCCGATATCCGTGGAACTGACCATTGCCGGGGAACTGTAGCGCCCTGCCCACCCGATCAGCAGTTTCCGATAATCGATATTATGTCAACTCGACGTGCGCGGGAAAACCCCTCGCCGTTTCAAGCGATTCCATTCAGTATATTTTAGTTTTTCGTCTTTTATGCAGTGATGACCTCACCCGGCGCGTGCTCACTCGACGATGATGGGCGCGCAGGTCGAGACGCCCGCGCCCACGACCACGATGCCGGTGTCCTCGGAGACCCGCGCGAAGGTGTGGTTCTCATCGAACCGGTAGATGTCGGTGGTCCGCCCCATGCCGTACTCGCGGATGAAGACCCACAGGCTGCCGCCCCAGTGCGCGAACGCGAAGGTGTCGATGTCCATCTCCATCATGAGGTCGGAAAGGTCGTAGTCCTCGAGCACGGCGGCGTTGGTCTTGTTCAGGCGCACCATGCGCATCTCCAGCGGAAGAATCGCCCAGAGCTCGCCGTTGGCCTTCCCGGTGACCTCGGCCTGGCTGGACATGGATCCGAGCTCGGCGATGGTCCAGTTCGAAGTGTCCAGCACGCCCAGGGTGTCCGCGTTGGCCACGAAGAGCGTCTCATCCTGGGAACCCAGACTGTTGGACGAGAAGCCCATGCCGAAGGCGCCGAAGCCAGTCGACGCGTCCGAGTACGCCGTCTGGGTGCAGGCCGCGGTGTCGGTGTCGACAGCGTAGAGGGTCTGGTCGGAGAACTGCACCCAAGCTGTGCCGCTGCGAGACACACCCATGGAGCCCGGGGTGGCGCCGCCGCCGCAGTCCAACGTCCCGATCCGGGAAAACGTGAGCGCGACCGCGTCGAAGGTGTACAGGTCTTTCGTGTCCCGGTCGATCACGAAAATCTCCTTCATCTCCTCGGCGCAGGTGTCCCCGCCCTGACACGGTTGTTCATCGGTCTGCTCATTGCAATTGTTGTCGACGCCGTCATTGCACGCTTCGGCCGCCGCAGGGTTCTGGAACGCGTTCCCGTCATTGCAATCGTCCGCGACGCCGAAGCCATCCCCATCATAATCGTCATCGATGAAGTCGTCACAGTCGTTGTCGACGCCGTCCGCGATCTCCGTGGCATTCGGGTTGATCAGGGGGTCTTCGTCGTCACAGTCGCCCTGTTCAACGGTGAAGCCATCGCCGTCCGCGTCCGTCGTATTATTGTTCGTATTATTCGTGTTATTAACGTTGTTGCCATTGTTCTTGGACTCCCCATCGGGAGTGCATGCAATGACGTATTGTAATGTGAGCGCGAGGAAAAGGACAGACAGCAGAGAGTTTTTCATGGCGGGCGCCTCCTGTGCGTGGCCCTATTTTAGGGATCTCTAACGCCCGGATCAATGGGAATTCTTCGTCGAAATCGAAATTGAAATCGGGTGCTTCTTTCTTCCCCGTTTTCCGTGATACAAATGCGGACATGGACGCCGCCCGCCTGGACACCTGGTACCTGCAGCTCACCGACCGCTGCACGCACGCCTGCCCGCACTGCTTCAGTTCGTGCTCACCGGCCGGCCGCGCCGTGGTGTCCTTCCCGCTGGCTCGCAAGTGGATCCACCATATGGCCACGGTGGCACCCAAGCGGATCGTCTTCACCGGCGGCGAGCCGTTCCTGTACTTCCCCGTGCTGCGCAACCTGGTGCACGAGGCGTCCACCCGGCAACTGTGGCCCGCCGTCTGGACCAACGGATACTGGATCACGGGCCTCGAGGAGTTCCGCCTGTCCCTGCGCTACCTGGCCGACGTGGGCCTCAGGCAGTTGATCCTCTCTTCGGATGTCTTCCACGGGGACCAACCGTTCACTCCGATGGCGGACCAGCTCGCGCCCGTCGCCACTGAACTGGGGGTGGAGCTGCGCTTCGCCCGCGTCGCCCCCAAGGAGCCCCATGCCCCGCCCGACTATTTGTTTGAGGATCACCACATCCTCGAGGGCCCGGTGATGTTCCGCGGCCGCGCCGCCACCGAGTGCGTCGCCCACCAGGCCCGCTGGCGGCTGGACGACTTCGACGCCTGCCCGTTCCTGGATTTCCAATCTCCCCGCAGCCTGTACCTCGATGCCCGTGGCTTCATCAATATCTGCCCCGGCCTTCCCCTCGCGGACCTGAAAGCCGTCTCCCTGAAGAAGTTCTTCGCCGACTTCGACCTGGAGCGCCATCCCTTCGCCCGCGCCATCGCCGCCGGCGGCCCGCGCCGGCTCGCCGCCGACTTCGGTCTGGACGGCGAAGACGTCCCCCGTGGCTTCGTGGACTTCTGCCACGCCTGCTGGACCCTTCGCCAGCGGCTCCAGGCGCAGGTCTCGCGCTCCACCTGAACCGCCGATTCGTATAATTCCTGGACAGTGTCTGAAATCTGGACGTCCAACGACCATTGTGCATTAATGGCCCATGCGCCAAATTCTCCCGTCGTCGCACGCGCGGCAGCTCGAAGCGCCATTTGGCACGGGGCTTGCGAACCCCAGAGCGCCCCGACGGGCCGCTGGCCTCGGCCAGGAAAGGACCTGACGATGACCCAATCGACCCGAACTCCGAAATGGTGGTGGCTGGCGATTTCCCTTTGTCTGCTGCCCACCCAGGCCTTCGCCCAGAAGACCACCCTGACCGAGGTCGCCTACTACGAGGAGCCGGTCGCCGCCCTCGCCGCGCCGAGCACCGCGCTGCCCTACGACAGCGAGTTCTCGACCGCGCCGTCGCCCTACCTCGCGGAGTGCCGGACCGAGGGCATGTATTTCGACCCAGAGCCCCCGCCCGCCGTGGATCCGCGCTGCCCCCTCGCCGGCTCGTCCTACGACGGCGCGAACTGTTACGTGGCGACGCCCTCGGTCGGCACCACGGCCTTCGTCTATTACAACAACCTGTACACCTCGCCGCTGCGCACCAAATGTCCGGTGGGGTACTACGACGGGGCCAACTGCTTCGCCTACGGGTACACCTCGGACGTCGTGCAGGCGTTCACCTCGGGGCTGAACTGGTACTATTACAGTTCGACGACCTCCTGCCAGCGCGGCACCAAGATCGGCACCTGGAGCTTGTCCAAGGCCCTCTGTCTCGTAGGCACCGCCCCCACCGGCTCCGAAGGCGCCTTCATCTACGGTACGGGCTTCTATTACAAGGCGCTGGTCGCAGACCGCCCCTGCCCCAAGGGCTCCTGGGACGGGGCGAACTGCTTCATCGCGACGCCCCCCTACGGCGCCACCGGCTTCGTCTGGGGCGGCAACCTGTACCACACGCCGTACTCCGGTCCCCCGGTGGAGCTCTGGGGCAACCAGCTTCGCTACCGCGGCGTCTTCGCGACCATCTACATCCACGGGCGCAACGCGTCGGGCACCGGCCCGGTGCCCGGCTTCGGCTACACGGCCTGGGCCAACCGACCCAAGGGGCCCCAGCCGATCTGGCTCTCCTGGGACTCCACCCAGCGCTTCAATTACTCCAAGGCCACCGTCAAGGAAAATCTTGACCTTGTCTGCGTCGGTCCGACCATGCCCTGTCATGTGGTCTGCCACAGCGCGGGTTGCCAGATGATCACCATGCAACTCGCCGAGAACCCGGGGCGCTGGAACATCGCGTCGGTTACGGCCATCGCCGGCTCCCAGGGCGGCTCCGAGATCGCCAGCATCGCCGCCAGCCTGCCCTGGTACATCCGGGCCATCGCGGCCTATCTGGATGTCCTGCTGCCCATCGACGCCGACCTGACGGTCTCGGCCGCCCGCAACATGTATGACCACAACCAGACCTCCGGTGCTCCCGTGGTCACCGGCTCCCTGGCCTGGACGCCGCTGACCCACGCCGAGAGCTGCCCCTGGTGGATGTGGGTCATCGCCTCCCCGTACTGCGGCGGGATCGAGCTCTGGAACGCCACCGTCACGAGCATCAACAACTTTTACGCCTCCCTCTTCCTGGGCTCGGGGCACGACGGCGTGCTGGCCTATCACAGCACCGCCGGCTTCCGGAACGCCACGCCTTCGTCGAACACCTGCAACCCGAGCGGTCAGGGCTACTGGACCAACTATGACTCCATCATGCGCCGCGGCTACTGCTACCCAGGCCTGGCGGGGGCCTTCCACTCCGACGGCTGGAAGTTGCTGGACAACTTCGGCACCATTCCCCCGTAGGCTTGACTTTCTCCCGGTTTCCCACTTTCCTCTCTGACGATGCCCGCGCCATCCTCTCCCCGTGAAGTACGACGAAGCACCTGGCTGGGTGTGGGCGCCGTGGTCCTCCTGCTGGCCCTGGTGTTCTGGCTGACCGCGCGCCTCGGCCGCGACCGGACGCCGGGAGCGGTTCCGGAGGAGCCGGCCGACTCGACCGCCCGCACGACCGGCCCGTCTCCCCGGAGCGCCCCCCGGCTGCCAGACGGGGCCGTCACTGAAGCCGTTCCCGGTGTCGCGACGCCCGGCGACGACCCCGTCGCCCAGGTCTACGGCAACGCCGACAGTGTGCGCCGACTGATGGCCTTATACAAGAAAGCCAACCGCTACGGTCCGACGACGCTGCGCCTGACCGGAGAGATGACCGACGTCCTGGTGCCCAACCAGTTCCACCCCGTGACCCCGCACTTCGTCCGGGCGCGGGAGCTCGCCGAGGGCACGCCGGATCCGGAAGAGGAGCAACTGTACTACCGGTTCTGGACCGACCGCTTCGCGACCCTGGGTGACGAGACCCTGACCCTGCGCTTCTCGGCCTGGCAGGGGGTCGACCCGCGCCGGCCTGCCGCCGTGGAGCTCCAGGGCCTGGAGGTGTTCGGCGTCACGGCGGGCGGTGATCGTTCCATGGGGACGCTGCGGTTCGCCGAGACCTCTCCCTCGAACTTCGATCTGGGGCAATACCAGGTCACGTTCGCGCCGGGGGCGCTCAAGAAGGTCCAGGAGCACGGCTACCCGCGCTGCGTGCTGCAGTTCCGCTTCCCGGGCGAGGAGCCGGTGCGGGCCGACGTGGTGGTCCACCACACCCAGAGCGTCCCTGGCCGCTTCACCGGCGAGTTCGGCGAACAACTGTCCGACGGGGGCCTCGTCATCAAGGCCGGCGTCGAGGTGGTCACGGCCGGGACCTTCAACCTGAGCCTGCTGCTCTTCAACCAGGACGGCACACAGCCCGTCGCCTATGTCAACAACACGTTCGAGCTCGAGGCGGGGGCGCGGGTGGTGGACTTCGTCTTCCACGGGCTGGTCTTCCACGACGCCGGGATCCCGGGGCCATACCGGGTGACCGCGGTGCGCGGCTACCGGCTCGACGCCACCGGGTCAGGCCGCGGCGCCCAACTGGCGGACTGGAACGGGTCCTGGCTCACGGGGCCCCATACCCTCTCTGAGTTCACCAAGGACGAATTCACGTCCCCGACCACGGAGGCCACCCTGGAGGCCTATCGCAAACAGATCGAGGAACTGGAGCGCGGTCAGGGCAGGTAGCGCATCATCTTCTGGAAAAAGTCGGCGGCGTACCACAGCAGGATCAGGTAGGCGCCGCGCCCGATGACCGTGTAGAACAGGAATTTCTTCAGGCCGAAGCGGGTGGCGCCCACGACCACGGAGATGATCTGCACCGGCAGGAAGGGGATGATATTGGAGAGGATGACGATGGCGCCGCCCCACTTCTCCATGGATTGCTTGGTCTTCGTGAAGCGCTCCTCGGCGTAGCGCATGAGGATCCCCTCACCCACCAGGCGGCCCATCAGGTAATCCGCCGCGAGCCCCAGGACCGAGGAGACGAGCATGATGGTGATGACGAAGACGACGTGGTGCGGCAGTGCCAAATAATAAAAGAACACCGCCTCCAGTGGAATCAGGATGAAGAACAGGCTGCCGAAGAACCCGGCGTAGGCCAGCCCCAGCAGGGTTTTTTCCGAGATCTGGTCCGAGATGTGCGTATAGACGGCCCATGCCGTATCATTCTTTTGCAACAAAGCCAGCAGGTCGTCCTTGAAGATCAGGAACAGGACGTAGAGCGCGCCCAGGACCGCCAGCCAGAAAAACAGCCTGCCGAGCCGGCTCTTTTTCCTTTTCTTTTCGGACTGGTCGGACTGGTACTGCATCGGGTTCTCCGGTCGCGGGTCAGTTCAGGTACACCGCAGTGACGCCGTCGCCGCCCTCGCCCGGGGCGCCTGGACGGATGGACGCCACATAGGACGAGCCGCGCAGGTGGTCGCGCACGGCCTGGCACAGAAGGCCGCTTCCGTAGCCGTGGATCACGAGGAAGCCGGCCTGGTTGTCCCGGAACAGGCGATCCAGGTGACGCTCCAGGGCCAGCAGCGCGGGCTCCACCCGCTGACCGCGCAGGTCCAACGTGTTCGCCGGGGCCAGAAAAGGCTCCTTGGAACCGCCGTCGCCCTCGCCGGTCCCGTCGGGAGCCACGACCGCGGGGACGGGCCTGGCGGCGGGCTTCTCCTTGCGCGCGCGGGGCTTCTTCTCGGGCTCGGGGGAACGGACCTCGAGGTCGTCGAAGGGCAGCTGGGTGACCAGGTTCCCCGCCCTCGCCTTCACGGTCATTTTTTTGTGATCGATCTCGACGAGCTCCACAAAGTGCCGTAGGGAGCGCGAGTGGTGCCGCTGCCCCGGGGCAAGGGTCGCCGGATCGGGCACGGGACCCGCGTCACGGCGCTCGAGGGCGTCGAGCTCGGCCACGACCTTGCCCAGCCCGGCCGAGAGGGCGGCGGGGTCGGCCTGGGGCGCCTGGGCCTTCTCGGTGAGCCGGGCGATGACTGCGCGGCACTTGTTGAGCTCGCTGATGGTCTTGTCCGTCACGTTGCGGCGGACCTCGCGCAGCTCGCGCTCCAGGCGGGCCTGCTCTTTTTTGACCTCGGCAGAGCCGCGGGCCAGCTCGGCGCGCTCGATGCGCACGGCCTCCTGCTCGGCCATCAACTGGCGCCGCAGGGTGGAGATCTCGGCGATGAGGGAATCCACGCGGGAGTCGCCGCCCTGGGCCAGCTGCTGCGCGCGGCGGATCACCGGCTCCGGGAGCCCCAACTGGCGCGCCACCGTGAGTCCCTCGGAGGTCCCGGGCTCACCGGCGACGAGCTTGTAGTCCGGGCGCAGGGCGTTGCCGCCCACGGAGACGTTGACGAAGCGCGCGTCCATGAGGGCCAGGGTCTTGAGCGCGGTGAAGTGCGTGGTCACCAAGGTGGCGATGCCGCGCTCCACCAGGCTCTCGAGCACGGCCTGGGCCAAAAAGGCGCCCTGTTGCGGGTCGGTGCCGGTGGCCAGCTCGTCCAGGAGCAACAGGTGGCCCGGCCGCGCCGCCGCGAGGACGTCCTTGAGGTGCAGGATCTGCGCCGAGAAGGTGCTCACATGGGAGGACAAACTCTGGTCGTCGCCGATGAGCGTGTGGAGGTCGTCGTAGAACGGGCACGTGGAGCCGCGCCTGGCCGGCACCGGGAGGCCCATGCGGGCCATCATCGCGAGCAGGCCGGCGGTCTTGATGACCACCGTCTTGCCCCCCGCGTTCGGACCGGTGACGACCATGACGCGCCCCGGCTCGAGGCGGATGGTGTTGGGCACCACGGCCACCCCGGCCCGCTCGAGGAGCGGGTGCCGCGCGTCGATGAGCTCGAGCAGGCCGTCGTCATTGAAGTGGACGGGGACGCAGCGCAGGGCCTCGCACAAGCGGGCGGCGGCGATCCAGCCGTCGATGTGCAGCAGCAGGCGCTCGTCCTCGCGCAGCACGGCGGTTTCGTGGGCCACGTGGGCGGCGAGCTCGGCCAGGATGCGAAACTCCTCGACCTCGATGTCGACGTCGAGCTCGCGCAGCCGGTTGTTGGCCTCGACCACCTCGAGGGGCTCGATGAACACGGTCTGGCCGGACTGGGAGGTCCCGTGGATGGCGCCCCGGATCTGATGTCGGTAGGAGCTCTTCACGGGCAGCACGAAGCGGCCCTCGCGCACGGTCACGAACTTGTCCTGGAGCGCCTCCTGGTGCTCCCGGCGCTCGAGCATGCGCTCCATGCGGGTGGTCAGATCCTTGTAGAGGTGCGCGCGACGCGCCCGCAGCCCGTAGAGCTCGCTGGACGCGCCGGGCAGGACGCTGCCCTCCTCGTCCACGGTCTCCTCGATGAGCACGCGCAGCTGCGACAGGGGCTCGAGGCCGGCCACCAGCCGAAAGAACGCGGGATCCTGCAACTGCTGGGCACTGCGCAGGAGATCCCGCGCCGCCACCAGGAGCTTGAGCAGGTCGCGAAAGGCCAGGGCCGGCAGGGCCCCGCCGCGCTCGAGGCGGCGCAGGTGCTCGGCGCAGTCGGGCAGCTCGGGCACCGCCAGCGGGATCTTCGTGTGGTGGGCGCGCCGGATGGCCTCGACCTGTTCCATGCGCAGGATGGCCTCGGCTGCGTCGGCGGCGAAAGTCCGGGCGCCGAGCGCGCAGGCGGCCCGGGGGTTGGCGCAGTGCCCTCCCCAGGCGGCGCAGAGCTCGTCCCACTGGAGGTCCTGGCGGGTCTTTCGGGGGAAATCGGTGCGGTGCATGGCCTAGTTGCCCGTGAGGTGCAGTTGGAGATGGGTGATGGTGCGGTGGCCCGCGTTGACCGGCGCCAGCGTGGTGTCGTCGAAGGCGATGCCGGCCCAGCCGATGATCTCCTTCGCATCGATCCTCGTCCAGACGCCGGTGTCGAGCTGGAACTCGAGCTCGAGCTCGGCCTTGCCGACGCACTCGAGGTCGAAGGAGCCGGTCCTCAGGGTGCCCAGTTTGGTGTTGAGATAACTGCCGTGGATGACCGCGAGGTTCTGGTGGCGACTCACTGCGTGTTCGACGAGCCGGTAGCGCACGTCCCGGGAGGTGTCGAGCACCTGGCCCTGGATCCGGCGGGTCAGGGGCACCGCCCGGGAGAACGTCAAGCCGGGGTGCAACTTTTCCCGAAACCAGAAATGAACCAGGGGATACAGGCTCTCGAGGGGATCCGTGAGGGCGCCGAAAGCTCCCTCGGGGGCGCCCCGGAAGCGGAACTCCCCCCGGGTCCCCAGGGGATGGCGGATCTGGAACGCCGTGGGGGCCGGCGGTCGCGGACCCTCGGATTCGAGCAGCCGGAGCTCGGTGAGCTCGTCCTGGATCCAGACGTCCTTGCCTTCGGTCCGGTGGACGCGCTCACCGGCGACTGCGAAGACCCACCGACGGGCGGTGCGGACCTCCTGGTTCTCGATGACCTGCTGCTCCTCGTAGGTCAGCCGCCCCTCGAGGATCTGACGCGCCTGCTTCGCCGGCCGCATGACGTCCTGGGGCGGCGCGACCGGCTTCCCGGCGGGCTTCTGGGCGGTGCAGGCCAGCAGGGCCGGCAGGACCAGCCACAGGACGGACGGCCTCGGGGACGGCATCGCGCTGCGAAGGGGATTCATCACGCAGGACTCCTTTACGGTTGCGGGACCGGCATCAGCGCCGCGGGCCGGCGCTCCCAGGCGACCAGGTAGACTTCCTTGCTCGCCTGTCGGGAGCTCTCGGGCTTGACGACCTTGAAGCGCACGAAGCGGGCCTTCAGGACCTGCAGCGCGTCGTCGAAGTCCGCCCCCTGAAAGATCTTGGACACGAACTTGCCTCCCGGCTTGAGCACGCGGTCCGTCATCTCGAGGGCGCAGACGACGAGGGCCGCGCTGCGGGTGGCGTCGGTGAACTTCACGCCGATGGTGTTGGGGGCCATGTCCGAGACCACCACGTCGAAGGGCCGGGCGTCGGGTCCCAGGAGCTCCGCGTCGGAGACCTCGCGGATATCGCCCTGGATGAACCGCCCGTGGCCGGGCAACTGGATCTTCAGCGGCAGCAGATCGATGCCCACCACGCGGCCGGCCGGCCCCACCGCCGTGAGCGCGTACTGCATCCAGGAGCCGGGCGCGGCGCCCAGATCGAGGACCCGGTCGCCCTTCTTGAAGAGTTGAAACCGCTGATCGATCTCGTCGAGTTTATATATGGCCCGGGACGCGAAGTTGTTTTTCTTTGCGTTCTGGTAGTACACGTCGTGCCGGTACGTGCGGTCTCCCATCTTCGAGGGCATGGGAAGTTCCTCCTGACAGCCTTTTTATAGGTCGGATTGGCTTACAGATAAATGACTTTCTTCGCGGCGAAGGACAGGGTGACGTAGCCGTTCACGGGGCCGGGGATGCCGCCCTGCACGAGGATGATGTTCTCCTCGGCGCGGACCTGGGCGACCTTGAGGTTCTGGACGGTCACGCGCTCGGCGCCCATGTGGCCGCCCATGCGCTTGCCCAGATGGACGCGGCCCGGGGTCATGCGGCAGCCGATGGAGCCGCCGTGACGGAAGTATTCGTGGGTGCCGTGGGTGTTCGTCTGGGCGCCCTTGAAATGATAGCGCTTCATGACGCCCTGGAACCCCTTGCCCTTGCTGATGCCGGTCACGTCGATGGGATCGCCGGCGCTGAAGATGTCGGCGGCCGTGAGGGTCTGGCCCACGGTGTACTTGGCGGCCTGCTCGGCGTCGATGCGGACCTCGCGGATGAAGCGCTTGGGCGCGACGTTGGCCTTCTTGAACTGGCCGGCGTCGGGCTTGTTCACGCGCTGCGGCTTCTGGTCGTCGAAGGCCAACTGCAGGGCGCTGTAGCCGTTCTTTTCGGGGGTGCGGATCGCCAGCACGACGCAGGGGCCGGCCTCGACCACGGTGACGGGGACGCGGTTGCCATCGGTGGAAAAGATCTGGGTCATGCCCAGTTTCTTTCCGAGAATCGCCATCTTAGACATGATACAACTCCTTGGGACGGTGAGAAAAACGCCCAGCGGATGCCCAACCATAAGCATCATGGGACGCACAGAGGACAGGTGTATAGGGAAAACGCCCGTAGAAGTCAATCAAAAACGACAGAAACAACGCCTGGTATTTTCATCCGATTCCGGCATTGACTTTAACGTCGGATGTTCATAGCATGGCGAAGCTGACTGGGAGGAATTCATGAAACGATTCAAGGCTGCATCCATCTTCTCCATTTTCATGGTCTCGCTGTTCGCGCTGCTGCCGCGCGCGTCCGCCCAGGGCGGTCCGATCGACATCCAGTTGTTCCGGCCTGCCATGGACTCCAAGGGGCACTTCGCCGTGGACTCCACGCAGGTGCTCGGGCACCTGAAGATCAGCTTCGGGTTCGGAGTGACCGCCGCCTTCCTGCCCCTCGAGCTCGAGGGCAACGGGCGCGAGTTCGCCATCGACCAGATGCTGACGGCCACGGTCCAGTTCGCCATCGGCCTCTTCAAGCACTTCGAGTTGGGCGTGGGCATGCCCTTCTCCATTTCCAAGGGCAACACCGACCCCCTCGACGACGCCGACCCGCTGGGCCGCTGGAACCAGGGTGACAACCCGTCCCGCATCAACGCCGCTCCGCTCGGGTACGACGAGTACGGCAAGTTCGGCACCCAGGGCGCCGGCGACGCCTACTTCAACCTGAAGTGGCGCATCCACCCGGCAGCCAAGGGCCCCGTGGGCCTGGCCGCCATGCTTTCCTTCTCGCTGCCCACCGGCAACGACGAGGCCTTCATGGGCACCGGCGGCTACACCCTCGCCCCGAAGTTCATCGTCGACAAGCGGCTGGCCAAGGGCAAGATGCTGCTGTCCGGCAACCTCGGCGCCCGGCTGCGCTTCGGCGGCGACCACATCCTGACCGCGAACAGCGGCTGGGACAACTGCAACCGCTGGGACGTGCGCAACCCGACCCTCAGTGGCTCGGCCACCTGCGCGTTCGATGGGAACATGGACAACAACATGACCCAGAACATCTCCCAGCTCTACGACGTGACCTACGGCGTGGGCTTCTCCTGGCGCGTGGCCCCCAAGGTCGAACTGGTGACCGAGGCCTTCGGCTCCGTCGAGATCTCCTCCATGGGCAAGGATGACGAGGCTCGCCTGAATCCGGTGGACGGCAACTACACCCTCGAGTTCACGAAAAACATGATGCCCCTCGAGGCCCTCGCCGGCGTCAAGCTCTACCTGGCCGCGAGCTCCTACCTCGCCATCGGCGGTGGCGTCGGCCTCACCGGCATCGCCGGCATGGATCACGTGGGCGCCCCCGATTTCCGCCTGTTCGCCATCTTCTCGTTCGAGCCGTTCATCGGCGACCGCGACGGCGACGGCATCCCCGACGACATCGACAAGTGCCCGGATGATCCCGAGGATCCCGACGGTTTCCAGGACGAGGACGGCTGCCCCGATCCGGACAACGACCAGGACCGCATCCTCGACGTGGACGACAAGTGCCCGAACGACCCCGAGACCTACAACAACTTCGAGGACGAGGACGGCTGCCCCGATGACGTCACCTCCGACCGCGACGGCGACGGCATCCTCGACGACAAGGATCAGTGCCCGGACAACCCCGAGGACTTCGATACGTTCGAGGACCAGGACGGCTGCCCCGAGGAGGACAACGACGGCGACGGCCTGCAGGACGTCAAGGACATCTGCCCGGGCAAGGACGCCGACAAGAAGGACGCCTTCGCGCTGACCAAGGAGGACTTCGACAACTGGCAGGACGATGACGGTTGCCCGGATCCCGACAACGACGGCGACGGCCTGCTCGACAAGGTCGACAAGTGCCCGAACGAGCCCGAAACCTTCAACGGCTTCGAGGACGAGGACGGCTGCCCGGACGAGGGCAAGGTCCGCGTCACCGCCGGCAAGATCGAGATCTACGAAAAGATCTACTTCGCCACCAACAAGGCCGAGATCCTGCCCGAGTCCTTCGGCATCCTCGACGCCATCGCGGCGACCCTGAAGGCCCACCCGCAGATCCTGAAGATCGAGATTCAGGGCCACACCGACGACCGCAACACCGACGAGTACAACCTGAAGCTCTCCGACGACCGCGCCAACGCGGTGCGCGACTACCTCATCGACAAGGGCATCGCCCCCTCGCGCCTGACCGCCAAGGGCTACGGCGAGAGCCGCCCGATCGACAAGCGCTTTACCGAGGAGGCGCGCGCCAAGAACCGCCGCGTCGAGTTCATCATCCTCGAGCGCAGCGACAACAAGATCCGGTAGCCCGTCTCCTTCAGGCCCGCTCCCTTCCGTCTTCCGAATTCTTCATTGACAACTTCCATAGGGGTGGATAAGGTCCGGCCGTGATTCGTCGTCCCGACGGTCCAACCCATTCCTCTTCCCGAAGGAGAGCCTGATGACCCGTAAAGCCCCCATCCACGAACCGCACAAGATCAAGACCATCCGCCCGCTGAACTTCCCCACCCTCGAGGAGCGCAAGCGCCATTTGGTGGACGCCAAGTTCAACGTCCTCAACCTGACGCAGGACCAAGTCAACTTCGACATGTTCAGCCTGGGCACGTCAGCGGTCAGCCAGGAGCAACTGGCGGGCCAACTGCTGGGCGACGAGGCCTACGCCGGCGCGATCAACTTCGAGCGCCTGGAGGCGGCGATCCGCGACGTGTTCGGCATCAACTACGTGACCCCCACGCACAACATCCTGGGCAGCATCAAGCTCGTGGCCGCCACGCTCATCCCCAAGGGGTCCCAGATCCCCTCCAACGGCCTCACGCGGGTGGACACCATGGAGCCCCGTGGCGTGACCATGCCCGACGTGCGCGACCACGCCGAGAAGGTCTTCACCGGCAACGTGGACCTGGCCAAGCTCGAGGGCATCCTCAAGGACGCGAAGAACGTGGCCCTCGTGGGCGTGCAGACCTTCGCCGACGGGCAGCACCCCATTTCCCTGGCCAACCTCAAGGCGACCCGCCAGTTGGTGCAGAAGCACGGTCACAAGGTCATCCTCGACGGCTCCCGCATCGTCGAGAACGCCTGGTACATCCAGAAGCACGAGCCCGGCCAGGAGCACCGCCGCGTGGCCGACATCGTGAAGGACATCGCCCAGTGCTCGAACATCTTCATGATGGACGCCGCGCAGGACGCCAAGTGCAACATCGGCGGCTTTTTGGCGGCCGACAACCCGGTGGACTACGAGAAGTTCATGAACGAGGTCGTGCTGTTCGAGGGCCTGCACACCTACGGCGGCATGGCCGGGCGCACCATGGAGTGCTTCGCCCGCGGCCTGCGCGAGATGATCGAGGAGAACGAGGTCCAATGGCTGATGGCCCAGGTCGAACGCTTCACCCAGCGGCTGCTCGACGCCGGTCTCCCAGTGGAACGCGGCTGCGACGGCGCCTATCTCAAGGTCGACGCCTTCTTGCCCCACGTCGCGAAGTTCCGCCACGAGGCCCTCTCGGCCGCCATCTACCTCTGCTGCGGCATGCGCTGCGCGGCCACCGGCCTCGTCGACCGCGACAACCTGCTGCCCGTCCAGCTCCCGCGCCTGGCCGTCACCAACAGCCAGCTCGACCAGATCGCCGACGCCCTGATCAAGGTCTATCAGCAGCGCGACCGGATCAAACAACTCGAGTACGTGCGGGGCGGCCGCTGGCGCGACCAGCTCGAATTCCGTGGGGTGTTCCCCAACCTCGAGACCCACGACTTCACCTCCCTGCCCTACCTGATCCACACTATCGAGAAGGTGGGCGGCCTGGACCGCGAGCATCGCGAACGCGCCGTGCGGGAGGCGGGCTACAACACGTTCCTGCTGCGCTCGGCCGACGTCACCATCGACCTTTTGACCGATTCGGGCACCTCCGCGATGAGCACCGATCAGTGGGCAGCCTACGACGCGACCCGCGCCACCGCGGCCTGTTCCAAGGAGTACCGCCGCCTGGTCGGCAACCTGCGGGACATCTTCGGCTACCAGTTCATCCTGCCCACGCATCAGGGCCGCGCCGCCGAGCACATCATGAGCACCGTCATGATCAAGCCCGGACAGTTCGTCCCCGGCAACATGTACTTCACCACGACCAAGGAGCACCAGGAGATGGCCGGCGGCGTGTTCGTCGACGTCATCTGCGACGAGGCCCACGACCCCCAGAACGAGTTCATCTGGAAGGGCAACGTGGATCTGAAGAAGCTCGACGCCATCGTTCAGCAGCACGGCCAGGACAAGGTCGCCTACATCTCCTACGAGTTCTCGGTGAACCTCGCCGGCGGCCAGCCCTGTTCCATGGACAACATCAAGGAGACCTACGCCTACTGCCGCGAGCACCAGATCCCGGTGATGTTCGACGCCACCCGCGCCGTCGAGAACGCCTTCATGATCCAGCAGAAGGATCCGCGCTACCACAACATCAAGATCCGTGACATCCTGCGCGAGATGATGTCCCACGGCGACGGCTGCACCATCTCCGGCAAGAAGGACTTCCTGATTAACATCGGCGGCCTGCTCGCCTACCGCGATAACGAGGACTGGGCGCGCCGCTCCGAGGAGATGCTGCGCTACTGCGAGGGCGCGGTGACCGACGGCGGCCTCTCGATCGCCGACCTGGCCGCCATGGCCCGCGGCGTCGAGGAGATGCTCGACGACCGCTACATCCACTCCCGCGTCAAGCAGACCGAGTTCCTCGGCCGCCTGCTCCTCGACGCCGGCGTGCCCATCGTCGTGCCTCCCGGCTCCCACGCGATCTTCCTGGACGCCAAGCGGTTCCTGCCCCACATCGATCAGGACGAGTTCCCCGCCCAGCGACTGGCCGCCGAGCTCTATGTCGAGACCGGCGTGCGCGCCATGGAGCGCGGCAACGTGTCCAAGGGCCGCCGCCCGGACGGCCAGAACTACCGGCCGGCCCTCGAGCTCGTGCGCCTGACGATCCCGCGCCGCGTCTACACCAACGACCACATGCGGGCCATCGCCGAGGGCGTCATCCGCCTGTACCAACGCCGCAACGAGATCAAGGGCCTGAAGTTCGTGTATGAGCCCGCCCACCTGCGCTTCTTCCAGGCTCGCTTCGCCCCCATCGAGTAAGAGTTTTTTCTCGTCCCCCCCCTCCCCCCGTAGCCCGCGGAGTTGTCCGACCGAAGACGGTCGGCGCAACTCGGCCGGTTACAGGGGGCTAGCATATATGGAAGATATTAAGCCGCAAATGGGAAAACGCACGTTCTCTATACGTTGCGTGTTCCGGGGTAATGCTTCTTCTTCTTGTTCTTCCAGCTTCTGTGGTAGGCTCGTCGCACCCCCGCGAGGAGTCACGCCATGCGCCGGTTCATCTACCTCCTGTTCCTGTGGTCGCTGGTCGCCTGCGACCCGTTCCACACCCAGTTCGACGACGTCGAGGGCGCGCGCCACTACCACGCCAAGTCCCAGGTGACGCCGCCGGTCTCCACCGACCCCCTCCGGATCGTCACATGGAACGTGAAATACGGCGGCGGGCGCATCCTGTTCTTCTGGGAGTGCGGCGGCCACCGAGGGAACATGACCCGCGATGAGGTCCTCGACAACCTCGAGGGCGTGGCCGCGAAGCTCCGCGAGCTCGACCCGGACATCCTGCTGCTCCAGGAGGTGGACGTGCAGTCCAAGCGCTCGGCCTACGTCGACCAGGTGCAGTGGCTGCTCGACCACACCGATCTGAACCACGGCGTCTACGCCAGCGCCTGGAAGGCCGACTTCATCCCCTCGGACGGGCTCGGACGCATGGACAGCGGCAACGCCATCCTGTCGCGCTGGCCTCTTCAGCACGCCGTGCGCTACGCGCTGCCGCTGATCGGGGACTGGTCGGCCATCGAGAAGTACTTCTACCTCAAGCGCAACATCGTGACCGCCGAGGTTTTGCACCCCGCGCGAACCTTCACGGTGGTGAACGTCCACACCGAGGCCTTCGCCGAGGACGACACCAAGCTGCGCCACCTGCAGCGCTTCACCGAGGTGCTCTCCGAGCTCGACGCAGCCGGCATGCCCTTCGTCGCCGGCGGCGATCTCAACTCCATTCCGCCGGGCTCCCCCCAGGTGGCCGACTTCCCCGACGACAACTGCGGCGACGCCCGCTTCGAGGGGGACGATTATTCCGGCGAGGAAACACAACTCGACCCGCTCTACACCCAGTTTCTGAGCGCGATCCCGCTGGCTGACTTCCAGGCCGACCCCGAAGCCTATTTCTCGTTCGTGGGGTCCGACGGTGACCTCCCGTGGAACCGCTGCCTGGACTACCTGTTCAGCAACCACCCGTGGGTGTCCGGCAGCGGACACGTCCACCAGAGCGCGGCGCCACCGGCCCTCGATCCCCTGATGCTCTCGGACCACGCGCCCGTCGTGGCCTCCTGGGAGGTGCCGCGATGACCGCCCGCCTCGCCCTGCTCCCATTGTTCGCGTTCCTGCTCTTCGCCGCGCCATGGACGCCCCCGGCAAAGGCGCTCCCCCGCCCCGCCGCCGCCGCCGACGACGAGGACGATGACGACGACGCCCCGTCGTCCGACGAGGACGCCGCCGGATCCTTCGAGCCCGAGACCCGCCGCTTCTCCCCGGGCACCGCATACACGCTGCCCGCCGGGCGCTTCGAGGTGGGCTTGTTCGGTCCCCTGCGGTGGGGACTCAGCGACGACCTCGAGCTCTCGGCCCACCCGCTGTGGTTCTTCACCTGGCCCGCAGTGACCGCGAAGAAACAACTCTATCACGGGGGGCGGCTCACGGTCGCGACCTCGCACTCCCTCGAAATCCCCACGCCCTTTCTGCGCCTGATCCAGGTCGAAGGCACCGGCGGGATCATCCCCACGGATAACGAGCTCCCCTGGTTTTTGATGACCGACGAGCGCGTCCTTCTCACCGTCGAGGCCCTCCCCGGCCACGACGTCACCTGGTTCCTGGGATTCACCATAGCCGGCCACCTGGGTGAGATGCGCTTGGACACCATCGACTATCCAGATCGGAAGAGCGTCGTGTAGGGAAAGAGTGTAGATCTCGGTGGTC
>CALKWH010000338.1 GCA_938004375.1 uncultured Pseudomonadota bacterium
AGATCGTATTCGGTGACTGGAGTTCAGACGTGTGCTCTTCCGATCTCTCCTCGTCTCGGGCACCCTGGTCGGCACCCTGCTGTTCTTCGTGTCGGTGGTGCCGGCCGGGGTCGTCACGCTGGGGATCATGGTGCTGGCCGGGGTGAAGCTCTCCTCCCTGCTGAGCGTGCTCCCGGTGATCCTGGTGGTGGTGGGCGTGGCCGACTCCGTGCACCTGCTGACGCCGCTGGCGGCCGCGCGCGCCACACCCGGCGATCGTGCCGCCTGGGGCAGGACGCTGGCAGAGACCTTCGGCCGGCTCTGGCTCCCCTGCCTGCTCACCTCGCTCACCACTGCCTTGGGCTTTCTCAGCCTGGTCGTCACCGGCATCCCCCTCGTGGTGGAGTTCGCCTGGGTGACCGCCGTCGGCATCGGGCTCACCTGGGTCACCTCCATGACCCTGTTCCCCGCGCTCCTGTCCTGGCTGCCGCCGAGGCGTCCCTCCCGCGTCGCCTTCGTGGCCGCGGCGCTGCTCGGCCGGCTCCTCGATTTCACCGCGCGCCGGCGCCGGGCGATCCTCGCCGCCGGCCTGCTCCTCGTCGCCGCCGCCGCGCTGACCTGGCGCCCGCTCTCCGCCACGGTCCACATGGTCGACGACCTGGACGCAGGACACCCCGTCGCCCGGCCGCTGCGCGTCCTGGAGCAGGCGGGGTTTGGGCTGTTCCAGATCAACCTCGTGCTCCGTTCCCGGGACCGGTTGCGCTTCACTTCGTCGGACCGCGCCTGGCTGCGCGCCTTCTCCCGCTTCGCGGCGGCCCGGGACGGCGTGGCTAAGGTGCTGGGTCCCGGCGAGCTGCTGGACCGGCTCCAGCAGGAGATCCCCATCCCGGTGGAGGACTGGGAGCCGCTGCTCGGGACCGAGACGGGGCGGCGCGCGCTTTCCGGCTTCCACAACGGCGACGCGCGAGCGGCCCAGGTGCTCCTGTTCACCGGCGACCTGGGCACCCGGCGCACGGACGAACTGCTGCATCAACTGAACGAGTGGATCGCCATCAACCCTCCCCCCTTCGAGGTCTTCCTCACGGGCACCACGGTGGTGGCGCACCGTTCCTTCGCCGCGTTCACCGCCGGTTTCTGGCGATCCCTGGCAGCGGCCCTGGTCCTGATCTGGCTCGTCCTGCTGGCGGCCTCGCGGCACCCCCTGGGGTCCGCCCTGCTGCTCGTCCCCAGTCTGGCGGCCCTCGCCGCCTGCCTGTGGGTGGCCGGCCGCCTGGGCTGGCGCCTGACCCCCTCGGTGGTGCTCGTGTTCTCGGTGGCGCTGGGCCTGATCGTCGATAACGCGATCCATCTCGCGGGCGGCCTGCTCCAGGCGCGGCGCGAGGGCCTCGACCCCGCCTCAGCGCTGCGCCGGACCGTCACCGGCCCCGGGGTCGCCGTGGTGCTGTCGTCGATCGTGATCGCCGGCGGCTTCTCCGTCTTGGCGTTCTCCGGCTTCCGGGCCATCTCCGGCCTGGGGATCCTGCTGGCGCTGGCCTCCCTGTTTTCCCTGGTGTGCAATCTGGTGGTGCTGCCGGCGCTGCTGCACCGACCGGTGTCGGGGTCCCCGACACCTTCGGCTACGCCTCGGGAGCCTTCTTCTTGATATTGGGCTGCTGCAAACCGTAGCCCTTCTTCCCGTCCTCGATCCGGAGCAGGAACCCCAGCACGATCGCGGCGAGGCCGAACCCCATGAAAATGATCATCGGCAGAGTGTAGTCGTACACGGGCACGGGCTGGCCGTCCACGAGCTTGGTGCCGGTGACGCAATACTTGTCGAGCACCCAGCCGATGAGCGCGGGGACTCCCATGAGACCCCAGTTCTGAACCCAGAAGATCAGCGAATAAGCCGTTCCCAGTTGCCGATCGGGGATAATCTTGGGCACCGACGGCCACATCGCGGACGGCACCAGGGAAAAGCCGATGCCAAGCATCACCATCAACAGGATGGCGATGGTCCAATGGTTCAGGAAGGGCACGGCGAAGAGCAAGTGCACCAGCGTGATGATGGCGGCGCCGATGATCATGATGGTGGCGCCCTTGCCGATCTTGTCGTAGATGCCGCCGAACAGCGGCGTGAAGAAGATGGTCCCGAACGGTAAAAGGCCCGGCAGCGTGCCGGCCCAGTTGGCGTCCACGCCGAACTTCTGGATCATCAGGTCCGTGGCGTATTTCAGGAACGGGAAAACGGCGGAATAGAAAAGGACGCACAGCAGGGCGATGTACCACCAGCCCCGGTTCTTCAGGATATTGAAGATGTCGGCGATCTTGAAGGCCTCATCCTCGGAGGGTCCGCCCTCCTGCTGGGCACGGGCAGCGACGACGGAGGCGTCGAGCTTGCGGTCCATTACAATATACACGGTGAAGGCCAGGATGCCGATGCACAGCATGGTGAGGCAGAACAAGAGCGGCACGGAGACGTGCCCGAAGGCGTTGGCGATGGGCAGCGAGGTCGACAGCGCCAGGGCCGTTCCCAGACGGGCAACCGAGAGCTGCATGCCCATGGCCAGCGCCAGCTCCTTGCCCTTGAACCACTTGACGATGGCCTTGGAGGCCGTGATCCCGGTGATCTCGATGCCCACACCAAAGATGGCGAAGCCCAGCGCGGCGACCAGGACCTGCGCCTTCCACGTGCCCAGGATCGGCACCGTCACGTCCAGCCCGTCAAGGCTGGTGGTCCGCAGCGCCCAGAACTTGAGGGCCGCGCCGACGACCATCGTGATGGTGGCGCCCATGCCGGTCACCCGGATGCCGAACTTGTCGAGGATGATGCCGCCGATGATCAGCAGGAAGAGGAACACGTTGAACCAGCCATAGGCGCTGGTGAAGAAGCCGTACTCGGTCGCCGACCACGACAGTTGGTTCTGCACCAGGTTCTGCAGCGGGGCCATGACGTCGGCGAGGTAGTAGCCGGCGAACATCGTGAACGAGACGATGAGCAGCGCGGTCCAGCGGGCGGCCTTGGAGTCACTGAGGATTTTCTGTACGTTTTCGGTCATGTCACGGGTCCTTCCGGGCCACGGGGGCCTGCGGGGGCGTTTCCGGGTCCGGGATCAGGCCCGGATCGCGTCGATGACGGCGTTGAAGGTCGGGCTCGGGCGCAAAGCAACGGCGGCCTAGATCGGAAGAGCACACGTCTGAACTCCAGTCACCGACTACGCTCTCGT
>CALKWH010000339.1 GCA_938004375.1 uncultured Pseudomonadota bacterium
AGACGAAGACATTCTGGCCGCCGACGCTGACGGTGGAGAGCTGGTCCTGGACGTAGAAGGCGTTGGTGCCGGGGTTCCAGGCGGGCTCGTCGACCAGGCCGTCGCAGTCGTTGTCGACGGCGTCGCAGAGCTCGGCCGAGGGTGTGGCGCCCGGCGTGGTGATGTTGCACTGGGTGCCGGTCTGGTCGGGGCGGCAGCCGTAGGTGCCGGTGCCCTTGCAGATGCCCAGGTTGGAGTCCGCGCAGGCCGAGCCCTTGAGGGGCAGGAAGTCCTCGTCCGTGGAGCCGTCGCAGTCGTTGTCGGCGTTGTCGCAGCGGACCTCGGCGTAGGCAACCTGGTTGGGGCTGCCGGCGAGGCGGTCGACGGCGGCGGGGTAGTCGCACACCCACTGCTTGACGCCGCCGAAGAGCTGGCACGAGGAGGTCACCGTGACGCCGCAAGCGCCGCCGGTCTTGCAGAACCCGGCGGGCGCCGACCCCAGATCCGAGACCTCGTCGATGGCGCCGTCGCAGTCGTCGTCGAGGCCGTTGCAGTCCTCGGTCCCGGCCGGCCGCGTCGGGGTGCAGGAGTACTCACACCCGTTGGAGATGGTGTTCTGGAGGTCGCCGTTGAGGTCGTAGGTGCCGGCGATGCAGGTGTAGCGGCAGGCGCCCAGGGTGCAGGAGGACACCGAGGCGTTGGGCGGCACTGAAGTGAAGCATGAGTGGCCGCACATGCCGCAGTTGAGGATGTCGGTGTTCAGATTGTAGCCGTCGTCGGGGGTGCCGTCGCAGTCGTTGTCGACGGTGTCGCAGGTCTCGGTGATGGGGACGACCTGGCCCTGGCACACGCCCCAGCCGCCGGTGTAGCAGGTCTGGGTGCCGCCGTGGCAGGGGCCGACGCCGCTGGTGCCACCCGGGCCGGTGTAGCAACTTTGGGTCAGCGGGTTGCCGGATCCGTCCTCGTCCTTGAGCCCGTCGCAGTCGTTGTCGAGGTTGTCGCAGATCTCCACGCCGCCGTTGGACACGGTGCAGGCGTACTCGCAGCCGTTGGACAGCAGGCCGTCGAGGTTGTACCAGTTGGCCGCGCAGGTGAACGTGCAGTTGCCGGCGGAGCAGCCGGTGGCGGTCATGTGGGCGGGGACGTGTTCCGAGCAGCGATAGCCGCAGGCGCCGCAGTTGAGCGGATCGGTGAGCTTGTTGAAGCCTTCGTCCACGGTGTTGTCGCAGTCGTTGTCCAGGCTGTCGCACGCCTCGGTGCCGCCGTTGGTCACGGTGCAGTAGTACTCGCAGCCGGGGGTGCCGGGGACGGTGTCGAAGTAGTTGGCCGAGCAGGTGAACTGGCAGACGCCGCCGACGCAGCCCGTGGTGTCCATGTTGGGTGGGGTGTGGGCCGAGCACACATAGCCACAGGTGCCGCAGTTGAGCGGGTCGGTGGTGGAGTTGAACTCGTCCACGGTGCCGTCGCAGTCGTTGTCGACGCCGTCGCCGCAGCGCTCGACACCGCCGTTGGTGAGGGTGCAGCCGTACTCGCAGCCGTCGCCGCCGATGGTGTTGCGGTTGCCGTTGAGGTCGTAGAAGCCCGGGGAGCACTGGTACACGCAGGCCCCGGCCGTGCAGCCGGCGGCGTAGGTGTGGGGCGGGCGGATTGCGCTGCAGGAGCGTCCGCAGGAGCCGCAGTTGAGGACGTCGGTGTTCAGGTTGAAGGTCTCGTCGACCGAGGTGTCGCAGTCGTTGTCGAGGGTGTCGCAGAGCTCGGCCGCCGGGATGACCTGGCCCTGGCAGGGCGCCCAGGCGCCGCTGTAGCACTGGTGGGTGCCGCCGTGGCAGAGGCCCACGCCGCTGGTGCCGCCGGGGCCGGTGTAGCAGGCCTGGATGAGGGGGGTGCCGTCGGTCTGCGTGTCGATGCGGCCGTCGCAGTCGTTGTCGAGGTTGTCGCAGGCCTCGGTGCCGCCGTTGGTGACGGTGCAGGCGTACTCGCAGCCGTTGGACAGCAGACCGTCGAGGTTGTGGTGCCCGGCGGTGCAGGCGTACTGGCAGTTGCCGGCGGCGCAGCCCGTGGCGGTCATGTGGGCGGGGACGTGGTCGGCGCAGACGGTGCCGCAGGCGCCGCAGTTGAGCGGGTCGGTGAGCTTGTTGAAGCCCTCGTCGGTGGTGCCGTCGCAGTCGTTGTCGGTCCCGTCGCAGGCCTCGGTGCCCCCGTTGGTGGGCTGGCAGAAGGTCTCGCAGCCGGCGATGCCCGGGTCGCGGTCGTAATAGGACGGCGCGCAGATGTAGTTGCACGACCCGGCCGTGCAGGAGACGGCGTCCATGTTGGACGGCGCGTTGGACTGGCAAGAGTAGTTGCACGCGCCGCAGTTGTTCACGTCGGTGAGCGCGTTGAACTCGTCGGTCACGCCGTCGCAGTCGTTGTCGACGCCGTCGTCGCAGCGCTCGACGCCGTTGTTGGTGATGGCGCAGGCGTATTCGCACCCGGCGACTCCGGGATTGAGGTCGTAGAAGCCGGCCAGGCAGGTGTACTGGCAGGCGCCGGCCACACAGCCAACCGAACGCATGTTCGCGGGGGCGTTCGCGGAGCAACTGTGGTTGCAGGCGCCGCAGTGGTTCACGTCGACCGCGGTGTCGTAACCCTCGTCGATGGCGCCGTCGCAGTCGTTGTCGGCGAGGTCGCACACCTCGAGGGCCGGGCTGGTCTGGCCCAGGCACTGCTCGCGTCCGCCCGTGCAGGTGGTATTGCCGGTGGCGCACAGGCCGGTGCAGGTGAAGGTGCCGTCGCCGTTGGGGACGCAGCCCGCACCGGTGAAGCACGGACGGACGGCGTAGCTCTCGTCGAAGGCGCCGTCGCAGTTGTTGTCCACGCCGTCGCAGGTGTCGTCGACGGCGGAGGAGATGATGCATTCGCAGCCGTTGGCGGCGGCGCCGTCGGTGTTGGCGAAGCCCTCGTTGCAGCCCGAGAGCGTGCAGGTTCCGCCGTCGCAGGAGCCCTCGCCGTTGGCGAACGCGCACACACGGCCGCACTCGCCGCAGTTGTTGGCGTCGGTCAAAAATCCGTCCTGACCGCCCTCGGCTGCGGGGATCCACGGATCGTCCGCGGTGCCGTTGCAGTCGTTGTCGATGCCGTCACAGATCTCGACGCCCCCCGCGGTGATGGTGCAGGAGCTCTCGCAGCCGTTCTCGGGCCGGCCGTCGAAGTCGTACCAGGTCGGGTGGCAGGGGCCCATCACGCAATCTCCGGCCTCGCAGCTCGCGTTGGCGTGCACGAAGGCGCAGATGTTGCCGCAGGTTCCGCAGTTGAAGGGGTCGTCCATGAAATGACCGGCGCCGCCCTGTTCGGCGGGCGCCCAGTAGTCGTCGATGACGTCGTTGCAGTCGTTGTCGAGGCCGTCGCAAAGCTCCTCTTCGGGGATGCAGGTGTTGGTGTCGGCGTCGGCGTCGGGGGCCACGTCGGGTTCCACGTCGGCGTCAGGCAGGACCTTCACCCCGGGGGACTCGAGGGAGAACTCGGCGTATTGGCAGGCGGGCAGCGTCAGCGCGAAGGCCAGGGCCAGGACGGGCACGAAGCCGCGCAGGGCACCCGGGATGCGCCGGGCCGACGACCGGCCGCGGCGGCGGTGCAGGACCAGCGGCAGGGCCAGCAGCAGCCACCAGGCGCCGTCGGTGGTCGTGCGGCCGCTCCCGGTGGAGCAGCCGCCACCGCGCGTGGTCATCGTGTCGCCCTTCACAGGCGGGGTCCACACGCCCTCGTTGGGCGTGCACCAGGCGTCGCCGCTGGTGGAGTCGACGATGCAGTGGGCGTAGCTGGGACACTTCACGTCCTGGCAGGGATCGTCCACGCACTCGCCGCCCACGCAGGCGGACCCCCAAGTGCAGTTGCTGAAGTAGCAGGGGTCGGTGACGCAGCCCCCATCGACGCAGTGTTCGCCATCGGGACAGAACATTTCGGCACACACGTCCTTCTCGCAGCGTTGTTGTTCGTAGTTCCAGGTCTCGTCGAGCAGGCAGAAGGGGATCTCCCGGCACTCGTAGTTGCAGGTGTCGGCGGCCTCGCAGCCCACCCGGATGCAGTACTCGGAGGTGAAATCGCAGTCGTTGCCGCGGCAGGGGTCGCCCACGCACTCGTGCTCCACGCAGAACTGGCCATACGGGCAGCTGGCGCCCGGGGCCGAGCAGGAGTTGTCGAAGCAGAGGAATTCGGCCTCGGTCTCGTGCCCCACCTGGCCCGCGTAGCGGTTGACCCAGCAACGCTCGAACCAGGCGCAGGGGTCGGGTTCGCAGGGGTTCACACACACGTCGTCGCGGCAGACCTCGTTCTGGCCGCAGTAGACGCCGTCACAGGGGGCGAGCTGCGGATAACAGAGGTGCGTGCCGGTCAGGTCCTGGGGCTCGATGCAGGCGAACCCGGCGGGGCAGGGCTGCTCCTCGGTGGGGTCGCAGATCAGGCGGCACTCGGCCGTGTAGCAGACGTGGTTGACCTCGCAGAGGTCGCCCTCGTCGGTCTGATCGTTGCAGTCGTCGTCGAGGCCGTTGCAGACCTCCTGGGTCGGGCCGATGCCGCCCACGCAGACCAGCGCGCCGTTGATGCACTCGTTGTTCCCGAAGGTGCAGACGCCCAGGTCCTCGCCGCAGTCGGCGCCCACGCGGGCGTCCTCGGAGAGCTCGGCGGGCTCGTCGACGAGGCCGTTGCAGTTGTTGTCCAGGCCGTCGCACAGGCCGGGCTGTGGTTCGCCGCCGCCGTCGCACACCACGGCGCCGTTGATGCAGGCGCGGATGCCGGGGGCGCAGACGCCCACACCGCCGCAGGGCTGGCCCATGCCGGGGATGTCCTCGGGCTCGTCGGTGGTGCCGTCGCAGTCGTTGTCCAGGGTGTCGCACACCTCCTGGCTCGGGATGTTGAGGCCGTTGCAGTTGCCCCAGCCGCCCAGCGTGCACTCCCGGGTGCCGACGCTGCAGACGCCCTGGCAGACCCACGTGCCGTCGCCCTGATCCAGGCAGCCGGTGTTGGCCCCGGAGCCGGGCGGGTAGCAGACCTCGGTGAGGCCCTCGTCGATCTGGCCGTCGCAGTCGTTGTCCTGACCGTCGCAAATCTCGGTCGCGGGGACCACTGCGTTGTCACACGCATCCCAGGCGCCCGCGCCGATGGGGCAGCGCCGCTGGCCGGCCGCGCAGATGCCCGTGCAGTCGAAGGTGCCGGTGCCCGCGTTCCAGGTGCAGCCGTCGGTCCCGACGGGATAGCAGGCCTCGGTCAGGCCGTCGGCCTGGCCGTCGCAGTCGTTGTCCAGGGTGTCGCAGATCTCGAGGCCGGCGCCCTGCAGCGGATCGCAGGTCTGGACCACGCCGCCCACGCAGTTCTGCACGGTGTGCAGGCAAACGCCCAGGCCGCAGGTGGTCTCGCCCAGGTTGTCAATCACGCCGTCGCAGTCGTTGTCCTCGTTGTCGCAGGCTTCGGGGACCGGTTTCTGCTCGCCGGAGCAGGTGTTCCAGGCGCCCGCGGCGCAGGTCTGGGTGCCGCCGTGGCACAGTCCGACGCCCAGGGTGCCCGCTGGGCCGGTGTAGCAGGTGCGCGAGAGGCCCTCGTCCGTGGAGCCGTCGCAGTCGTCGTCGAAGCCGTTGCACTCCTCGGTGGTGGGCCGGACGTCGTTGACGCACGAGCCCCAGGTGCCGGTGGCGCACACGCTGGCGCCGGTGCGGCAGATGCCGGTGCAGGAGAAGTTCCCCGACCCCAGGGGCGTCTCGGTGCAGATCGGAAGAGCACACGTCTGAACTCCAGTCACCGAATACGATAT
>CALKWH010000340.1 GCA_938004375.1 uncultured Pseudomonadota bacterium
GCGCCGCAGCCCCGACGGCAGGCGCCGCAGCCCCGACGGCAGGCGCCGCAGCCCCTGCAGCTCCACTTCAGAACGCCCAGGACGACCGCACGCACCTGATCGGGAAGCAGTTGGGCGAGTACACCGTCACCGGCATCCTGGGTTGGGGCGGCATGGGCACGGTCTACGACGGCATTCACGAGACCATCGGCAAGGAGGTCGCCATCAAGGTGCTCAACCCGCACCTGTGCGCCAACCGCCAGATCGCCCAGCGCTTCCTCGCCGAGGCCAAGGCGGTCAACTCCATCCGGAACCCCAACATCGTCGATATCTTCTCGTTCGGCATCTACGAGGACCAGTATCATTACTTTGTCATGGAGAAGCTCAACGGCGTCACGCTGGGCAACTACCTCCTGCAGCACAAGACGGTGTCCCTGCGGGCGGCCTACGAGATCCTCGCACAGGTGTTCTCGGCGGTCGCCGCAGCCCATGACAAGGGGATCATCCATCGCGATCTCAAACCCGAGAACATCTACCTCGAGAAGCGCGCGCTCTTCGATCATTACGTCAAGGTCCTGGACTTCGGCATCGCCAAGTTCACGGTGAACGGCTTCAAAACGGCCGTCACCAAGGCGGGGACGCCCATCGGCACCCCGAAGTACATGAGCCCCGAGCAGTGCAAGGGTGTCGACGTCACCGCCGCCAGCGACATCTACACGCTGGGCGTCATCATGTACGAGATGTTCACCGGCACCGTGCCGTTCCGCAAGAAGTCCTACCTCGAGATGCTGCTGGCGCACCTCAACGAGCCGCCCCCGCGCCCATCCCTGCTGGTCCCGATGGACGCGCCGCTCGAGAACATGATCCTGTGGGCGCTGCAGAAGGACCCCGGGCGCCGTCCCGTCACCGTTCGGGATCTCTCCGAGAACGTGCTCGCATATCTGAAAGAAAAAATATAGCCTCGACTTTTTCACGAATCGCCATTTAGCACGTGCGGATTTGTTTCATCCGAGAAAACAGAATGGGGTTGAAAAAGGTTCTTGACTTTGCACATGGCCGTACTATCGTGAAACCTGTCAGTCATCGGAGTGACCGGGGCGCGGGTTCGTGCAGGGTCGGTCTTCCACCGGATTCTGGGCGGTGACATCATGACTTTCATCCAACCGTTCGTGCTCGGTGATCATCTGTTCGTGGAGCAGTTGAGCGTCACGCCGCCGTTCTTCGTGCACCGGACCATCGATCTGACGGAGCCGGAGTTCCGGTTCTTCCGCTCCTTCAAGAACGTCAATCCCGAGTACGCGAAAGACCCAACCTACCGCGTGAATCTGCAGCACGAGGCCCTCACCCTGCAGCGCCTGGCCGGCCTGGGCACCCCCCAGTTCTGCACCTACGACACCGTTTCGGGGCGGGATTATCTGGTCTACCAGTACGTGTGGGGACGCAGCCTGCTGCAGATCCTGAGGGAGTTGTCCCGGCACGAGAAGATGCTCTCGGACGCCTACGCCGTGTGGATCGCCTCCGAGGTGGCCCGCGTCCTGTGCGGCGCCCACGGGTTCAGAGACCAGGACTTCCCGGAGGGGATCACCCACCGCAACCTGAGCCCCCGCCATGTGGTCGTCTCCTTCTCCGGGCGCGTCCGGGTGCTCGGCTTCGGCCACGAGGGGTTGAACCTGACCGACGAGAGCCTGGAGAACCTGGACTTCCGAAACCTCTCGTACCTGTCCCCCGAGCAGGTCTCCCACGGCGAGGTCACCTATCGTTCGGATCTGTTCACGTTGGGCAGCCTGCTCTACGAGATGCTGACCGGCTTTCCTCCGTTCATCGAGAAGACGCCTTCGAAGGTGGTGCACCGCATCTCCAAGTGCTCGTACCAGGCGGCCTCTGCCGTCAACTCCCGTCTCTCACGGGAGTTGGATCTCATCCTGATGCGTCTTCTGACCGCGTATCCCAACGATCGGTACTCCGGGGCCGCCGAGCTCCAGGAGGATCTGACCAGGTACCTGGAACGCGCCCACCCGGAGTTCGGTCCTTCGAACCTGACGCGCCTGATGAAGTCCCTCTTCAACCAGGAGATCATCAACGATATCAAATACTTCAAGAAGCTCGGGGACACCTGCGTCCACAAGGCCCACCTGATGCTCAAGTCGATCCCGAAGGTGATGTTCGACGAGATCCAGGAGGAGCGCCGCAACTCGGGGGTCGAGACCGTGGGCATCAGCCTGGAGAGCATCCGGTCGAAGAGCCGCTCCGGCCCGCAGGCCAAAGCGACGCCCCCGCGGCCCGAGGCCGAGCCCCCGCAGGTCGTCAGCGCGCCCCCGAAAAAGTCGGCGAAGGCGGGACCGCAGCCGGCCGAGGAGTTGACCATCGAGGAGTTCGAGCGCAGCCGCGCCCACCTGACGCCAGATCGGAAGAGCACACGTCTGAACTCCAGTCACCGAATACGAT
>CALKWH010000341.1 GCA_938004375.1 uncultured Pseudomonadota bacterium
ACCACCGAGATCTACACTCTTTCCCTACACGACGCTCTTCCGATCTTGACCGGAAGAGTTGCGCCCCCAGCAGGAGAGGGTGCCCGCGCCGAGCAGGGCGCAGGTGTGACTCGCCCCCGTGGTCACCTCGATCGCGCCGGAGAGGCTCGAAACGGTCCGTGGAGAGAGGCGATCCGTGTTGGCGCCATCTCCAACCTGGCCGTATTCATTGTCACCCCAACATCGCCCCGTCCCATCGGCGAGCACCGCGCAGGTGTGGCTCCCTCCGGCGGCGAGATGAATGACATTGTTGAGCGTTCCCACCGCCACGGGATTGTATCGGTCCGTCTCCGAACCGTCCCCGATTCGACCCAAATCCCCTTCGCCCCAACAGCGCAGGACTCCGCCCTCGAGGATCGCGCAGGTATGGGCCCCGCCACCGACGACGGCCTGGACGGTGACACAGGCATCCATGATGAAACGACAGTCCCCGTCGCAACCGAGAACGCCACCGAAAAGATAGCCCTCCGTCGCGCAGGAGGCGCCGTCGAACTGGGTCTGGTCACACTGCTCCCCGTAAACACCTTGCACCAGGCTGTCCCCACAGTACAGCGAACATACGGAGGAATCCAACTGGCAGTCGGAGCGGCAGCTCAGCCCTGTACCCTCGTAGAAACCCAGGGTCTGGCAGGTCTGCAGATCGAGGTTGAGCCCGTCACAAGCCTCGCCGTAGTCGCCCTGCACGAGGCCATCGCCGCACTGACCCTGACAATTGGCGGTGTCGAACCGGCAACCCGCGGTACATCCCAGCACGCCCTGATAATACCCCAGGGTCAGGCAATTGCTGCCGGCGAGCGCGCTGCCATCGCAGTCCTCCGCGGGGCTCTGCACCAGGCCGTCGCCGCAGGTCCCCGAACAACCGCTGGTGACCAGTTCGCAGTCGTCGTCGCACGAGAGCTCACCCCCGTTATATCCCAGGGATTCGCAGGTCTGACCATCCAGGTTCTCACCGTCGCACGCCTCGGGACCGACCACGAGCGCGTCCCCGCAGTTTGGGAGGCAGAGCGACGGGTTGTCCTCGTAGCAACTCCAGCCTTCCTCGATACGGCAGATGGTAGAGCAGCCGTCCCCCGGGTCCAGGTTGTAATCGTCACACTCCTCCGAGGCGTCCTTGAGCCCGTTCCCGCAAAGCGACTGGCACGCCGCCGTGTCGAAGCGGCAATCCACCCGGCACCCCAGGGCGCCGCCCGTGTACCCCAGGGTCAGGCAGCTCTGTCCGTTGAGATTCCCACTATCGCACTGCTCTCCCTGCAGATCGTCGACGACCGAGTCTCCGCAGCGGTGACCGCAGTCGCTCACGTTATAGGAGCAATCCGCCGCGCAGCGGAGGGTTCCGGCGATGTTGTAGTACCCCAGGCTCTGGCAGGAGGCGCCGGACAACTCGGCGCCGTCGCAGTCCTCTCCCGGATCGAGGACTCCGTCCCCGCAGGCGTCGACCACGCTCACCGAGTCATCGCAGGCCACCAGGAATGCAGTTGAAATGACCATCAGGAGTAGGATGAACCGAGGAAGTCGCATGGGCCGCTCCAATTTATAGGGGGATATTCAAGGTCAATCAGGGGACGACGACGAATACCGGCGTGTTACTCGAGTCGGTCAAGTTGTTGCCCAGCTGGCCGGTGGAGTTGTAGCCCCAGCACTGGACCTTCCGTCCGGCGTCGACCACGGCACAACTATGTCCCGTCGAATTGTAACCGTCGATGCTGTCTCCGCCAGCTGTGATCAGCGACGCGCCTGTCAATGAGGTGACGACCACGGGCAGGTGTGCGTCAACGGTCGTCCCGTTCCCCAACTGTCCTCGATTGTTGGCGCCCCAGCACCTGCCGGTGCCGTCGCTGAGTCGCGCGCAGACGTGACGACCGCCGACCTCCACGTCCGAAACGCCGGAGAGGCCCCCGACCGCGACCGGCGAGGCGGAGTTGGTGACGGTGTCGTTGCCCAGTTGACCGTAGCCGTTCCAACCCCAGCACATCAGGGTGCCGGTGCCCAGGAGGGCGCAGGTCGTGTTCCCACCAGCCCCGATCGCCGTCACCGTCCCGGAGAGCCCGACGACCGAGACGGGCGTGGTCCGGTTGGTCGTGGTGCCATCCCCCAGTTGGCCAGCACTGTTATACCCCCAGCACTTCACCGTGCCGTCGCTCAAAAGCGCGCAGGAGTGTACTTCACCGGTGACGACCTGGGCTGCGCCGGTGAGGCCAGACACCAACACAGGACGATCTTGTTCGGTCGTGTTGCCATTTCCCAGTTGACCGGAGGAGTTGAGACCCCAACACTTCACGGTGTGGTCCGTAAGCAGCGCGCAGGTGTGCGCACCTCCCGCCGAGATGGTGGAGGCGGTCGTCAATTGATACACGGAAACGGGCGTAGTACGGGTAGTGGAATTGTCGTCTCCCAATTGACTATCTTCACCAAAGCCCCAGCACCGGGCCGTGTGGTCAGCGAGGACCGCGCAGGTGTGCCTGCCCCCGGCGGAGATCATCGTGGCGTTGGTGAGACCGCTGACAATCGTGGGGACGAGCTTGTCGGAAGAATACCCCCCGGTTCCCAGGCGACCATCTGCGCCCTCTCCCCAGCAGCGCGCGGTGCCGTCCTGCAGCACCGCGCAGGTGTGGACCTTGCCGGCCGAGAGGCTGACCACCAGGTTGCACGTCGAGGTGTCGAAGTGACAGGTCGCGTCACACCCCAGGGCTCCGCCGAACACCGCCCCCTGCTGCAAACAGGTCATCGTGCCCACGTCCGGACCGTCGCACTCGTCACCGAAGGTGATCACGTCGTCACCACAGGAGTCGCAGCCGGACAAATCGAACCGGCAATCGGCGCCGCACACGAGGCTGCCGACGGCGTAGCCCTGGGTCGCGCAGGTCTGTCCATTGAGGAAGTTCCCGTCGCACGTCTCTCCGTAGGCCGCCTGCATCTGGCCGTCCCCGCAAAACCCGGAGCATTGGCTGGTGTCGAACCGGCAGTTGGCGCCGCAGCGCAGGGACCCCAGATAGAACCCCTCGGTGAGGCAGGTGGAGCCGTCCAGGTCGCTCCCGTCACAGTCCTCGAACGGGGACAGCACCTCGCCGTCCCCGCACTCCCCGGAGCAGCCGCTGGTCAGAACCGTGCACCCGGTGGTGCAAGCCAGCGTCCCCGTGTGGAAGCCGAAATCGCCGCAGGTCTGGCCGTCGAAGTTGGCGCCGTCGCACTCCTCGGCCCCGACGACCAGATCGTCACCACAGGTGGGGATGCACACCGAAGGGTTGTGCTGGTAGCAGGACCAGCCCGACTCCACCCGGCAGGTCGAGGAGCAACCGTCACCGGGAATCGCGTTGAAGTCGTCGCACTCCTCGGTCAGATCCTTGAGCCCGTTCCCGCAGAGCGACTGGCAGGATGAGACGTCGTACTGGCAGTCACTGCGGCACGAGAGCAGACCGCCGGTGAAGCCCAGGGTGGCACAGGTCTGCCCAGAAAGATTGCCCCCGTCGCACTGCTCCCCTTGCAGATCGTCGACGATGGAGTCCCCGCAGCGGTGACCGCAATCGGAGACATTGTAGGTGCAATCGGCCTTGCATGCCAAGGTCCCTGAAACGAGATAGAATCCCAGGCTCTCACAGGAAGCCCCGTCCAACTCTGCCCTGTCGCACTGCTCGCCAGGATCGATGAAACCATCGCCGCAAGAATCCTTGACGGTCACCTGGTCATCGCAGGCGAAACCGAGGGTCCAGGTCAAACTTGCTACAATGAGAAACAGGCAGCGACTTCTCATGATTGCTCCTCCGGGCACAGAAACGGAAAATGGAAAGGAATTGTTGTGGACGGTTAAAAATATAGCGGATAACAAATGCATTTCCAAGCTGGAATTTTCAGCAACAATTATCTGGTATTTTTTGAACTGAAGTGATTCTTTGAGGGCGAGATTTTATCTAGGTTTCACATTCCACATTTATTATCTACTAAGTCCCGAATGTTTGTGTGGCCTTTGTATCAATAATAGTCATACCATTTATAAACATCTCTCTTGATTCTGGAACGTACTCAGCAGGTGGAGACAGATCTCACACGCCCCGGCAGTACTCCTATGTTAGTGGGCCGAAATTACGGGTTGTAGACGACGTCGACCGGCGTCGTGCGGGCGGTGGTGGAGCCGTCGCCGAGCTGTCCGTCGGTGTTCTGACCGAAGCACTTCATGCCGCGTTGGTCGTCGGTGAAGGCGCAGGTGTGGTGATGCCCCGCCGCGACCCCCGAGACGTAGGCGATCGAGGCTGTCGTGGGGGTGCTCCGGTTGGTCGTGGTGCCGTCCCCGAGCTGGCCGTACGCGTTCCACCCCCAGCACTTGAGGGAGCCGTCGGTGAGCACCGCGCAGACGTGGAAACCGCCGACCGAGAGGGCCGTGACGCCGCTGAGCCCCGTCGGACTCACGGGCGTGAGGCGGTCCGTCGCCAGGCCATCTCCCATCTGGTTGAAGTTTCCGCGGCCCCAGCAGCGGACCGTGCCGTCGCCGCGCAACGCGCAGGCCGCGTAGTAACCGACCTCGAGGGCGGTCACGCCAGCCAGGCCGCTCACGGTCACGGGGACGGCCGAGTTGGCGGTGCCCCCGTTGCCGAGCTGGCCGAACTCGCCCCAGCCCCAGCAGCGGGCCGTGCCGTCGGTGAGCCAGGCGCAGGTCGTGCCGTTGCCTGCCGCGATCCCGGCAACCCCTGTCAGCCCGGAGACCGCCACCGGGCTCACGGCGTGGGTGGTCGAGCCGTCGCCCACCTGGCCGTAGTCGTTGCGACCCCAGCAGCGGGCCGTGCCGTCGGTGAGAGCCGCGCACGCGTGCTCCCAGCCGGCGGTGATCGAGGTGACCCCCGCCAGGCCGCTCACGAGCGTGGGATAGACCCGCATGGCGCCGGTCCCGTCACCGAGCCGACCGTACGCGCCATAACCCCAGCACCGGACGGTCCCGTCGGCGAGCCGGGCGCAGGAGAACTGCAGGCCGGTCTCGAGCTGGACGGCGTCGGAGAGGTTGCCCACCGTCACCGGCAGGAGCCGATCGACCGTGGAGCCGTCGCCCAGAGCTCCGTAGGTGTTGTCACCCCAGCAACGCCCCGAGCCGTCGTTGAGCGCGACGCACGAGTGAAGCGTTCCGTCCCCGTTCAGGAGCTCCCGGCACGAGAGCGGATCGTGGCGACACCCGGCGGTGCAGGCGAGCTCGCCGAGGAACAGATACCCCAGGGATTCGCAGGTCTGCCCCACCAACTCGGTCCCGTCGCACTCCTCGCCGTACATCCCGGCAATCCAGCCGTCACCGCAGGTCCCGCCGCACAGGGCCATGTCGAACGTGCAGGTGTCCGGGTCGCAGCGCAGGGTGCCCTGATAATACCCCAGGGACTCGCAGGTCTCGCCGTCGAGGTTGGCGCCGTCACAGGCCTCGTAGGCCGCCTGGATCACGTCGTCTCCGCAGCGCCCCGGACAGCCTGAGAGATCCCACTGACAATCACCAGAACATGCGAGGGTCCCCGGCCGCAGGCCAAAATCCTCGCAGTCCTGTCCTGAAAGGTTGGTGCCGTCGCAGGCCTCTCCGTGGGCGGCCTGGATTTGGCCGTCGCCGCAGAAGAACGAACAGCCGGAGGTGTCGAGGGTGCAGTCCGCCGCGCACGCGACGGTGCCTTCGTAATAGCCGGCCGTGGCGCAGGTGGCGCCGCCGGTGGCTGCGCCGTCGCAGGCCTCGAAGGCCGCCTGGAGCTCGCCGTCCCCGCACCGTCCGTCGCACCCGGCGGTGTCGGTGACGCAGCCGGCGAGGCACGCCAGCGCCCCGGCGTGATAGCCGAAGTCGGCGCAGGTCCGGCCGCCGAAGTCGGTGCCCTCGCACTCGTCGGGGCCCACCACCAGGCCGTCACCGCAGATCGGCGCGCACACGGAGGGGTTCGCGGTGGTGCACTCCCAGCCCGCCTCAACCGCGCAGGCCGCCGAACAGCCGTCGCCTGCGGCACCGTTGTCGTCGTCGCAGGCCTCGGCGCCCTCGAGCATCCCGTTGCCGCACTGCCCGGCGCAGCCGCCCAGATCCCACGTGCAGTCCGCCGCGCACCGCAGCACGCCCCCCGAGAAGCCGTGGGCGGCGCAGGTCTGCCCGGCCAGGTTCGAGCCGTCGCACACCTCGCCCTCGTCGGCCTCGATGGAGCCGTCCCCGCAGCGGTGGCCGCACGCGGACACGTCGAAGGTGCAGTCTGCGGCGCAGCCGAGCGCCGCCAGCGCGTCGTAGTACCCCAGGCTCCCGCAGGTCGCGTCCCCGAGCGCGGCGCCGTCACAGTCCTCGCCCGGATCCACGAAGCCGTCGCCACAGGCGTCCTTCACCGTGACTTTTTCATCGCAACCGCCTGACAGGAACAGAAGACACAGTAGGACCTGGATATGAACGCGCGTGGACATGGCAACGACCTCCGATACAGGGGAGCTTCACGTACGAGATGTTGTGGAGATTGTACGCTGGGCAGACGCATTTGCAATGGGGTTTTCGGGGAGGCGGGCCCGGGTCACTGGGCGCAGTTGTCGAACGGGCACAGGGCGAGGCTCTCACCCGCGACGGTGTCGCACACGCCGTCGCCGCAGTAGCAGTCCAGCGGGCAGGTGTAGTTCCCCTCCCGGTGCTCGGGCAGGCAGATGCCGTCCCCGCAGTAGCAGTCGTCGGGGCAGAGCTGGGGGGTCTCGCCGTCGGCGAACTCGCAGCGGGCGTTGGGGCAGTGCCAGCAGGGGCCGCAGTCCGCGTCGCAGGTAAGACAGTCCTCGGCGGCGCCCAGGACGTCGCACACGCCGTCACCGCAAGTCAGGCAGGGGCCGCAGTCCGCCGCGCAGGTGCCGCAGGTCTCGTGGGCGGCGCACACGCCGTCACCGCAGGGGGAGCACGCGCCGCAGTCCGCCGGACACACGGCGCAGGTCTCGCCGTCCGCGCACTCGCCGTCACCGCACCAGACGGCGCCGCACTCGTGCCGGCAGAAGTGGGTGGCCAGGATCACGCAGGTGAGGTCCCACGCCACCGAGCAGCAGTAGGGATCCTGCGCGCAGACGCAGTTCCTGGGAGCCACGTCTGCGATCCCCGGCTCCGCGCGTACCGCGCACGGATCGCCGGCGACGCAGGCGGGACAGTCATCGGGGCAGGAGAAGCAGGTCTCCCGCTCCACGGACGCGCATACACCGTCGCCGCAGTTCACCGGCTCGGGCCCGCAGTCCTGGGGGCAGCCGGCCGGCGACTCGGTCTGGGCGCACAGGCCGTCCCCGCAGCGATTGAACGGGGCGCAGTCCGAGGGGCAGACAAAGGCGTTCTCGTCGTGTAAAAAGGGCTCGCAGACCGCGTTCCCGCAGGCGGGGGTGCAGCCCTGGCCGCAGGCGACGCAGGCCTCGACGCAGGCCTCGTCCCAGCCGAACATGCAGCAGAACGGGTCGGCCGCGCACACGCAGTCGAAGCACGCGCAGCCGGTGCAGCCGGGGACTGCCGGATCCATGGTACAGCCGTCGTGGAGGCCGCAGGGTCCGCAGTCGGCCTCGCAGGAGCGGCAGTCCTCGCCGACGGTCTCAGCGCCGGGTCCGTCGCAGGCGCCGTCGCCGCACGCGGGGACGCAGGGGCCGCAGTCCCCCGGGCAGGTGACGCAGTCCTCGCGCCCAGCCTCGCAGGCGCCGTCGCCGCACCAGGCCTCGCACGGCTCGGAGCAGTCCTCGACGCACAGGGCCACACAGGCCGCCGTCCAGGCGCCCTGGCAGCAGCCGGGCTCGATCAGGCACACGCAGTTGCGGCAGCCGCAGTCCTCGCAGCCGGGCGACTCCTTCGGGAAGCAGCCGCCCCCGGCGTCACAGTGGCCGCAGTCGGATGGGCAGTTGTGGCAGCCCTCCTGCTCTTCGGCCAGGCAGAAACCGTCGGGGCAGTGGGCGGGGCAAGCGCCGCACTCCTCGGGGCAGGTGCGGCAGTCCTCGGTCATGTCGCAGGTGCCGTTGCCGCACGTAGGCAGGCAGGCCCCGCAGTCCTCCTCGCAGGTGCGGCAGTTTTCGTTGGAGGCGCAGATCCCGTCGCCGCAGCGAGCGGGACACAGGCCACAGTCCTGGGGGCAGGTGTCGCAGTCCTCCTCCTCCTCCTCGACGCACACGCCGTCGCCGCACTCGCCGCACCAGCCGCAGTCCTCGGGGCAGGAGTTGCAGCTCTCCGAGAGCGTGCAGTCGCCGTCGCCGCACTCGCCGCAGACGTCGCAGTCGCTGGGGCAGGTCTCACAGGTCTCGGGATACGTGCACCCGTGGTCGCCACAGACGGCGCAGTTGCCGCCCTCGTCGCACACGCATCGGGGATCACCCGGGCAGGTCGGCGATGCCTCTTTGGGTGTGGTGCAGGCCAGGAGAAAAAGCAGGGGAAGGAGCCGGAGCGTGGAGAGGATCCGGCGGCCTCCGGTGTGGGCTGCGGTCGGCCGGCCAACGCCGGGTCCTCGTCCGGAGCGCGGATGATCACTCCTCATCGTCTTCCTTGGGCTGGGCCTTGGGGCCGCCGAACACGTCCCAGACGAAGCGCAGGCCGACCTGACCGAACGCGTGGACACCCGAGCTCTGGCTCTCTTCGTCGTTGGCCGCCTTCTGGGAGAGCTGGAGGATGTGCGCGCCCACACCGCCCTCGAGGGAGAGCCGGATCATCTGTGTGAGCTTGTATTCGTAGCGGACGCCCACCCGGGCGAGGGCGATCTGGGCGTCCAGATCCTCGTGGGCGATCTGCGGTTCCTCTTTTTGCAACCAATCGTCATTGACCGTGCCCAGGGCCACCCCACCAAGCAAGAACAGGGTCCACACCTGATCCTTGTCGATCTCGAAGTCGGCGTCCAGGCCCACCGTGAAGGACACGTAGGTCGAACTCACGCCGCCCTGCTTGAACGACTGGTTCACCTCGAGTTGACCTTCGAGGAACATGAACTCGGCGCCCAGGGCCAGCCCGTAGAAGCCGCCGCGGTGCAGGATGAAATAGTCCTCCTCGGTGTTCAGTGCGCGGTCCTCGTCTCCCCAGGGGAGCTTCTTCTGTGAATAGACGCCACCCATACCGCCCACCTGGGGCTGCAGGTACAGTTCGAGAATTTTGGCCTGGGCCGGCGCGGTGACGACGGCGAACACGGCCAGGACGGAGAAGAAGAGGGTCTTTTTCATGCGAGCCTCCTACAGGCGACTGGTGAGGGGACCGGCGCCGGCCACGGCCGGAACGCCACGCCACAGTTTGCCAAGGGTTGGGCGTTTGCGCAACCGCATCTTTCGGGAAAGGAGCGGCAGCTGTACCCTGCCGGGGAGAACTACCTCACCTTGACGCTGCCGCCTCCGAGCGGCAGCTGTACCCTGCCGGGGAGAACTACCTCACCTTGACGCTGCCGCCTTGTTCCTGTTCCTTGTACTGCTTGTAGTACCGCAGCACGGCGCGGACGTAGGCCCGGGTGCTCGGATAGGGGGGGATGCCGCCATATTTTTTCACGGCATTGGGCCCCGCGTGGTAGGCGGCGATGGTGAGGACCATGTCCCCTCGGAAGATGTTGGCGTTGTAGCGCAGGAGGCGGGTGCCCCCAAGGATGTTCTCCCGCGGGTCGAACACGTTCTTCACGCCCATGTCGATTTCGACCTCGGGGATGATCTGCATCAGGCCCTTCGCGCTCTTGTACGAGACCACACGCGGATCGAAGTCGCTCTCGGCCTTGATCACGGCCTTGATGAACGGGATCGGGATCTGGTAGAGGGTCGAGGCCTCCTGGATGAAGCGGTCGTAGCGGGTGAACCGGGCGGGGCTGCTGTCCCGCGCCGGGATCACGTCACACGTGGGGCACTTGGGGTTGGGCTTCGGGAGGGCGCCGGGATCGGGGGCGGCGGGGACGTCGGGATCGGTCGCCGTGGATCGCTCGCCCTTGTTATATTCCCGCACGATGCGCTTCCAACTCTTGCCGGGCTGCGGTTTGTTGGTGAAATGCACGACGCCCCGCTCGTCGACGTACTGATAGATGTCGCCCCAGGCGCGCGCGCTGCCGAGATTCAGGACCAGGAGGGGAAGCAACCAAGAGAGCACTCTCATGAACACACCGTAGCGCACATTGTGCGCATGGTCAAGAAACCATTCATCGCTCGCGAAAAGCCGACCGTCATTTGCCAAGGCTCCGCATTTTTCCTATATTCACGCCATGTCACGCGCCGCCCTTCGCTGCTTCGCCCTGGCCGGGCTCCTGCTTCTCCCCGGGGGCGGGTGCGCTCCCGAGCGGCGGCACTACCAGGGATCGGAGCCCCGCGAGGAGTTGGTCCTGCTGTTTCCGGACGCCGAGAAACGCCTGCTGCTCACGGTGCCCGACGAGGGCGCCCGGCTGGACGTCGGGGTCGAAGATCGGAAGAGCACACGTCTGAACTCCAGTCACCGAATACGATCT
>CALKWH010000342.1 GCA_938004375.1 uncultured Pseudomonadota bacterium
CGTATTCGGTGACTGGAGTTCAGACGTGTGCTCTTCCGATCTGGCGCGGCGAAGCGGATCCCGACGGCCACACGGCCCTGATGCTGCACGAGATCGACCGCATGGTCGAGCGGCTCGAGGAGTTCCTGGACTTCGCCCGCCCGCGCAGGAAGAAGGAGGACCGCGTTCAGCTCGGGGCGCTCGCGACCAAGACGGCCACCCTGCTGCGCCCGGACGCCGAGGCGGCGGGGATCACTCTCGACGTGCGCACCGCGGACCCCTCCCCCGTCGAGGTGATCGGGGACGCGGCCGCCCTCGAGGAGCTGGTGCTGAACCTCACCCTCAACGCCATCGAGGCGTCGTCCACCGGCGGGCGGGTCGAGCTCGCGGTGGACCTGGCCCCCCAGGGGCCCCGGCTCCGGGTGACCGACGCCGGCCACGGGATCGCCCCGGCGGATCTGCCCCGGCTGTTCGACCCATACTTCACCACCAAGGAGGCCGGCAGCGGCCTGGGCCTGGCCATCGCCCGCCGCATCGCCGAGGAGCACCACGCCGTGCTCTCCCTGACCAACGGCGGGGAACGCGGGGCGGTGGCCACGCTCCAGTTCCCCGCGGAGCCAGGAGAGTCGTGAGACCGTACGCCCTCATCGTCGACGACGAACCGTCCTTCCGGACCATGCTCGAGGCCGCCGTGACCGCCGCCGGAGTCCCCGCGCGGACCGCGGGCTCGGGCGAGGAGGCCCTCGGGCTCATCGACAGGGAGCCTCCCGGCCTGGTCTTTTTGGACCAGCGCATGGGTCCCCGGTGCCTGACCGGCCTCGAGACCCTCGAGGCGATCCGGGCGCGCCACCCCGAGCTCCCCGTGGTGATGGTGACCGCCTTCGGCGACGTGCAGTGCGCCGTGGCGGCCATGAAGGCGGGCGCCCTGGACTTCCTCGAGAAGCCCATCGACTTCCACGATCTGCGGCGCATCCTCGCCGAGGTCCTCGCGGTCGACGAGGGCGAGCCGGCCTCCGCCGCCGGGCGCCGCGCCTTCGGCGGCATCGTCCCGACCGGGGACGCCATGCAGGCCGCCCTGGAGCTGCTCGAGGCCTGCGCCCGATCCGAGGCGTCGGTCCTGATCACCGGCGAGAGCGGGACGGGCAAGGAGCTGGCCGCGGCCTTCGTCCACGAGCACAGCGCCCGCCGGGACGGCCCCTTCATCAAGGTCAACTGCGCCGCTCTCCCGGCCGCCCTGCTCGAGGGGGAGATGTTCGGCTGGGAGAGCGGCGCCTTCACGGGGGCCGCCCGCGCGCGGGAGGGGCGCTTCGCCGCGGCGCACCGCGGGACGCTGTTGCTCGACGAGATCTCGGAGATGGGCATCGACCTGCAGGCCAAGCTCCTGCGCGCGATCCAGGAGAAGGAGTACCAGCCGCTCGGCGCGAGCCGGCCGCGCAAGAGCGACGTCCGCATCCTCGCGAGCGCCAACCGCTCGCTCCCGGCGGCCATCGCGGCCGGGCAGTTCCGCGAGGACCTGTATTACCGGCTCAACGTCTTCGAGGTCCTGCTGCCGCCCCTGCGGGAGCGGCCCGGCGACATCCTGCCCCTGGCGCGGCGCTTCATGGAAGAGCTCGCCACCGACCGGCCGCGCCGCCTCTCGCCCGAAGCGGCCGAACTCCTGGTGGCCCACGACTGGCCCGGGAACGTGCGCGAGCTGCGCAACGCCCTGGAGCGGGCGGTCATCCTCGCCCGGGGCGGCGTCATCCATCCCGAGCACCTGCCGCCCAACCTCCGCGCCCACGCCGACCGCCCCGAAGGCCGCCCGGCCGCCTCGACCCTGCTGCGCGCGGGCACCTCGGTCCAGGAGATGGAGCGGGCCTTGATCGTCGAGACCCTGAGCGCCACCGACGGCAACCGCACGCGGGCGGCCGAGGTCCTGGGCATGAGCCGCCGCGCCCTGCTCTATAAAATCAAGCGCTACGGCCTCTGATCCGCGCTCCAGCCTCGCTTCGCCGCCCTCCAGGGAGTGCGGGAGTTCCGCTCCCGCGTCTTCGCCGCCTTCCAGACGCCCCTCGCCGGCTTCCACACGACCCTCGCCGCGTTCCCGACGACCCTCGCCGGCTTCCACACGACCATCGCCGCCTTCCACACGACCATCGCCGGCTTCCACACGACTTCCGCCGCGTTCCAGACGACCGGCGCCGGCTTCATAACGCCCGTCGCCGAGTTCCAGCGCGAGCTGCGCTTGCGCCCTCTGATTTTGCTTGAGGTTTCGCGGTCTTGACTCACAGCCTTGGTCAGGTCCACTGATCCCCAGAAAAATTGGAAAACAAGTCGTTGTCAGTGAAGCGACAGCGAAACGGTTGTCGTAATCGTAATCGTAATCGTGTTCAAATTCCAAGGTCTTAGGATTCCGATTACGATTCCGATTACGACAACGAAAACGAAAACGAGATACACAAGCACCAGCGCCCTCTGCTCGACGGTATCAGTGGACCTGACGAGCGCTGTCAGTTACGCCTGGGGAGCGGGCGCCTTGCGGGCGGCGGCGCGGGTGGGGATCAGCGCCTGATACGCGGCGACCCGCGCGGGGTCGTCCACGAAGGCCAGCTCGGCGGCGCCCACGATGGCGGCGATGGCGTCCTTCACGCGCTTGTGGGCGGCGTTGCGGGCGGCCGTCTGCTCCCGGGCGGTGACCTTGGTCTCCTCCTGGGCCAGGTCCACGGTGGTGAGCTGGGCGCGCAGCGCGGCCAGGCGCTCGAGATCCGCCGGCAGCACGCCCGCGGCGCGCACCTGGTCCGGATGCGCGTTGCACGCCCGGGCCAGGTCCTCGGCGGCCTCGACCACCGACTTGACCACGGTGGGGTTCAGCTTCTTGCCCACCCCGGCCATGGTGAGGATGGCGCCGTCGACCTTGTGGCGCTTCATGGTGCTGCGCATGGCCATGATCAGCGCGACGAGCCGCCCGGCCGCGTCGCCCTGCACCTTCGTGGCCGCCTTGCGCGTCTGCCGGGCCGCGCCCGCCCCCACCGCCGTCTCCAGCAGCAGCGCGGCGTCGGCCACCAGCCCGTCGAAGACCCCCGGCTGCAGGCGCGGGTCCAATTTGGCCCGGTCCGGCTTGCTCATCTTGACCAACTGCTCGGCGCTCCGACGGGTGTTCTCCATTTCACTGATCAGGGACATGATGCACTCTCCTCACGAAAAAAACGTTGTTTTGTTATCCGTGCGAACACGGGGTGAAGTTGGACTTGGGGACCGCATTTATCATATCCATCGCCCCAGTCAAGCCCCCTTTTTCACTTTTTTCACGTTCCCCACTCCCCCCGTAGCACGGCGACCGAAGACGGTCGAAGACGACCGGGGCGCCGCAGTTTCCCTTCCCATATGGACTGCGGTGACTTGGCACCGCGGGTCTTCCCCGCCGAGCGACCGGTCACCGGTCGCACCGCGGGGCTCTTCACTTCTTCTTCTTCCTCTTTTTCCTCTTCTTCTTCTTCTTCTTCAGGCTTTTTACTCACCGGTCGTGGCCAAAACGCCACGACCGGTCGGCCTCCGACGGATTCTCGTTCATTTTGGTATTCCTTTCTCGCCAGGCAGCGGGCGTAAGTGTTTGATTTTATTCTATCTTGGCTTTGCGGAGGCGCAGCCTCCGCACCTCCAGGTCAGGGGGACGCCGGCCCGGCAATGAGAGCATCGTTCATGCGCTGCAGTGGACGGCCGAGGCCGGAAATCCCCCCGACACCCCCCTGTTTTGCGGCTGACGTGAACTCGTGCCCGTCGCCGTTAACGGGAGTGCAGGCGACCGGGGACCGGTCGCAAGCTTCCGTGGGGGGCATCAGAAGTGCAGTGACTTGGCACCGCATTTTCTTCCCCCGCGTAAAGCGACGCAGGGCGTCGCCCAACGGGGGGCTCATCGTCGAAGACAATCCCCTTATTCCCCACACCCCACTCCCCATTCCCCATTCCCCATTCCCCATTCCCCCCTCCTCGTGTAGACTGCCGCCATGTTCGCCCTCAAGACCATTCTCGACCATTACCGATCCCAGGCCCTGAGCGAGCGCGAGAAGGGCACCTACTTCGAGCGCCTGATCCGCTGCTACTTCAAGAACGAGCCCTGATACGAGGACCTGTTCACCGACGTGTGGATGTACGCCGACTGGGCCCGCAAGAACGGCCTGCCCGCGCAGGACACCGGCATCGACCTGGTCGCGAGCACGCGCACCGCCGAGCTCGTGGCCATCCAGTGCAAGCTCTACGCCGAGGACCACACCCTCCAGAAGAAGGACATCGACTCGTTCTTCACCGCCTCGGGCAAGACCCGCTTCGCCCGCCGCATCATCGTCTCCTCCACCAACCAGTGGAGCCGCCCCGCCGAGGAGGCCCTGGCCGACCAGGCGCCCCCGGTGACCAAGCTCGACCTCGAGGACCTCGAGCACAGCCGCATCGACTGGTCCAAATATCAACCCTTCGAGGAGACCGTCCCACTTCGCCCCCGCAAGACCCTGCGCGAGCACCAGGTCGCCGCCGTCAACGACGTGCTCACCGGCCTGGCCAAGCACGACCGCGGCAAACTGATCATGGCCTGCGGCACCGGCAAGACCTTCACCTCCCTCAAGATCGCCGAGCAGCTCGCCGGCGCGGGCGGCCGCGTGCTGTTCCTGGTGCCCAGCCTGTCGCTGCTCTCGCAGATCCTCACCGAGTGGTCCCAGGAGAGCGCGATCCCGCTGCACGCTTTCGCCGTGTGCTCCGACAGCGACGTCGGCAAGAAGCGCGTCACCACGCCCAACGACGACGACGTCCGCACCCTGATCCACGAGCTCAAGTACCCCGCCACCACCGACGCGGCCTCCCTGGCCCGCGCCATGGCCCGCGTGCACGACGCCGGCCACCTGAGCGTGGTGTTCTCGACCTATCACTCCATCGAGGTCCTCGGCGAGGCCCAGGCCCGCCACGGCCTGCCCGCGTTCGACCTGATCGTCTGCGACGAGGCCCACCGCACCACCGGCGCCATCTTCGAGGACGAGGACGAGAGCGCCTTCGTGCGCGTCCACGACGCCGACTTCATCCGCGCCCGCCGCCGGCTCTACATGACCGCCACCCCGCGCATCTACGGCGACGCGGCCAAGGTCCGCGCCGAGTCCGAGAGCGTGGCCCTGTGCTCGATGGACGACCCCGCCCTCTACGGCCCCACGCTCCACACCATCTCGTTCTCCCGCGCGGTCCAGCTCCAGCTGCTGGTGGACTACAAGGTCGTGGTGCTGGCCGTCGAGGAGTCCCACGTGAGCCGCCGCCTGCAGGCGCTCTTGTCCGACGACGACAACCAGCTCAAGGTCACCGACGCGGCCAAGATCGTGGGCTGCTGGAAGGCCCTGGGCAAGCGCGGCCTCACGCAGGATCTCATCGGCGACGCCGAGCCCATGCGCCGCGCCGTGGCCTTCTGCCAGGTCATCCGCGCCACCGGCAAGGCCAAGTACCACCAGGTCGCCTCCGAGACCATCGCCGCCCAGTTCCAGGCCGTGGTGGACGCCTACCAGGAGCAGGAGGAGAACCTCCCCCAGGCGCAACGCCTTCGTTGCGAAGCCGCCCACGTGGACGGCTCCATGAACGCCGGCACGAAAGAGGCCAAGCTGCGCTGGCTCAAGGACGACGCCGGCGACGGCGTGTGCCGCATCCTGAGCAACGTCCGCTGCCTCTCCGAGGGCGTCGACGTCCCGGCGCTCGACGCCGTGCTCTTTTTGACCCCCCGCAACTCCCAGGTGGACGTGGTCCAGTCGGTGGGGCGCGTGATGCGCCTGTCCCCGGGGAAAAAGCGCGGCTACGTCATCTTGCCGGTGGTCATCCCCGCAGGGCTCGAGCCCCACGAGGCGCTCTCCGACAACAAGACCTATGCCGTGGTGTGGCAGGTGCTGCAAGCGCTTCGCTCCCACGACGACCGGTTCGACGCCATGATCAACAAGATGGACCTGGAGCTGGGGCAGATCGGAAGAGCACACGTCTGAACTCCAGTCACCGAATACGATC
>CALKWH010000343.1 GCA_938004375.1 uncultured Pseudomonadota bacterium
GGCGACCACCGGGATCTACACTCTTTCCCTACACGACGCTCTTCCGATCTTCACCCGCCGGCCGTCCACCCGGACCTCGCCGGAGGTGGGGCTCAAAAGGCCGATGATGTGCTTGATGGTGACGGACTTGCCAACCCCCGAGGTGCCCACCACCATCAGGATCTCGCCGCGCTCCACGCGCATGGTGACGCCCGAGAGCACCGTGCGGTCACCGAACCGCTTCACGACGTCGACGAACTCGATGGCCATCTGTCACACCCCCGCCTGGACGGTCATCAGACCGATCGCCGAGATGACGAAGTCGAGGATGATGACGGTGAGCGACGAGTTGATGACCGCCCGCGTGGTGGCGGTGCCCACGCCCTCGGAGCCGCCGGTGGTGGAGAGCCCGCAGTACCCGGACACGATGGGGATCGCGCCGCCGTGCACCGCGAGCTTGGTCAGGCCCACCCCCAGGTCCCCCCAGGTGACCTTCTCGAACACGAAGAAGACCGCGTAGTTCACGTCGAACGCGGTGTGGGCCATGAGCGCGCCGGCCACCACCACGATGACGGTGGCGTAGATGCCCAGCACCAGCGTCATGATAATCGAGGCCAGAAAGCGCGGCACGATCAGGTAGTCCACCGGGTCCACGCCGGTCATGCGCAGGGCGTCCACCTGCTCGGTGACGGTCATGGAGCCGAGCTCGGCGGCGATGCCGGCGCCCACGCGGGTGGCGAGCATCATGGCCGTCAGGATGGGGACGAACGCGTGCACCATTCCGCGGATGAACTCGGGGCCCACCTGGCTCTGGTCGCCGGTGATCTTGTTGATCTGCAGGCACACCTGGAACACCAGCACCATGCCCAGGGCGCCCAGGGTCACCGTCACGAACAGGAGCGACCGGTTGCCGATCTGGTACATCTGCGCGAGCACCTCGCCCCGGGCGCGCCCCCGGGGATGGAAGACCCCGCGGAAGGTGCGGCCGGCGATGGAGAGCCCGGCGAAGAACGCCTCGATCAGGCCCAGCACGAAGGCGCCGATGGAGGCGAAGAAGTTCCCGATCATCCCGAATCCCTTCCCTACGGCAGCGCGTAGGTCAAGAGGTAGTCCGAAAGCACGATGCCCAGGGCGGCCGCCACGACCGCGTTGTTCACCGCCCGGCCCACGCCCACCGCGCCGCCCTTCACCGTGATGCCGAAGTGGCAGGAGGTGAGCGCGACGATGAAGCCGAACACGGCCGCCTTGATCAGGCCGTGGACCACGTCGGCCACGTGCAGGTTCTGGGAGAACGACACCCAGAACGACGCCAGGCTCACGTCCGCGAGCACGGTGCCAAAGAGCGCGGCCCCCAGGATGGCCACCACGTCCCCGAGGATGGTGAGCAAAAACAGCATCACGATCATCGAGATCACGCGGGGCACGAGCAGGTAGCGCACGGGGTCGATGGAGAGGGCCCGCAGGCCGTCGATCTGCTCGGTGACCACCATGGTGCCCAGCTCGGCGGTGTTGTTGGAGCCCACGCGCCCGGAGAACATCAGGCCCAGCAGCATGGGGCCCACCTCGCGGAACACGGCGTAGCCCGCGCCCCAGCCCACGAGCGAGGTGGCGCCGAACTTCTTCACGAACACGGCCGCCTGGATGACCATGATGCCGCCCGTGAAGAAGGCGGTGAGCACGATGATGGGCACGCTCTTCACGCCCATCTTGTGCAGGTTTCGCCAGGTCTCGTCCAGATCGAAGCGCGGCGGCACCAGGCACCACAGCACGCGGAACAGCAGGGTGAGGATGCCGCCGACCTCGGCGCAGAGCGCGAGCACCGGTGCCCCCACCGCGGCGAAGAAGTTGGCGAAAGTCGTCACGACGCCCATCAGAGGGGTCCCTCCCCGAGCCCACGGACGAACTGGTACACCACGGGATCCTCGCAGGCCTCGAGCCCGGCCTCGGGGCCCCGGTAGCGGACCTGGCCCTGGTGCAGGAAGAGGATGTGATCGACGAAGCGGCGCAGGGCGGGGATGTCCGACGAGATGGCGATCACGGTGGACGCGTGCCGGGTGCGCAGGTCGGTGAGCAGGTCGTAGATCTTGCTGGTGGTGACCGGATCGAGCCCGGCGGTGGGCTCGTCGTAGATCAGCACCGGCGCGTTGCAGATCGTGGCCCGGGCGATGCCCACGCGCTTCTTCATGCCCCCAGAGAGCTCCGAGGGCCACTTCTCCTCGGAGCCGGCGAGGCCCACCGCGCGCAGGCGCTCGCCCGCGCGGGCGGCCAGCGCCTCCCGGGAGAGAGATGGATCCTGACGGGCCAGCGGGAAGGCGACATTCTCCCACACCCTCAGAAAGTCGAACAGCGCGTTGTTCTGGAACAGCATGCCCATCTTCCGGCGCACGGTCACGCGCTCGGGCTCGGGGAGCCGGGTCATCTCCACGCCGTCCACGTGGAGGGTCCCCTGCTGCGGGGTGAAAAGCCCGCACAGGGTCTTGGCGAGCACGCTCTTGCCGGACGCGGGGGGTCCGATGATGCCCCACACGCTGCCGGGGGCGAGCTCCCAGGACAGGTCGTTCAGCACGGGCCGGTGGGAGAGGGTGAGGCCAAGGCCGTCGCAGCGGATCATGACAGCGAATCTACGGCCTCTTCGGACAACCGGCAAGCAGGTTTTTGGCCCGGGGAGCGAAGCGGCTGCGGGGCGTCTTCTTCACCAGCTCGCGGGCGGCCGCGCAGGCCTGCTTCGGCTGGCCCAGGGTGGTGTAGGTGTCCATCAGGCGGAGCTGGACGCGGTCCCGCAGGCGGGACTTGGGGAACCGCTGGGGCAGCGCCCGCCAGGCCGAGAGGGCCGCCTTGGTCTCGCCCCGCTCCAGGTGGAGATCCCCCAGGAGCAGCTGGGCGTCGTCGAGGTACTGGGAGTTGTAGTCGCCGAAGAACAAGCTCGTCTCGCGGGTCTCGAGGAGCCGGCGCACAAAGCCGATGGCCTCCTTCGTCCGCCCCAGCTCCCGGCTCCAGCGGGCGGCCGTGATCAGGGCCTCGTCGCGCCGGGGGCTGTCCGGGTGCCTTTTCGCCAGGAAATCCAGCAGATGGACGGCGTAGTTGCGCCACGCCTCCCCGGGCTGCCGGTGAGCCTGGCGCGCGGCCTCGAACAGCACCAGATCGGCGACGGTGCGCGTACGGTGCCGACCGTAGAACCGCACCAGGCGGCGAATCCGATCCCCGGGCGGCTCCGTCGCCAGCTCGAGGTATCGCCACAGAGCGTCCTCGGCGGCGACGGTGTCCGGGTACTTCTCCAGGAGCTCCCAGTAACGCCCGGACTCCCTGCAGTCGGTGTATTGCAGCAGCAGCCACGCCGCCCGGGCCCTGGTGCGCGCCGGGGCCTTCGGGTCCGCGACCACCTTCGAGAGGATCGGCAACGCCAGGGGGGTGCGGCCGGCGTCCCGGTACAGGCGGGCGGCCGTGAGCTCCAGGTCCGCCCGGCGGGACCGCGCGGTCTTCTGATGGCGGCTGCGCGAGAGCGTCTTCCTGGCCGCCTCGAGCCGGGCCTGCGGCGTCAGATACCGCGGCGGCGCGGTCTTCTTCTTCGGAGTGGAGCAGGCCCCCAGCGCGAGGACGAGGACGAAAACGGTCAGGCCCGCCCGCGGCGGCGAGCCCGCCGGCGAAGGCGAACGATCCCCCGCCGTCAACGGGGATCGCTCATTCTTCCTCTTCATCGGTGGTCAGCCAGGTCACGGCCAGATCGGAAGAGCACACGTCTGAACTCCAGTCACCGAATACG
>CALKWH010000344.1 GCA_938004375.1 uncultured Pseudomonadota bacterium
CACCGAGATCTACACTCTTTCCCTACACGACGCTCTTCCGATCTCGCACCCTGCTCGAAAATGTTTCATTCATGAATTACTACCAACTGCTCGGCGTGACCAACGCCGTGCTCCCGGAGACGCTGCGCCAGATGCGCGCCTCGATGATTGCGGACCTGAACATCCCGGTCGAGATGATGCAGGCCGGGGACCGGCAACTGTTGGGTCAGGCCATGGAGCTGGTCAGTCGCGTGATGGGGATCCTGGGGAACCCGCAGCGCAGGATGCTGTATGATCTGAGCCTGGGAGAAGCCGATCCGACGGTGGTCTCCACGCTCATGCGCGAGGAACGCCTCGACCCCCTGCCCTTGCGGGAACAATGGAACAAGAAGTTCCCCGACCGGATTCCCCGGGCTGCGGGGATGTGGCAGGAGAGCCAGCACCTGCGCAACCAGGGAAAGACGGAGCTTGCCAGGGAGCTGGCCGCCCAGGCGGGCCGCCTGGACCCGTTCAACCCGCTGTATCACCGACCGTGAAGGATTCGATTTCGATTTTTTCTCGATCTCGATGACCCCGACTGGGATCAGACGCCTCAATCGACGTGGTTGCCGCCATCAGGCGGATCGTCGGCCACGGCGATGGGCCCCGTCTCCATCGCCGGACGATCGGCGGGCGGCGCGTCTCCGGGGGCGGGCTTCGCCGCGGACACCTGGCACGGGGTGACGTCGCCCTGGGGCTTCGGCGGTTCGGCGTTCTCGGCCATGGCGGCGGCGTCGGCCTCGTCCACCAGGGAAATCTCCTGGTCCTCGGAGCACACGAAGACCGTGTCGCGCAGGCCGGCGAAGCGCGTGAAGACGTCGGTGCCGAAGCGGCAGAACTGCTCGCGGGTGAAGCCCATCATGACCAGATCCGCCTCGCCCGAGGTCTGCTCGACGAGGGCCTCGTAGCTCTTCCAGTCGGTGTAGGGCAGCACCTGCACGTTCTGGGGGGAGATGGGAAGGCGGCCCTTGTGGATCAGGTCCCGCAGGAAGAGCCCGCGGGAGGCCTGCTGCTGCTCGGGCATGGCCGCGAACACCGTGATCTCGCCGTCGGCCCACTCGGGGTGGCCCATGATGATGTAGGCGAGCAGGATCATCAGGTTGGCGTTGCCCAGTTGGTGCTGGGTGAGCCAGATGTGGATGCTCCGGTGATAGCCGCAGCGGTAGTCCGAGGAGCGCAGCACGCACAGGTTGAAGTCGCACTCGAGTGCCAGCTTGACGCCGTTCTTGAGGTTGTCCAGCGCCTGCGGGTCCTGGCGCTCGTCCCGGGAGAACTCCAGGATCAGGCCGTTGTTGTCCATCCCGGCCACGCCCGGCACCTGGATGATCTGGGCCACCGAGGTGGTGAACGAGGGGGACACGATGGTGTCGGCGTAGACGCCCGCGCGGCTCTCGCCGGTGAGCTTGATGATCTTCTCGAGCTCGGCGCGGGCCTTCTTGTTGTTGTCCCGGGTGAGCAGCCCCGGGATGAAGTGGAAGTAGGTGCCGAAGCCCTGGCGGTGGGCCAGCCAGCGCAGCAGGTCGAAGGCCGCCAGGCGCTTGAAGGTGGCCGAGGAGACGGCGATGAACGAGGGGCGCCAGTCGGCCCCGCGGATGGGCGAGCGGTTCTTCTGCATCCAGATCTGCAGGCGGCGGACGGCCTGCTGCACCGCGCCCTTGAACAGCACGGCGATGCCCTGCTCCTGGTGGTGGGTGCGCCGCATGCTCACGTAGATGACCGTCATGAAGACCAGGGCGAAGGCCGTGGCCAGGAACTCGGTGATGACCATCATGATGATGCAGCCCACCGCGCCCGTGAGGGAAACCCACCACCGGGACCGGAAGGACGGACGGTACGACGGGTTGGCCGCGAAGTGCTCGAGCACCGAGATCAGGCAGATGGCGCCGTAGGTGACCAGGAAGAACTGGGACACGATCGACGCGACCATGTTCACGTCGCCGATGGCCATGAATACGATGGCGATGACCATGGTCAGGATGGTCCCGTTCAACGGCTCGTGGGCGGGCCCGACCCCCCGGCTGAAGATGCCGTTGAGGCGCTTCCAGGGGAAGATGTGATCCCCGGCCAGGGCCTGCATGGTGCGCGGCGCGATGAGCAGGGACCCGATGGCCGAACTGAGGGTCGCCGCCGCGAGGCCGAAGGGGATGATCCAGCCCCAGGCCGCGATCTGGCGCATGTAGAGCTCGTCGCTGGCCAGCTGGTCGGGGGTGCCGTTGATGCCCAGCTTGAGCACGGTCAGGGTGTAGATGACCAGCCCGATCAGCGTCGCGATCATGGTGCCCAACGGGATCGAGCGCCGCGGGTTGGCCAGGTCCCCCGAGAGCCCGACGCCGGCGGTCATGCCGGTGAAGGCGGGGAAGCAGACCGCGAACACGAAGGTCCAGGAATAGTTGTTCTTGACGGGCTCGCTCGCGTTGGCCAGGTTCCCGAAGTCCCAGCTGCCGCCGGCGAAGAACGCCGCCAGGCTGACGAACAGGATGGCGACGACCGAATACAGCAGCAGCACGCCCATCGAGGCGCCCTTCTTGAACACGAGCACGGCGAGGCCCAGGGACACCGGCAGGGAAAACATGCGCGGATCCGGCTCGAAGCCCAGGGTCTCCCGGATCCACGGATACAGCGGCGTGAAGCTTTGCGCGAAGGCGATCATGTAGAACGCCACCGAGATGGCCTGGGAGAGGTACAGGCTCACGCCGATGGCCGCGCCGATGTTGGTGCCGAACGACCGCGAGATGATGTAGTACTCGCCCCCGCCCTCGACCTTGCGGTTGGTGGCGATCTCGGACACGGCCAGGGCGGTGGGGATGGTGATCAGGTGGCCGACGACGATGATGAGCAGCGCGCCCCAGATGCCCTGATGACCGATGGCCCAGCCGAAGCGCAGGAACATGATGGCGCCCAGGATGGTGCTGATGGCGGCCAGGAAGACCGGCATGGTGCCGAAGCCGTGGCCGGCGTGGGCGGCGAGTTCCAGCGTAGGCGATTTTTCATTCATCGTCCAGCTCCTGTTCCAGTGTCTGACGCGCGGAACGCGTGGCTCCGCAGGGGATGGTCACCCTAACACATTTCCCCGCGGGGATTCACCTGTTTCTTTCTGTGGTTCTCTGGACAAATAGGAACGGAGGCGCCGCGGCTGCGTCACCAGGAGACGTCGAAGGACCATTTCCCCTCGAAGTCCTCGTCCCCCTGGGGCAGCGGGTCGGTCAGCACGGCCAGCACCGTGTCCCTGGCGCCCCGGAGGCAGGTGCGCAGCGCTTCGGGCAGCGCCTGGTCGTTGCGCAGGGTCGCCGACTTCAACCTGCCCTTCGCGAATTCCAGGTCCATCGAGAAGCCCGACGCCTGGAGGTCGTCCTTCTGCATGGCGGTGGTGAGGCACTCGTCGATGGCGCCGCGCATGCCCTCGAAGTAATTCCTGGCCGACTTCGTGACGCTTCGCGGGTCGGACCAGTCGTATTTCACGCTGACGAAAGCGACGATCTCGGCCGGCTTCGTGCCGGGGGTGTTGGTCTTGACGACGCCTTTCTTGATCTTGATCATGGAAATGGCGGCACGGCGCGCCGGGGGAGCGCCGTAGACGCCGCGCGCGGTCATCACGACCACCCTGTCCTTCGCCTCGGCCTCCGGGGCCGGCGGCGGTGACATCCCCGGAGCTTCCGGCGCGTCCGCCTCGACGCGGGCGGGCTCCCGCGTGGGATTCGTGCTCGTGGGCGGCTTGTCCGCGCAGCCGGCGGCCAGCGCGAGGCCCGCACCGAGCAGGGCCGCCCGGGTCCACACCGGGAGGCGGCGGGCGGCGGGTACGACGTCCATCTTCCGCTCGATCCGCTCGAGCTCCTCACGCAAGGCGATCAAATCCGTATCTCGTCGATCACTCATGGCTGCTCCTGGTCGCGCCCTACAGCAGAGCGGCGTCGATGAAGGCCAGGGCCGTGTCGACCACGTCCTGGCGGTCGAGCTCGTTGAAGAGCTCGTGGTAGTCGCCCTCGAAGGCCTCGCGCACGCAGGCGCCTTCTTCGAGCGCGTTCACGGCCGCGCAGAAGTCGTCCTGGGCCTGGGGCAGCACCATCTGCTCGTCGCCGGCGACCATCAGCAGGAACGGCACGGTGATGTCGCCGGGGGCGGCGTTGAGGCGGTCGAAGCCGGTGAAGGCGGCGTTGAGCCAGCCCCAGGTGGGCTCGCCGATCTCGGTGAGGGGATCGGTGTAGAACTGCTCGTAGAGGGTCTGGTCGTGGGTGAGGATGTTCTCCTCGAACGGCGTGGAGACGCCGTCGTCGGGCTGGAAGTGAATCTCGCCGAGGCCCTGGGAGACCTTCATGGCGGCCAGCTGCTTGGCCTGGTCCAGCGTGTAGGGATCCGTGGCGATGCCGTACATGGGCGAGGACGCCACGAGCACGTCGATGACCTCGGGGTGGAGCTGGGCCAGGCGGGTGGAGATGAAGCCGCCCATGCTGTGGCCGATCACGACCACCGGCATCTCCTCGCGGATCAGCGTCTCGATGGCGAACTTGAGATCGCACACGTGCTCGGTGTCGAAGTCGTTGGCGTGGGCGCGGGGCCCCTCGGAGCGGCCCTGGCCGTAGTGGTCGATCATGAGGACGTCCCAGGTGCGGGCGAGCATGGGCACCACGTGGTGGTACTTGTCGGTGTACTCGGCGCGCCCGTTGACGAAGACGACGAGCGCGGTGGGGGCCTCGTGGAGCCACATCTGGTAGTGGATGTTGCCCGTGCAGGCGGCCAGATCGCCCTCGTCGAAGTTGGCGTTGTTCGTGTTGTTGACGTTGTTGACGTTGTTGACGTTGTTGACGTTGTTG
>CALKWH010000345.1 GCA_938004375.1 uncultured Pseudomonadota bacterium
CATACGAGATCGTATTAGGTGACTGGAGTTCAGACGTGTGCTCTTCCGATCTCGCAGGCCGGCGAGCCAGGGCTTCGACCCGCGCGGGGCCATCCCCGGGGCGTCTTCGAAGGGGTCAAAGGCCGCGTCCCGCAGGCAGGGCGGCCGGACTCCCAGCTCCCACAGGCCCCCCGCGACGCCGCAGATCAGGCACAGGACGCCCAGGCAGGCGGTGAGGAGGCGGAGTCGGCGGCTCGGACGCGGCATGGCGCGAAGATAGTGCATTTCTCCTCCGTTTACAAACGCGCGCGAGCGGACGAGGCGTGCGCGGAGCCTGCATTAGGCGCCATGTAGCACCACTTGGATACGGATGTAGGCAAAATGTTGACACTTCCGCCAGTGTGTGATTCTATGGCATAAGTAGGTGAGGTTGCGATGCTGCAGATCAAGTCCGAACTCCAAGAAATCCTGAAAAACGCCGTGGCGCAGGTCGTGGCCGAAGAGCACCTCCCCGCCGAGCTGACCGAGCGGCCCATCACCCTGGAAGTGCCCAAGCTGCCCGAGCACGGAGACTTCGCCACTACCTTCGCGCTGGCCGCCGCCAAGCAGGCCCGCCGCAACCCCCGCGAGCTGGCCCAGAAGATCCTCGACCGGCTCCCGGTGGGGCAGGGCGTGCTCAAGGGCGCCGAGCTCGCGGGCCCCGGCTTCATCAACCTGCGCCTCTCCGACGCCTGCCTGGCCGACGGGCTGCGCCGCGCGCTGGACGCCGGCGACGCCTGGGGCCGCGGCGCGCCGGTGCCCGGACGCATCAACCTGGAATTCGTCTCCGCCAATCCCACCGGCCCGATGCACGTCGGACACGGACGCGGCGCGGCGGTGGGCGATGCGCTGGCCCGCATCCTGCGCTTCGCCGGCCGCGAGGTCGTGACCGAATACTACGTCAACGACGCCGGCCGGCAGGTGAGCCACCTGGCCGCTTCGATCTGGAGTCGCTATGTCGATCTGTGCCGCGAGCAGGATCCCTCCCTGGCGGCCGTGCCCTTCCCCGAGGACGGCTACCACGGCGGCTACGTCGTCGACTTCGCCCGCGCCTTTCTCGCGCGCCACGGCCTGGCCCCCGCCCGCGCCGGCTACGACGCCGCGCTGGTGAAGGCCTTCGGCGTGGAGCTGGCGCTCGCCGAGATCCGCGCCACCCTCGATCAGTTCAACGTGCACTTCGACGTGTTCACCTCCGAGGCGACCCTCCACGACGCCGGCGCCGTGACCCGGGCCATGGAGCTGCTGCGGGAGCGCGGCCTGTCCTACGAGCAGGACGGCGCCCTGTTCTTCGCCGCCACCCGCTTCGGCGACGAGAAGGACCGCGTCATGATCCGCGCCAACGGCGAGCCGACCTACTTCGCGGCCGACATCGCCTATCACCTGGACAAGTTCGCCCGCGGGTTCGACCAGCTCATGGACATCTGGGGTGCCGACCACCACGGCTACATCGCCCGCGTGAAGTGCGCGCTCGAGGCCTTCGGCTACCGTCAGGACCAGCTCGGCGTGCTGCTGGTCCAGTTCGTGGCGCTGGTGAACCAGGGCGAGAAGCTGGCCATGGGCAAGCGCTCGGGCAACTTCGTCACCCTCCAGGATCTGATCGACACCGTCTCCTGCGACGTCACGCGCTGGTTCTTCCTCGCGAAGACCCACGACGTGGCCGTGGACTTCGACCTCGAGGTCGCCACGAGCGCCGATCCCCGTGAGAACCCGGCCCGCTACGTCCAGTACGGCCACGCCCGCGCCTGCGCCATCTGGCGTCGGGCCGCCGCGTGGGGGCTCACCCCGGCCGACCTCGCCGGCGCCCGCTTCGCGAAGCTGACCGCACCCGAGGAGCAGGCCATCGTCCGCATGCTGCTGTCGTACCCCGAGCTGGTGTCCGACGCCGCGGCGAGCTTCACGCCCCACCGCCTGGCCACCTTCGCGCTGGATCTGTGCCGGGCGTTCCACAGTTACTACACGCGGTTCAAGGACGACCCGATCCTGCCGCGCGCCGGCGCCGCCCTCGCGGATCGCGAGAAGACGATCGACCGCCTGGGCCTGGTCGAGGCGTACCGCACCGTGCTGCGCTCGTGCCTGAACCTGCTGGGAATCAACGCGCCGGAGACGATGACCGCTCCGGAGGAGGAATAGTCATGCATCGCTACGAACAAATGGAAGAACGCATGGAAATCGTCCTGACCTCCCGCCAGATCATGGTCCTGGCCGTGTTGCTCGTCGGCGTCGCCCTGGTGATGTTCGTCGTCGGGTTCTCCATGGGCAAGCGCTCGGAGCGCCGTCGCGTGGTGCTGGGCACCCCCCAGGCCGCGGCCGACCTGCTGACCCGCCTCGACGAGATGGAGAAGGAGAGCCGCGAGTTCGTCGCCAAGAAGGCGCTGACCCAGATCCGCAAGCGCGAGGTCCCCGTCGAGGAACTGACGGACCCCGGGATCGGGCTCCGGTCCGCCGCCGGCGCCGAGTCCCCGGCCAAGCCCGAGGCTGTATCCGACAAGGCCGCCGCCGCCCAGTCGGCCCGTCCCCAGGCCGCCCGCGCCAAGACCCAGGGCACCATCGCCCTGAACAAGGCCCGGACCATGGCGCCGGCCGCCAAGGTCCCCGTGACCCGCGCCCCGGTCGTGAAGGACGCCGCCGCCCCCACCGCGGGGCGCACCCTGAGCGGCTCCTTCGGCCGGGCCCCCCGCCGCGCCGACGCCGTCTCCGCCCGCAAGTCTGACGCCCGCCGGGCCGCCGCCCAGAACTGAAACTCCGCAAAATCGTTGAAATCATTGAGATAATAAAAAACGAAAAAAATCTTGACAGGGTAGTTTAAACGGCTATGTTCTGCCGCATTCGGCGCATGCCGTCCTACATGTGTGTTGATTGGGTTTTTCTGTGCGCCTGTATCGTTTCTTTCCGTAGAGGTATTCCATGCGTAACATTTTGTCCACAGTTCTTTTTGCAATGTCCATGATCCTGCTCGCCTGCGAGCCGGATCCGAACGCCCCGGCCGAGCTGGCGACCTTCTCCGGCACTCCGACCGTGGTCGACGCCACGACCCTGATCGAGAGCCCCCACTCCTATCCGAACAACGCCCGCCTCGTGTGGACTCTCGAGGCGCCGGGCGAGGCCCAGGCCGTGAACGTGACCTTCGACCGCCTCGAGACCGAGCGCAACTACGACTTCGTCGACCTGATCGACCAGGACGGCCGCGTCGTCCATCACCTGAGCGGCACCCTCTCCGGGCAGTCCTTCCGCGTCGAGGGCCCCCGGGTGCTGATCCGGCTGACCTCGGACGCCACCGTGCGCCGCTGGGGCTTCAAGGTCACCCGCTACTCCTACGAGCTCGTCGAGAACCTGCTGCACCGCCCCGTGTGCAACGCCATCGGCACCCGCTCCGAGGGTTGGTACTGGGAGGACACCGGCGAGTTGATCAAGTTCGAGGCGTGCGCGGGCATGTCCCGTCCGTTCTGCGGCGCCATCGGCTCCCGCTCCGAGGGCTGGTACACCGATTCCAGCCTCATCGTCTGGGCTTTTTGCCACAACGTCGAGGGCATCGCCATCGCCGGCGAGCCTTGCGGCCTCGCCTCCGGCCTGTCCTGTTACGTCAATCGCGGCACCCAGCTCTACTGCGCGAACGCCGACGCCGAGGGTAACGGCACCTGCGCCTACCCCGGCAACTGTTACACCGTCGCCGACTGTGAGCACCCCGACAACCTGTGGATTCGCCCCTTGTGTGTGGGTACCCTCACTTGCAATGAAGGCGCCTGCGGCGTGGACTGCGACGCCCAGCCCCAGCTCGTCTGGTCCTGGACCTCGCACCTGGTGCGTGACCTCGACTCCGCCCATCCGTACGCCAACGACACCGACCAGAACTGGTCCTTCACCCGCGAGGGCGCCACGATGATGAAGGTCTTCTTCTCCCGCGTCGAACTGGAGCAGGGCTATGACTTCCTGACCGTGACCGGCAACGAGCCCAACAGCGCGGCCTTCCAGTACACCGGCAATCTGACCGAGACGTGGTCCGGCGCGGTGCGCGGCGACACGATCACCCTGCGGCTGACCTCGGACGCCTCGGTCACCGGCTGGGGCTTCGGCACCGCCATGGTCTCCTATTACGAGCAGATCCCCGCGGGTCTGTGCAACTCCAACGCCGACTGCCTGGCGAACCAGATCTGCAACCCCCACCACTGCTTCAACCCGTACGCCCCCTGCTACGGCGACTGCCAGGACGCCCACACCGGCGGCCTCGAGGGCGACGCCTGCACGACCGACGCCTCCTGCCGCGACGGCCTGATCTGCAAGGGGCTGGTCAACGGCGCCGGCACCTGCCAGGGCGAGACCTGGTGCACGCCCGACACCGTCGACGCCGACTGCGCCGCCCTGCCGCACATCATGATCCCGGGCAGCTGGCGCTGCCTGGAGAACGCCTGCACCTGGCGCCCGAGCAGCATCCCCCCGATGACGGTCTCCGGCACAGAGAACGTGGCGATCCCCGACAACTCCCCCGCCGGCGCGTCCTCGGTGGCCGAGGTGACCTCGTCGCACTGCGGTACCCCCGAGGTGGTGGTGAGCTTCTCGATCCTTCACACCTACATCGGCGATCTGATCGTCGACCTGGTCGATCCCTCCGGCGCCGTGGTGAACCTTCACAACCGCACCGGTGCGGGCACCGACAACCTGGTCCTCGGCGGCCACGTGGCCTACACCGCCCACCAGGGCATGGCCGGCACCTGGCGGCTGTTCGTGCGGGACCTCGCCTCCGCCGACACCGGCGTCATCGAGCATTTTTCGCTCACCTTCAATTGTAGGTAGTACAGAGGGGTCTTTCCCCTTCACCAGGCATTCACCAGCCCTTTCAGGGCAGGCGCATGCCTTCGCTGGTCTGTACGCCGGCGATGCCGGCGCGCTCGTACGCCCGCTTTGCGGGCCACAAATTGTTTTTATTCTATCTTTTCTTTCCGGAGGCGCAGCCTTGAGACTGCAGTTGCATGCAGTCTCAGACCTCCAGGTCAGGGGGACGCCGGCCCGGCTACAAGAGCCTCTTCCACGCGCCGCTGCGGCCGGCCGAGGCCGGAAATCCCCCCGACCGGTCTCCCGGTCGCCCGACACCCCCCTTTGGGGCGACTGACGTGACCTCGTGCTTATCGTCGTCAAAGGGAGTGCGGAAGCTCTGCTTCCGCGTCTTGTGCGCCTGGGTTCGTCGTCTGTCCCCTTGCTTGACAAACGTCGATACCGCGGGGATAGTAATTTCCGGGGGTGAAGCATGCGAGCGACAGTCCGGACTTCCCAGGCGGTCATTCTGTTCCTGATCCTCGTCGGCGCCTCCGGCTGCGTCCGGTACGTGGAGCGGACCGTCTGTTCCACCGCCTGCTGCAAGGAGACCTCCTGCGTCCTGCGGGAGGGGGACCGATACTCCATGAGCTGGCCGGTGGCCACCGCCATCGCCGGGGTGGTCGCGCTGGGCGCGGGCGGGACCATGCTCCACGCCGGGCGCGCCGAGCACGAGGCGCTCGAGCGGGAGCTCGAGGCGATCGTGGTCATGCAGGGGGACCGCCCGTTCACCTGGGACCCGGCCCGGGAGGACCGGGCGCTGTTCCTGCAGAACGCGGGCTCGGTCCTGATCGGCGCGGGGGTCGTCGCCCTCGTGGCCGCCACCGTCCTGTATCTTTACCAGAAGAAGCCTCTCCCGGTCGTGATCCGCCGCGTCGATCCGTGAAGCACCGATCCGGCCGAATACGGTGAACACGCAGAGGATCCTGAGCGCCCTGTACGGGCTCCCGCATCGTGCGCGATGGCTTGCGCTCTTCGTGAACGGGCTGCTGGCTGTCGCGCGTGAACCCCCGGCTTGAATCGACAAACACGTCCCCATGAGTTCCAGCAACGGACGCTTGAACTCCCAGGGTGCACCCATGCCGCGGGGTCGCCGGCTCCAGGTCCGTGTTTCCTCCGGTTCACGAAAAACATGGGGCTCCCCTTGTCGCCCGGTCCGCCGGTCCGTGCGCCGCACGCCCCGGCCCAATCTTTCCAGTCATACGTTTTGTTCTTCCCGTCGTCGCCGGGCAGGCCCGCGGCGGATACCCTTCGTGCCGGTGGATCCACGGCGCGCGACAGGAACACGATCTTTGCGTTTTACGCAGGCATGCCGTGTCTGAAGTCCGTCGCGCACCAGATTCACAGCTATGATTTTCCTTCGTTTTTCCCACATCATCGAAGCGGAACACTTCCTCAAAGAAATAGCTTGTTTATTTATTCATAGCTATTAATCTGGTTTCCGTGGGGTACGCATAACGTGTTTTAACCCGAGGCGAAGTCCTCGATGAAAGGGAGCGTTGGAATGAAACAGTTGCTTTTTATTTCGTTGGTTGTCATCACTCTGCCGTTCGTATCCACGGGTTGCTACAAGACGACCGTACAAACCGGACTGACTCCGTCGGGGGTTCAACGTAGCGCCAGCGGCCATCATCTCATTTACGGACTGACCTCTTCGGAGATCAATGCGCCTTGCGGAAGCGCTGGGGTCGCTTCCATCACTCACAAGATCGGCATCATCGATTTCCTGATCGCCTCAATTACGCTCGGGATTTATACTCCCAGTAGTGTCGAAATTGAGTGTGCAAGTTCCAAATAATGAGTAGTTCAATCCGTCCACTTTTCTGTTGAACGAAAGACTCATTCTGTGTACTGCGACAACCAATAAATACATCGAGGGTCCTCCGTGTTGCACTCTGGCGTTATGGCACTCAGCGTTGTTGACAAACGGGGCGGTGTATGGATACTGAGTGTCAGCCTCGGAGAGACCAGATGAAACCAAAATCCAATTACTCTTTTCTGTTATGTTTTCAATTGGTTTTTCTTGCATTCGTTCCGGCGTGCGCTTCCACGAACACCGAGCCCGAGGGCTCATCCTACACGCCAGCGACGGACATCTACACCAAACCCATCGATGCGGCGCGGCTGGTGTCCTACACCGAAAAAGACGTGACCTACCACTTTGTCGACAATCAGATTCTGGTTTTTCTCAAAGATATTCCGATGAACGAGGACCTGGTTGCCACGGTCGCCGCCACGACCGACGGTACCGTGGTCGGGCGCATTCCCGACATCGGCATGTTCCAGTTGGAGACGACGCCACTAACCGTCGACGAGATGGCTGCGGCCATCGAAGCCATCGAAAGCATCTCGGGAGTCACCGGAGCATTTCCCAATCTTATGAGTAAGGTGGACGCCGGCGACTCGTGCCGGCGTTTCGGTGATCTCTCGCTGAATCTCCCCGAAGATCCAGCGGCGTTCGAGCGTTGTGCCTTCGAATATCCGGACTTTTTCAATCTGCTGCCCGTGATGAAGAAATTTCGTTCCATGGGGTTGCTGTCTCCGGTGAAGGTCGCCGTGATCGACTTCCACTTCAATGGACTGAAAGATCAATTCCGTCATGCGCAGATTAATCGCTTGGGTACGGAGCATGGGAGCTTCGATGACCATGAATACCCACATGGTTTTTGGGTGACAGGCATCCTCGCGGCGGATGATGATGGCCAAAGCTTGGCAGGGATCTTGCCTTCGGCGCTCGGCGCGGATGGTTTCGAACTTTTCATTGGGGACCCAAAGGCCGTGAATATTGGCGGAGAATGGGACATCGATTACGCTGGGAAAGTCGAGATGCTGGTCAGGGCCGCCCGCGATGCATAAGTGGATGTAATAAACATTAGTTCAGGCAATTATTGTTCAATTAATGCAATTTTTGATTGTTTGAGCTATATCAAAACGGATCTTTCAATTATAAGCAGATTCCCCAATACACTGTTTGTTCACTCAGCCGGAAATAGAAATATGGAAATTTCTGCGATTAACCGCACACCGATCAGCGGGTCTGGTTTGAATAATCTACTCGTTGTGGCGGGAACGATCACGTGTGATCCGCTCACGAAGCATGGATGGTCCAATTATGGGGATGGATCTGTAGATGTCTCAGCACCCTATCAAGTACCGATACTGTCGGCCACGGCGCCTTCGCAAGCCTGGATGTACGACTCGGGTGGAACGTCTTACTCGGCGCCTATGGTTGCGGGGCTTGCGGCCATTTTAAAATCGATTCATTCCACGATGACGCCTGCCGAGATTCGAGAATATGTAATTAATCACGGAGGTCCGACTGATCAGGGATTGGGAGTTTATATAAATTATACACGGCCCGTTCTGGCGCTCGCGCGGGCAGTTCATGGAAACAACGCAGAACTCGAAAACCTGCTATTTCGCGATCTGGATCCCCTCGAGGCGGTCGACCCGCTGGCGCATGTGATCAATCGAATATGCGGATCATTCAATTTGAATGTGGAGACCATCGGTTCTTTTCTACTCGATGCCGGTCGAACCGAGCAGGTGGCCGCGACGGTCTCGGGGGCCTCCGGGCTCAACCTGATGCTCTTCAAAGACGACGCCGAGCCGCCTGCCGGACAGATGAGCTTTTTTCTCCATCTGGCTGAACCGTTTGAGCTCTATTACGAGTATCCTCTCTTCGAGGGAACGGTGCAGTTTTCCCACGCCCCTTCGGAGCAGGTCATGATTTCCGGATCCAACTCCCAGGGAAGAGTTGTTTTCAAGAGCTGCCTGGTCACGCAGCGGGATCAATCGTACCGACCCTTGTCCATCGAAGTGGAGGGTGAGATGACGGGAACCCTGGAGTTGGCCGAGATGTTCTCCCCGCCCTGGCCGGCGTTTTTTGATTCCACTTTCATCATGACCGCGATGATCCAAGGCGTCTCGGACTCGGACCCGCTGTGGCAGGTGCTGGAGTCCCAGTGCATCGGCAGCGTCGATCCATAGAAATGAGGAGTGACACATGAAGCGGCGGTGGAAGTGGTGGATACTGGGGGGTGGCGTGACGGGGCTCGCGGGGCTGGCCATCGTGGTTTTGCTGCTCGACGCGCCGCCGGCTCCCTCCCCGACCTGGCTTCCCGAGGCCCTCGGCCGGATGGGGTGGTATCAGGTGTGTCGGGAGGATGGCGACTGCGCCCGGGTGGCTGGTGTGCGTTGTTCCTGTCGGTCGTTCGGTGTCGACCATGCGATCAATCGCCGATGGGAGGACCCATGGAGAGTCTTTTCCCGAAAAAAATGGGAGAAGGAAACCGGTCGAACGGTGTTTCATTGTTTTGACGCATATTCCCCCGCGCCCCGATGCACCCACGACGTCGTGCCCGTCTGCCTGCGGAACCGTTGCGTGCTGCGCAGCCGGAGCACCGGCGAGGTCTGGGCGGACTGACCACGGCTGTCAGACCTTCTTCTCGCCGATGAAGCCGAAGCGGTGAAGCAGGTCCACCCACGGGAAGATGTGGCGGTCCTTTGGCACGTCGTAGATGCACAGGTCGCGGTCGCGGTCCGTGGTGAGGAAGGCCGTCTCCTTGAGCAGCGGCGACCAGTGGTGGGTGGCCTGGACGCGGGCGCCCAGATCGCAGCGGCGCAGGACGTCGGCCCACGGGTTGCGGACATAGGTGAAGTGGCCCACGGCCTCCTCGACCTGCACCTGCGTGTCGTGCCGCGGATCCGGCAGCTGGGCGGTGAGCGCGCTGGCGAGGAGCTCCAGCGCCTCAGGGAGGGTCTCGGGCTCCACGATGCCGCGCAGCATGCAGGTGGGGACGCCGTCTCGGAACTGGCCTTCCCGGGCGAGCGCCACCACGCCCTCGTAGGAAAGGCTGGCCATGCCTCCGAAGCCCTGCACGAAGGCCCGGGAGTCGAGGAGCGCGCCGAGGTTCTGCAACACGAAGGCGATGGCGGGCCCGGAGAACACGCCCTGGTAGTGCTTCATCAGGCGGTCGAGCTCGACCATGGCGCGGTAGAACTTCCAGTCCCCGCAGGTGCCGTGGGCCGAGCCGTTGATCGCCGAGAACAGGAACATGCGGCCCCGCAGCCCGCGGGCCAGGGCCTGCTGCCGGGGCGGACCGGCCAGCAGGCGGGCCTCGGCGCACAGGGCGTTGGCGCAGCCCTGGGAGTAGCCCACGAGGCCGTAGGGCGTGCGCAGCCCCTCGATGGCCTCGATGGCGCGGTCGGCGTTGTACTCCAGGGAGCGGGCGGTGGCGGTGTCTGCCCGCACCGTGGCCACGCCGCGGCGCTCGAGCAGCCGGGCGAAGGTCTCGTCGAGCTCGGTGCCCCGGGAACCCTCGGTGATGACGCCCATGCACGAGACCAGCGAGAAGTCGAGCCGGCCGTCGGGGGCGTCCCAGAGCAGCCGCACCAGCGGGTCCGTCCAGACGGCCTCCCGGTCCGCGGCGTCGTGGTACAGAACGTCGATCACGGCGCGCAGCAGGTCCTGCTCACCGTCGAAGACGTCGCGTCCGCAGCGCCGGGTCAGCCAGGGGCGTACGCGGTCGACGTCCTCCTGGTGGTTGCGCACCACGGAGAGCACCTGCAAGGCCTCGAAGTGCCGGGCGAGGTAGGCCTTGAGCCACGGCTCGGCGAGGGCGCGGGGCTCCGCGGCGAGGACCGCGCGGCAGGCGACCACGGCGGCCTCGTGGGCGTCGACCGCCTTCTGGCGGCGGGTCTTCTCCCGGGGCGAGAAGGTGCACGCGGCGGCCAGGTGGTCGGCGTGGGCGATGGCCTTTTGCGCCGCCACGGCCGAGGGCGCGTCCAGGGCGGGGAGCACCTCCGGGGCCGGGTGCCGGTGCTCGCGCAGGTGGGAGAACAGCGCCCGCTCGGGGTCGAGGCGGTCGAGGATGGCCGCCGCCGCGCGGGAGAGGGCCTCGTAGTAGCTGTCCCGGGCGCGCCGTCCCTGGGCCAGGTGGTCGGCCTGGCGGGGCATGGGCACGCCGGTGGCCTCCTCGATCAGGGCGGCCACGTCCACGGGCCGGCGCAAGAGGTCCCGGGGTGAGTTGAGCAGGCCGTAGAGGGCGTGGGAGAGCAGGCGTTCGCTGTTCTGCCCCAGCACGCACAGCACCTGCCGCACGGCGGCGCGGGGCGCGCGGGCCAGCAGGGAATAGAGCAGGTGCTGATCCACCTGCACGGTGCGCGAGGCGGCCGGGGCGGCGAGCCCGCACTGGATCAGGACGGCGAGGTCATGGGGGCCCAGCACGCCCTGGAGGATCAACTCCGGGTCCAGGCGCCAGGGTCCAACCTCCGCCGCCTGCATGAAGCGCAAAGGCGGGCGGTGGTGAGGCAGATCCGCGGTGGCGGCCTCCCCTAGGAAGAACGACAGCGCCCAGGGTTGGAACAGATAACCCACGCCGCCGAAGTGCTCGGAGAACGCGGTCACGCGCTCCTTGAGCCGGCAAACCAGCCGGACGCGGGCCAGGTCGACGGGGCGCCAGGGCAGTTCCGGGGCGGCCAGCAGGTGCCGCAGTTGCTCCAGGGTGAGGTAGTGGGAGACGCCGGCGAGCACGGCCAGGTCCGAGGGCGCCGCCCGGGCGCCCTCGGCGGCCACGGCCACGAGCCCGGCGGCGGAGGGGAGCTCGCGGACGAAGGCGTGCTCGGGCGAGAGGGCCAGCGGCACGGCGGTGCGCTCGGTGGCCGGGGGCACGGGTTCGGTGGGCGCCAGCAGCATCGAGGCGATCCGCAGCATGCGGTCTAGCTCGAAGTGGAAGTGGTGCTCGGGCAGGACCCGGTCCAGGAGCCGCCGCACGCGGGGTACGTCGAGCCCGCCCCCCGTGACGGCCTGCAGGACCACCTCGTGCCACTCGGCCTCGGGCGCGTCCGGGTCGTCGGCCAGGCGGGCGGCGAAGGCGGCGATGCGATGGGCGGGGAGGAAGTCCCCGGGGCGTCGCACTCCCATCTCGTCCAAGATATCCCGGGCCCGCAGGGCCAGGCGCCGCATGCGCTCCAGGGCCCGGGCGGCATCATCATGGAACACCCCCAGGGCCCGCACGACCTTGTCCATGGCCGCCTCGTCGAGGAAGATCTCCACCCAGCGAGCGGGTTCGGCGCCGGGGTTGACCAGGGCGTTCCAGAAGTGGGCGTCATAGAGCCCGCCTCGATGGCCGGTGACCTCGAGGTGCCCCAGGGGATCCACCTCGAGCTTGACGCGTCCGCTCCAGAGCTCGGGTACGAGCACCTCGACGCGGTCGGCCGCCCGCGCGAGCACGGGGGAGAAGCCGTTCATCGACCAGGACACGGCGGCCTGCGTCCGGCCGGTCCCCGTGGCGTCCAGCGACATCCGGTCGACGTCGACCGCCAGGTCCAGGCCCGCGGGGAAGACGAAGGAGGTGCCCGAGGAGGTCAACTCCAGCGCGGTGAGCCGCGCGTCGAGCCGGGAGCCGTCGAAGTCGACGCGCACGGGATCGGTGTCTGATACCGCGGTGTGCAGGTCGAACCTCGCGGTGCCGGCGGCGTGGGCGCGGATCACGCCCTCCTCGAGCCCCAGTTCGGGGAGCGGCTCGACCTCGACACGGGCGCCGAACGCGAAGGCGCAATCGCCCTCGACCCGGGCATGGAGGCCGCCGTCTGGCCGGACGCCGGCCGAGGCGGACAGGGTGCCGCGCAGCGTCTCTGGCTCCACGCGGGTGCGACCATCGTTGACCGAGGCCGCGTCGGTGACCTCGAACGTGGCGCGGGTGGACGCCGTCAGCGACGACAGCACCCAGGGCGATCCCGCGCCCCCCGAGGACAACTCCAGGTCCAGGGAGGCGAGCCCCTCGTCGAGGCGCAGCGGGAACTCGGTGCCGCCCCGGACGTGGGGATGGAAATACCGGACCATCAGGTCGAGCTTGCCGAGGGTGGACTCGGGCCGCAGGGAGACGCGCAGGCGCGCGTCCACGCCGTCCTCGCCGGTCTCCTCGCCCAGCAGGCGCAGGAGGCCGGCCTCGCAAGGAAAGAGACCGGGCTCCCGGGACTCGAGCTCCAGGTGCATGTCGCCGAAGAGCCTGTGGCCTACCTGCTCGAGCTCCACGTCCGTCGCCGAGGCGGTGAAGCGATCGGCGTCCTGCTCGCCCCGGAGCGACCCCGAGATCGTGAGGTCGCCCAACGCGGCCTCGACCTGCACCCGGGCGTGGTCGTGCAGGCGGGCCTCGAACAGGGCGGTGGGCCGTGTGATCTCGACCTTCCAGGCGCCCTCGACCGCGGTGATCATGCGCGCCGCGCTGCGGGCCATGGAGAGACCGTCGATCTGCTCGAGGTGGAGGTAGGCCGAGGACAGGGGCTCGGCGGTGAGCAGGTCGGCGAGCTCGCCATGGAGCGAGGGGATCAGGGTCTTGGGCAGCACCACGTCCTCGAACCGGCGCAGGACCCGGCCCGGCCAGCCGAGCTCGCCGCTGAAGGCGAAGTCGACCTCGCGCCGATCCGCGCGGGTGCGGGGGATGCCCAGCACGCGGGTCAGGTACACGTTGGGGAGGTTGGGCTCGCGGCCTGCGGCGCCGTCTTTGCGCAGCCCGTCAGAGAGGGAGTCGACGAGGCCGCCCAGGGTGCGCGCCGCTCCGCGCAGGCGCTCCTGCAGGGCCGCGTCCCCGAGCTCGTCCACGCCCTCGCGGACATGTCGGCCCAGGTTGTCCGCGAAGCGCGAGAAGGCCGAGCGGATCTCGCCCAGGCCCATCTGGCGCGCTGCGTCCCGGAAGGCGGACCAGTCGCGGTCGTCGAAGAGCTTGGGTAGGACAAACAGGGTGGGCAGCACGTGATCGAGCTGGAGCGGGCGGTTGAACAGGATCTCGAGGGAGGTGATCACCGGGGTGCGGGCGCCCTCCACCCGGGCACAGGCGAAGTGGAGCTCGGCGCCGAGCTCCTCGGGCACGCGCACCACCAGGGGCTCCTCGCGGTGGAGGCCGAAGGCGTAGTCCCCCGGCGCGAGCCGGCAGGTCAGGTGGGCGCAGATCCGCTCCACGGCGCCGGCCGCCTTGCGCGGATCGAGGAAGAGGGCGTCGAGCCCGGTGGGCAGCGACAGGGGGCAGAACGACCCGTCGGAGAAGTCCTGTCGGGGTTTGAGTCGGATGGTGATGTGCGGGGATTTCTTCTCGGGTGCGGTCAAGGGTCACCTCTCGGTGTGAGAAAAATATCGGAAAGTTGACCCCGAATGCAATAGAATCCCCCCCCGGCGCGTCGATTCGCGTCGATGAACCGGAGAGATCCCCATGAGACGATCGATCATCCCGATTCTTTTCCTCCTCGTGTTCGCGCGTCCGGCGGCCGCAGACTCGCCGCTGACCAGCACGGAGTTCCACACCCATTACGACGAGGCTGCGGTGGTGGCCGCCCGGGGAGGGCGGATGACGACCCAGGTCCTCGCCTTCCTGCTCGGGCGGGCTCCCACGGACCAGAAGGCGGCCTGCGTGAACGCGCTGTCCTGGCAGAAGGACGCCACCGGAAATGCCCAGGCGTTCGTCCGGGCGCTGGAGGGACGCCACCGCAAGCAGGGGCGGGCGCTTGGGCCGGCCGAGCTCACCGTCGACGAGCAGTTGGTGCTGGGCTATCTGCTCGCGCTGCACGATTATTTCAAGCTCGGACCTCTCGAGAAATCCAAGGGCGGCCTGTGGGCGGCCACGCCGGCGGAGCTGCTGGCCGAGGCACAGAAGCGGGCCCCGACGGACTTCACCGTCGCGCTCGTCGCCGCGCTCGTCGCCGCGCAGAACACCCCCGACTCGGACTGGTGTCGCGTTTACACCGGCGTGCAGGCCGTGCTCGACCGCTTCCCGGAGGCGGGGCGCAACCTGAAGCCTGCGGCCGTGCAGGCGGTGATGGCCTATATAGGAGCTTATAAGAAATATTGTCCGCTGCCGGCGGGCCAACTGGATCCGAACTTCCTAGTGGCCATCGAGATGGAGGGCTTCGCCGGCGGGCTCGCGGTGGCCTCTTTGGCCGGCGTGGCGCTGTGGGACCTCGGCAAACACCAACTGGCGTCGTTGCACCCGCGGGGGAACACGAGCTCCCTGGTGGTCCACGGCGGCCGGCTCTGGGCGGGCTCCGTGGGCTCGGTCGGCCGCTGGGACGGCAAGGTCTGGAAGGACTACCTTCCGGTCGATCCCAAGCTCGTCGCGGGCACCTACAAAGTCACGGTGGATGGAGCGGGAGTGCTGCACGCTTATCGCGGCAAACAGTTGTGGCGCTTCGACGCCAAAGCCGACCGGTTCGTCGAGGTGCCGTTGAACTGGCGGGCGTTCCACCTGGCCTTCGCGCCGTCCGGGGAGCTCTGGGGGGTGGATCTGCTCAGGAGCGTGCGGCGGCAGGTCGCCGGCGCCTGGCTGAACTATCCCCTCAAGAGCCCGCGCTATCCCGGCGCGGATCCCCGCCGCCTCGTGATCGACGCGAAGAAATCCCTGTGGGTGATGGACTTCGCGGACGGCTTCTTCCGGTTCGATCCGGCCAAGGACACGTTCGTCCGCACCGGTCCGGCCACGAACAAAGCCTCGGACCTGCGCGTGGACGCGGCCCGGGGCCGCACCTGGTACCTGCATTACACGAAGGGGGTCACCCTCGAGGAGGGGGGCAAGACCCGGGAGTTCGACCTGTCGTCGCAGCATTACCTGCGCTGCCTGCACCTGGCCGCGGGGGGCGAACTGTATGTGGGCGGCCAGACCGCGCTGGTGCGGATCACGAAGGAGAAGGGGGCCTGGGTGGTGAAGACCCACACCGCCACGAAGGCCCCGTGAGGCGGGACGTCGTGAACCCCGGCGTGCTCACCGTCGGACTGGGACTACGATTTCGATTTCGATTTCGATTTCGATTTCGACCGGGACCTGGACCAGGACCACCGCTGTCAATCCAATAGATCCATCTCCGCCGCGAGCCAGCCGTCTCGGATGGTGTGTCCGGACACCCGAGTCGCCGCCTCGCGCACGGCCGGCAGCGCGTCCTTTGGGGCCGCCGAGAGGCCGGCGGTGCGCAGCATGGGGATGTCGGTGATCCAGTCGCCGAAGGCGGCCGTCCGCTCCCGGGGGAAGCCGGCGGTCTCCATCATGGCCAAAAGGGCGGTGCCCTTGTCGCAGCCGGCCGGGCGGATCGAGAAGCCCACGTGGCGGTGGGTGAATTCCTGGTTGTCGAAGACCTCGCGATCGACCCCGGGGACGTCCGAGAACGCGGCGATCAGGCGCACGGCGTCGTCCCGCTCGCGGATGAAGCGAAGGCCGACGAGGGGCTCGGCCCCCAGGACCCCCGGGAGTCCGCTCCAGTCCGGGAGGCGGACGACCTCGGGGGCCGTGATGGAGGCCAGCCGCTCGGAGATCTTGTCGGTCTCGCCCACGGCCACGACGCGGGTGGGCGTGAGCGCCAGGCCGGGCTGGTCGGTGGCGACCAGGCGGGGATGGAGCGTCCCCACGTCCAGCGTGCGCGTCCACTCCCAGACCAGGCCTCCGTCGTCCGCGAGCCTGGCCAGCACGGCGCCGTCGCCCCCGCCGATGAGCGTGCCCGCCGGCAGCCGCAACAACCGCGCCGGATCCAGCATGCCGTGGGGCAGTCGCCCGGAGAGCAGGGCGACGGTGCCCCCGCGCGCCCGGTAGGCCTGAACGCGCTCCACCACGTCCGGGTGGTAGGTGTCGAAGCCGTGGGTCAGGGTTCCATCAATATCGAGCACGCAGAAGGGAAAACGCATGGGAGTCCTCCGGGACCGTCCCGGGCGGTGGATCGCCGGTCGACCGGGGTTCTCATAGCAGACCCTTCCGGGAGTTGTCAACGTTCTCCGGTGGATAAATTAGTACAATAGTGATACATAAAGGGCGTTATATAGTACAAAAATGAGTAAATATGTGGGCGACAAGGGTGATTTTAGTTAAATATGCAACAAAAATGTATAATTTAAGAGAAAAATTGAAAATTTTGTCTGTTGCGGGACGCGAAAAGCAGGGATTTCCGGATTAAAAAATACAAGTCATCGACGGATGTACAAATAAATCAAGAGCGAATAATTCAGGTACCACGGGAAGATTTTTTTTTCTGACCCGAAAGTCATAGGTTGGCATGCAATTCGCAAAAAGAGCGCCGACCCGGCTGGAGGTGACCCGTGATCGCCCTGC
>CALKWH010000346.1 GCA_938004375.1 uncultured Pseudomonadota bacterium
ATCGTATTCGGTGACTGGAGTTCAGACGTGTGCTCTTCCGATCTGCGGCTTTTTCGATCGAGGATGTGACGTCCAGGGTCTCCACGAACACGGTGGGCGGCACCTTGAGCCGGACCGGGGCGAAGTTCACCAGTCCATGGACGCCGGCGGAGACCAGGGCGTCGGCCACCCGCTGGGCCTCGGGGCCGGGGACCGTGATCAACCCGCAGGTCACCTCGAGGCCGGCGAGGACCCCGGCCAGCCGTTCCATGGGGTGCACGCGGCAGCCGCTGATGGTACGACCGGACTTGGTGGGGTCGTGGTCGAAGGCGGCCACGATGCGGATGTTGGAGCGGCCGGTCATGAAATAACTCAATAGCGCCCTCCCCAGGCTGCCCACTCCGACCAGGACCGTGGGGATGCCCGAGGAGAAGGCGAAGAACTGCATGAGACTTTCTTGTAAATCGCCAACATGGTAACCCGTGCGCGGGTTCCCCGTGTAACCGATGACCATCAGGTCCCGGCGGACCTGGGCGGGGGTGACCCGGGCGAGGTCGGCCAACTGATGGCTGAAGAGGTGGGTCGTGCCCAGGAGTTGCTGCTGGCGCAGCAGCGTCTGGTAGTTGGTGAGGCGGGAGATTGTTTTCTCGGAGACCATCGTGAATCCTTTTGTGTTCACCAACTGTGACACAATTCACGCTGTGAGAAATTTCACAGCCAATGGTGTTATAGCCTTTCACGCTGGGATGTCAACCCCTAAGCGTGCAAAATTTCACATTTTTTTCAGAAATTGATATTTCCTTTATATTTCAGGTGAATTTTAGCACTGGAAGCGGCAATGTTTCGCTTCTCCAAGTCCGTGGGAGGGCCTGCTCCCGTTCCGAATCGAAATCGAAATCGAAATCGAAATCGAAATCGGGACCGGGATCGGGGTCGGGACCGGGATCGGGGTCGGCGAGTTCCCGACCGGTCGGCGTCTACAGCAAGCTGTTCAGGTTTTCCTTCAGACCGAAGGTCATGTCCCGGCCCATGACCTTCACCTGGACGCGCACCTCGTTGAGCACGAAGATCTTCCGCGCGGCGTCCCAGGTGAAGTTGAAGTCGATGCGTCGGCCGTCGACGAGCAGCCAGATCTCGGCGAAGGGATAGCGCCGGTCCGAGCGCACCAGGGTGCCCAGGACCCGGACTGACGGGGAGCGGGTCCTGCCGCCTGCGGAGACGACCTGCCGGGCCACCTTGGGCAGCACCTTCACCGGGGCGCCGCCGGCGAGCCGTCGCAGGCCGGAGATGACCTCCGAGGCGGATCCCTTTTCGGGGACCGGGACCACGGGGGCGTGGCCCGGAAACAGCAGGTCGAGCAGGGTCTGGCCCGAGAGCGTCGGGACCTCAACGCCCAGGCGGTCGAGCATGGTGGCCAACCGCTTCCCGGAGAGCTTGCGCCACACCTTGCGGGTGAAGTCCGCGGAGGAGAAGCGGGCCAGGGCGGTGGTGTCCGAGGCGGCCAGGCCCAGGTACAGCCCGGCCAGGGTGGGCCATAGCTCCACGATGGCCAGCGCGTGGTCGGCCGGGGACGTGCGCGCCTTCACGGCGGGGGGATCGGGGAGCACGAGGCCCCAGGCGCCATCGCTCCGCACGGAGAAAGCCAGGGTGCGGCCCGCGAGCGTGAGGGTGCGGACCCGGGTGTCCAGGACGGGTCCTGGCGTTCCGGTCCCGGGGTCCGCGGGTGGCTTGGGTGTGCTCTCCTTCCACTGGGGAGGTTCGTTCAACTTGAGGCGCAAGAGCTCGAGGGTCTCGTCCACGAGCTCGCCGAGCCATTTTCCATGGGTGTCGAAGAGGACCGCGAGGCCGGGGCCGAGCCGCTCGGCTGCCGGTTCGGCGAGGGCGCTGGTCAGCAGCGGGGCCGAGCGGGTGTTGAACCCCTCGATGGCCCGCCAGGCGGGCGGCAGCAGCCAGAGCGCGGGCAGCAGATCGGTGTCCCGGTCGACCTGGAGGCTGGCCAGGCGCCAGGTCTCCTGACGCCAGCGCCAGACCCAGAGGAAATGACGACCCAGGGCGCGGATCTCGAGCTCGGTGCGTTCAGGCGTGAAGGAGAAGTGTTCCAGGCGCACGGGGGGCAGGTGCGACAGGTCGTCGGACGCCGGGCGGGCCTGGCCGTCGGGCGCTGCGGGCCCTTTCGCTGCGGGCCAGGCCGCGTGGAGCAGGGCGATCAGGCCGGGTGGCAGGGTGAGGGTGCGGGGCACCAGGGGCTCGAGACCGGAGTAGGGTTCGTCGAGCAGGCGCAGGCCCTCGTGGAGCCAGCGCGCCGGGTCGTTCACCTGCCCGGTCAGCAGGGAATCCCACCAGCGGGAGAAGGGCGCGAACCCGGACAGGTGTCGCGTCCTGATCTCCTGCCGCCCGGTCGTGACCACCAGGTTGGTGAGCTTGCCCGCGTCGGACCAGCGGGTGCGCACCCCCCATTCCCCGGTGTCCAGGCTCAGCACGAGGTCCTGGCCTTCTCTGGACCAGCCCACCATCTTGAGGACGTCCAAGAGGCGCTGCCGGGGCGATCCTTCTCCGCTGGGGGTCCCTCCGTCGGTGGACTCCCCGGGGGTGGGCCGGAAGCGCGAGGAGAGCAGGGGAGAGAAGGGTCTCCACACAGGCGCCAGGATCGGCGAGAGGGAGGTGGCCAGGTCGTCGTGCATGAGGGCCCGGACCCGGTCCCAGGCGTACGGTTCCGACCCCGGGGTCCAGCGCATGTCCCCCAGCACCACCAGTGCCGGGCCCAGCGCCCGCAACGTCGCCGTCAATCCCAGGGGAGACCGTCCCTCCACGCGGGTCACGACGTCCTCCAGAACCCAGACCGTCTGGCTTTTGCGCAGGCTCATTTCCACGGGCACCCCGGCGATCCGCCAGGAGACGACGGCGCCATCTCCCCGGAACATCAGGTCGACGAAGGCGAGCAACGGTCCGTCGTCGTCATTCTCGGGTGTGTCCTTGTCGTCGTCCTTCCTCTGCAGCAGCCCCCAGGCGGGCAGGCGGGCCACGATGGGGGCCAGCGCCATGGCCAGCTCCGGAGCAAGGAGCCGGTCGTCGAGCTTCCCCGTCCGGGCGCCCGCGACGAGCTCCTTGGCCGAGAGGAACAGCGTCAGAATCTGTTTGAAGCTCCAGTCGCCGGCCTTGCGGTGGATGAGCAGGTCGTGGACGCGCCAGCGCCCCACGATACGGTGCAGGACGAAGGTGTAGCGCACCGGTCCTGACTTCACGCGCAGCTTCGCGGTGTTGCCGGTGGAGGTGAAGTCATCCAGGGAGCCGGACATCTTCGGCGGGGTGGACGATTTCGACGTGCCCTTCCCCGTGCCCTTCCCCGGGGGCGGGGTGGTCCCCCAGCGCATCAACTGCCGGATCTCGGCCTCGGTGAACCGGGCGAAGAGGGCGCCCAGCTCGGGCGTCGAGTGGCGCACCAGCGCGGGGATGTCGCCCCGGGAGAGGGCGGGGGCGAAGTCCTTCTTGACGGTGTTGCCCACCGAGATCAGCGTGCAGGCGGAGAACACCCACAACATGGGGATCAGGAGCAGCCACCCCTTGCCGAGGATCCCCTGCCGTGGCACACTGGGAGTTCTGCCGGCGTGAACGCCGGCCCCATTTCTCTCGTGCGAGGTTGCAGTCATGAAAAAAACCATCCTCCCGACCCACGGACTGGCCCTTTCCCGCCGGGACTTTCTGGTGACCTCGGCGGCTTCGGCCGTGCTCATGGCCTGCGATGATCCGGCCTCGTCGTACGTGACGGACGCGGGACCGGACGCGGACGCAGGCCCGGACGCCGACGTGGACGCGGACACCGATGCGGGTCCGGACGTCGACGCGGACGTCGATGCGGATGCGGAGCAACCGGTGCCCCGCCCGGTGACCACGGTCCGCGAGACCCTCCGCGGGCGTCTCCAAGAAGTAGCACAACTCGAGGATTTGCGCCCGGTTTTTGGACTCGTGAAGAAAATGCCCGGGGAGCCGTGGGTCCAGCGGGACGAGTGGGGCGTGGCGGTGGTGGCCTCGGGCGCGGCGCCGGTGCTGTCCAGCCTCGCCTATTTCGCCCAACTCACCGACGTGCACGTCCTGGACGAGGAGAGCCCGGCCCGGGCCATCCACAGCCCCATCGCCGCGGCCTCGGCCTGGCGTCCCTACGACGCCTACAGCCTTCACATGCTCGACGCGGCCATGGCGACGATCAACGGGTTCGCCGCCGTGCAGCCCCACGACTTCGTGCTGTTCACCGGCGACGTCACCGACAACCACCTGTTCATCGAGCTGCGCTGGTTCCTCGACATCGTCGAAGGGAACCCGGTGGACCCGGACACCGGCGACGACGACGATCCCCTGGCCACCGGCACCGTGGATCCCCACGACCCGTTCACGCCCGTGGGGCTCGATCCCCAGATTCCCTGGTACCTCTGCGTCGGTAACCACGACGCCTGGGTGCTGGGCTCCCTGGGCGTCTCGGTGGTGGCCTCGCCCACGGGCGGCTCGGCGACCGCCTTCGTGTCCCACGCCATGACCCCCACCTGTTTTTCCGAGCTGCCGTGTCCCGACGGCTACTGCTACTCCGAGCTCCCCGAGCGCTGCCACGTGCCCATGGATGACGGCTATTACACCAACTCCTCGATCCCGGCCGATCCGGACCGCCGTTACCTCGATCTGGAGGAGTTCAAGTCCATGGTGCTGCAGTCCACCGTCCAGGGTCCGGCGGGGCACGGCTTCACGATGGAGAACCTCAACGACCAGACGAACTACTACAGCGTCGACGAGCCGGTGCCGGGGCTGCCGATCTCCCTGATCGTGTTGGACACCACCACGGCCTACGGCGGCACAGACAAGTCCGTGGGCGCCGTCGATGGAGCCCAGTTGGGGTGGATCGAAGACCGGCTGGCGCATTACAGCCTCGAGAACCGCGCGATCGTCGTCGTCAGCCACCACCCCGTAGACACCGTCGCCGACGGCAGGAGCGAGCTCGAGGCCCTGCTGCGGGCCTATCCTCACGTCGTGCTTCACGTGGTCGGACACGGGCACATCAACCGAATCTACCCACATCCACCGGGGGCCGGCCAGAGCGCCTGGCACGGCTACTGGGAGGTTCAGACGCCCTCCACCCTCGAGTGGCCCAACCAACTGCGGTTCTACGAGATCGTCGATCACGGCGACGGGACGGGCTCGGTGTACGTGACCTGCGTGGATCTGGCCATACCGGAGGGCTCGGTGGCCGAGGCCGGGCGCTTCTACACCCTCGCCGACATCCAGGAGGGGCGCGCACCGGAGGGCCTCGAGGGTGCCGTCAACGACCGCAACGCCATCCTGCGCTTCGCCTGGCCCCCCGAGTTGTTGCCGGTGCTCGCCGCCCTCCCGCGGCGCCCGGTGGAGAGCCTGCACTTCCTTCCGTAGTTACCCGGGTCACTTGCCGGCGATCAGGATCGGGGCGAACAGCAGGCTCGGGGTGCGCACGCTGGAGTTCACCTGCACGTCCGAGCCGACGGCGGCGAGTTGATGCCAGAAGGTCTTGTGGTTGGCCGAGAGGTTGAGCTCGATCACCGGGTGGACGATCCGGCCGTTCTCCACGAGGAAGCCGCCCAGGCCCATGGAGAAGTCCCCGGTGGTGCCGTTGTTGTTGCCGCCGATGAAGCGGTTGATCCACAGGCCGCGCTTCACGCGGGACAAAAGCGCGGGGAAGTCCGACGCGCCGGGGGTCACCACCAGGTTCGAGGGGGAGCCGGTGGTCGCGGCGCGTCCCAGCCGGGAGCCGTAATAGGTGTCGATGTAGAAGCCGCGCAGCACGCCCTGGTCGAACACCGGGAGGCGGCGGGCGCCGAGACCCTCGCCGTCGTAGGTGCGTGAACCCAGGCCGCGCACCACGAGGGGATCATCGGTGATCGAGAGGATGGACGCTCCGACGGGCAGACCGGCCAGGTCGGCCGCCCAGCTCTGCTTGTTGAAGATTGACGAGCCGAACAGCGGGTTGAGCAGGCCCCAGAGGAGCTTGCCGCAGGCGCGGTTCTCCACGAGGAGCTCGTAGGCGCCGGTGTCGATTTTCTTCGCCCCGATGGCCCGCAGCGCGCGCTCGGCGGCGTGGGCGCCGATCTTCGCGGGGTCCACCAGGTCGGCCAGGTGGCAGGCAGAGGAGTAGGACCAGTCCGAGGGGCGGCCGCCGTCCGGATCCAGCACCGCAGCGGTGGCCGAGACGGAGCAGGAGGTGTCCTCGAGCGAGGAGGCGAAGCCGTCGCTGTGGGCGATGCAGCCAAGGGAGCGGGAGTCGTCGAAGGTGGCTGTCACCGAGATGCCTTTGTCCCCGAGCTTGTCGCGGCAGGCCGTGAAGGCGGCCAGGGCGGCCTGCTTGCGGTGCTCCAGGGTCAGTTGCGCGATGGCGGGATCGGCCAGCTCCAACGCCGGAGGAGTCTTGGGCGCGTACAGGGACGGCTCGGGGAGCTTGCGGTGCTCGTCGGGCATCACCTGGCGGGTGAGCCCGATGGCTTCGGTCAGGAACGCGGCGAGGGACTCGGGGCGCAGATCCGAGGTGCGATGGACGGCGTAGCGGCCGTCGACGAACAGGCGGACGGTGGCGCCCAGGGTGGTGCTGCCCTGGAGCTCCTCCCACTGGCCGTCCCGGTGGACGACCCTGCGGGAGGTGGTGCTGCCCACGCGCACGGCGCAGGCGGCGGCCTTGCCTTTGCGGGCCAGCGACAGGATGTCATCTGCGATGGAGGTGAGCGGTCTCGATTCCGTGGTGGACATGACAGGCTCCTACCGGCGTGACCCGCCGATGGTGATGGAGGAGACGGCGCAGGTGGGCATGCCCAGCCCGACCGGGACGCCCTGACCGCGTTTTCCGCAGGTCCAGGCGCCGTCGTCCATGGCGAAGTCGTCGCCGACCATGGTGACTTTTTCGAGCACGCGGGGCCCGTTTCCGATGATGTTGATGTCCTTGATGGGCGTGGAGAGCTTCCCGTCCTCGATGAGGAAGCCGTTCTTGATGTAGAACGTGAAGTCGCCCGCCCCGATGGCCACCTGGCCGTTGGTGAAGGTCTCGGCGTAGATGCCCTTCTTCACCGACGCCAGGATGTCCGCGGGCTTGTGGGGTCCCGCCAGCATGTAGGTATTGCGCATGCGGGGGATGGGCATGTGGCGGAAGCTCTCACGACGGCCGTTGACGGTGGGGGAGAGGCCGAAGTGTTCGGAACTGATACGGTCGTGCAGGAACGTGCGGAAGATGCCGTTCTCGACGAGAACGGTCCGCTGGCTGGTCTCGCCCTCGTCGTCGGCGTGGATGGAGCCGCGCAGGCCGGGCAGGGTGCCGTCGTCCACGATGGTCACGAACTCGGGGGCGATCCGCTGGCCGATCTTGTCGGTGTAGATGGTCGTCTTCGACTTCGCGAAGTCGGCCTCCATGCCGTGGCCGATGGCCTCGTGGAGCAGGATGCCCGAGCTCCCCGGCGCGAGCACCAGGGGATACTCGCCCGCGGGTCCCGGCACGGCGTCGAACAGCACGAGCGTCCGGCGCAGGGCCTCGGAGACGATCCGTCGGCGGCGCTCGGGGGAGTAGAAGTCGAACCCGGCGCGTGCCGAGCAGTTGTAACCGTTGGACTCCAGCCGGCCGTTCTTCTCGGCCGTTGCCGACACCCGCAGCATGGTCATGGGCTGCTCGTCACGGAAACTGCGGCCCAGGGAGTCGACGTGGAAGATCGAGCTCTCCTCGTCGTAGTAGCTCATGGCCACCTTGACCACCGTGGGTTCCTTCCGGATCGCGGCGTCGAGCTCCATCAGCAGCCCCACCTTGGGCTCCGGCGTCACCGAGGAGAACACCGGTCCGGTGGGGTAGTACGAGGGGAGCTTGGTGGCCCGGTGCGGCGTCTTGGCCCGAGAAGGGCTCCCCGCCGCCACGGCGGCGGCCATCTCGGCCGCCTCGAGCAGGCTCCTCTCGTCCAGACTCTCGGTGAAGGCGTAGCCCGTCTGGCCGTCCTTCACCACGCGGACGCCGGCGCCCAGGTCGATGTTGGAGTAGCCGCTGTTGACGATGGACTCCTCGAGACCCAGCGCCAGCATCCTCCTTCGTTGGAAGAACAGGTCGCAATAGGAGCCTCCCGTGGAGAGGCCCTTCTCGAGGACGCGGGCGACGAGCGCTTCGGGGAGCGCGTCGGTCCAGTGTCCGCCCGGCTTCCGGTCGGGCGTCGTGGTGCCGTCGGGGCGGGTGCAGTGGGCGGCGAGCAGGCCCAGGGTGCCCGCCGCGCCGGCCAGCTTCAGGAAGTTCCTCCGGTCGAGCAGGAGCGGATCCTCCGAGATGGTCAACAGGGTCTCCGTCATGTCGTTCACCTCCAGGTGTTCCGTAAGGAACGCATCATGCTGCCTCGGTCAGGCGGGGAAGTCAACCGTTCATGGTTTTTCTCGGGTTACGGGGGCCGCCACGCGCAGGGCGAACAGCCGTGAGGTGCTGTGCACCCCGTGGAGCACGCCGTCGAGGATGGGACCCGGGGCGATGGTCATGGCCAGGATCGGCTCGATGCTCGCGTCGTCCGTGTTGCGGAACAGCGGGGTCTGGAGCCCGTTGTAGCCGTCGACGTAGATGACCGGCCGGTGGCCGTTTTCCGTGCGGGAAGACAGGAGAAAGACACCGTCCTCGTCCCAGGCCGGGGGGTTGCGCGGGTCCACGCCGCAGGAGATCCACGCTTCCTGGCCCCGGGCCAGATCCCGGGCGGCGATGCAGTCGAAGCCGATCGGAAAGATGACCAGCTCCTGGAAACCATGGACCCAGAAGGTCTCGGGGACCTGGTTCAACCCGGTCTTCCAGTCCAGGCCCCAGCTCTGACCGGTGACGCTCAGGGATTGCAGGACGAAGCCGTCCCGATGTCGGGATAGCAGGAGCAGGTGCTTTCCCTGGACGTGCACGTGGGCCAGCCGTCCCGGGGTGGGGATCCGGGGCAGGGTGCCCCCGGACAGTCGCAGGTAATGGAGCGCGTCCTGGTCGTCTCGCAGGATGAAGTTTTCTCCGTGAATCCACAGACCCGTGGGAGCAAAACCCAGGGTCTGGGTGGTGACTATTTGTCCCGAGTCGGCTTCGAGCAGGGTGAGCCGGTCGAAGCAAACTGCCGCGATGCGGTCCCGGTAGGGGACCGGGAAGCGACAACCGGGGCGGTTCCAGGTGTCCTCGCCGGTGGACAGATTCTGTACGCGGAACACATCTCCTTGCACCCAGGTCAGGAATTGGGCCGGTCGTGAAGTCGTCGGGGGAAGGTAGAGGGTCTTCGCGGAGAAAACCTCGCCGGTCTGGGGGAGGGCGGGGATCAGCGCCTTGCGCCACAGCACCTTGTCACCCGAGAAGTCGAGCAGGACAGACTTCTCGGGGTCGAAGCGTCCGTCGCGCAGGGCGCCCTCATACACCAGGATGCCCTCGGAGAGTACCCGCCATGTCAACAGTGGGTTGAGGAAGGTGGAGACCTCCCATTCGATGAAGGGGGAGCCGTTCCAGGTGGGTCGCGCCCGCACCGGGGGGCCGGTGCGGGGGGTAAGCTCCGGGCAGCCGGTGAGCGCACAGCCGAGCAGCACGATCGACAGGATCAGCGCGGCGGGACGATGCTTCGGGGACGACGGGAAACAGGGCAAACGGCGACTCCGGGTCTCGACATAGTGCCCGGTTTTTCCAAAAAGGACAATCATGGAGTATCCGGCGGTCAGGGTGATCGGGTTTGGTTCCGCAGGGGAAGGTGAAGTCGCGCCTGGAGTGCGAAGCTGCCTGGAGTGCGAAGCTGCCTGGAGTGCGAAGCTGCCT
>CALKWH010000347.1 GCA_938004375.1 uncultured Pseudomonadota bacterium
TGTGTTAGCATTTAGACATTTCGATGGTGCTCGTTACGTCTCTTCTTTCAGTATCGTTTTTTGTATAATGACACGGCGCCCCCCGAGATCTACACTCTTCCCCTACACGACGCTCTTCCGATCTCTGGCAAGGGGCCACCACGGGGCAGTCCTGACCCTCAGCGGGGGTCGAGCCGAGGCCGGGGATCTGGACCCCGGACAGGGACGTCGCCGCGGCGGTCAACATGGCCACCAGGAGGTTGAGCAGGATCGTCTTGTTGCGAGCAGTCATCTGTCTTCTCCATCTTGCGGAACCGGCCCCGAAACTTGCCCGTCAAGGCCGGTCGGGAACACGTCGGGGGACGTTGTGGCACCGGGATCCCGAAAGGCGCCAAACGGGCTGTTGGGGGCCTTGTCGGGGGACATCGTGATAACGGACGGAATCGCCGCCTTCGCAGAAGGGGCCTCCAGGGCGCGATTGACCAGAGTTGCCGTGGCACCCGACAGGATGGCCGCCAGGGCGGTCAGCAGGCCGATGGCGAGTTTCCCGGCCTTCGTCCTCCACCAGGACTGGACCGCCATGGCCTGCCGGAGTTCGGGCAAGTCCTTGGCGTGGAGGGAGTCCACCCGAGCGTCGACGGCGCCGATCTTCGTCCCGAGGTCCCTCAACTCCTGCTGGTGGAGGGGACAGGGGCGGGCATCCCAGGCGCCCTCCAGTTTCCCGAGTTGACCAGCAAAACTAGCCATCCGCTCATCCACTCGACGGAATCCCGCCGCCTGTTCGTTCCGCATCTCCAACAGGAGCCCGACCGCCTTGTCGTCCATCGCGTTTGCCCTCACTGCTGCAACTGCCTTCGCCCTCGCCTCGTCGGTCATGTTTCGTCTCCACCCTTGCCGGGGGTCTAACGCGCACTCCACAGGGCCTCGATGACGGCCTTCTCGACCGCCGTGGGCCAGAACTGCCCGAACGTGTCAGACACGGTCGCCTCGAAGGGCCACTTCGGGTGGATCTCGACCTTCTCGGAGAACGTGTACGCGGGCTGGATCGTCAGCCGGGGCCTCACCAATCCCGGCACAGGCATGCCGCCCATCGTCTTCCGCCGCGCAGGGCGCTCTGGCGAGTCCCTGTAGAAGATCCCGATGGCCCTGTCTCCCTTGCGCATCACGAAGTACGGGGCCTTCTTCGAGTCGTCGATCCGGTCCATGCGGAGGGACCGCGGGACGACCTTGTCCGGTGACGGACGGGGTGCTCCCTCGCCCTCGGTCGATGCGATGTGGGTCACGCCGTCAGGGTCCTTGCGTGCGGGATCCCCATATGCCTGGGACGCCATCCACCAGCGGGTGTCCAGGGCGCCCACGATCGCTTCGAGCCGGTCCTTGCGGGAGTTCTCCGTCACGATGCCTGACAGGGTGTACTTGTTCCTGACCGTGAGGGACTCCTGGGCAGCGTTCTTCGAGGCGTCCCGGCAGTAGGCCGCACAGAGATTCAGAGCCCTGGACAGCGCGAATGGGATCTGCTTTGGGACGAGCCGCAGTTCCCGTTCCAGTTCGCTGGTGTCGATCTTCAGGGCCAGCATCTCAGCCTCACGGAGCAACCGGGTTGAGCACGAACCACTCCCAGGTCAGGGAGGGGTCCGTGATGGTGGACGAGGGCCTCGCCCAGACCGTGAACTGGCCTGCCGAGCGGGCGGACACACCACAGTCGATCGGGTAAGTCGTCACCCCGCCTCCAATGCAGCGGGCGTTGACGAAGATCAGCGAGTCCGCACCGACGGAGGAGTTCAGCACCGGCAGGGAAATCGCGGTCCCCGAGGTCCAGGTGCTGCCCCCGACCATGAAGAAGTTGGCGGTGCCCGACGGCCCGTTGCGCGTGACCGGATCGGGGCTGCTCCAGGGGTTCGTTTCGTTCGAGGCGCTCGTGGCGCAGTCAACGACGACGCCCTTGTCAGCGTTGACCAGTCCGCTGGCGGACACGGTGGCGCACACAACCTCGCCCGTGATACCACGCAGGGTGATCTTCTCGCCGCTGTTGGTCGAGCAAAGCCCGCCCACGTAGATCGTGGAGTTGCACCGGATCGACCCCGCGCTGCTGTTGATCAACCACGTCAGGCCGTTGTAGCCACCTCCGACGCACCAGTCCGAGTCCAGATCGGTCTCGTAGGCTGCCAGGATGACCGAGTGCTCGCCGGAGCACTCGCAGGCCGAGGCGCCGACGACCGCCGAGTAGTTGGCTGAGGCAACGGCCGCCGAGGTGCCGAGGGTGACGGCGTTTTCCCCCGAGGATGTGCTGCCGTAGGAGGCGATGACCGCCGAGTCCGTGCCGCTGGCATGCGACCCGGCCTCCGAGGCGAGGACGGCGGAGTTCTGCCCGCTGGCCCGGCCGATGGAGCCAATCACGACCCGCGTGTGTGCCATGGAGGCCAGCGAGGTGTCCGTCGCGTGCGAGTAGATGCCCTGCACACGCGGACCGAGAACCGTCCACAACTGGTCGTCCACTGGGGTGTCACCGACGCCGGGCAGGGTGTCACCGAGACCAGTGACCACGTGCGCGATCTCCTCGGTCATGATGTTGAACCACTGCGCAGGGACCTCGGTCGTGGCGCCGAAGTAGCCGGGCGTGCCATCCGCCGTGTAGGCAGGCAGGGCCGGGACATTGTCGGGAGTGCGTACACGATCCATCTGGGGCCTCCTTAACTCGGGATCTCGTCAACGAAGTGGGGGCGGACATGCGCGGGCACGTACCGCAGGATCAGGTTCTCAACGTGGGTCCAGGTCTCCGTGGCCTCCTTGATGTGGTCCCCTGCATGGGACCCGCACCTGAACACCTTGACCTCGGTGGACGGGCCGTAGATCCAGACCTCACTCGGGTTGGACGACGGCTCGTCCACGGTCACGACGATGGTCCACAAGCCTGCCAGGGCAACGAAGAGGGCCGGGGTCGCCGTGGCCGATTGGTCCAGGGCCACCCTGACGGCCTCCTGGCGGGCTGCAACGTCGCCGGGGTCCACAGCGGGCCGGTCGACGTCGGGCAGACGAAGGGCCGTTTCCCAGGCCGACAGGGCATCGCCCGTGCTGGACGTCGGAACGGCGTCTGCCTCGAAGTCCTCAGCCTCCCCGTCCACCCGGGCGCCGGTCGATCCGAGGCCCAGGAGGAGCCGTGCGATCCGGGCGTCAACGCGGAGCCAGTCGATGCCCGGGGGGAGCATGTTGGCCAACCGCTGCTGGTACTGCTGCTTCGTCCTACTCATGCCCACGTCCCCCAAGTCACGGTCCCGAGGTACAGGAGGTGCAGGTTGCTGGTGGCCGTGACGTCCGAGGCGCCCGTGCCGTCACCGTTCAGCGACTGGAGTTGGTACGAGATGCCTGCACGGGCCAGGGCTGCCCGAACGTCCAGGTTGGTCATGGACCCGCCCGGGGTCGTCAAACCGAACTGCGCCCGCAGGTGTCCGAGGACGAGTGCCTGCGTCGTTGCGTTGTTGCGGGTCGGGTCGAGTGCCACGGTCATGGCCACGGCCTGCCCTGTCGGGGCCTGCGTCGTGGGCTTCGACCCCACGGGAGAGCGGGCGAGGATGTAGTTGGAGACCGTGGTCACCGTCCCGCCACTCGGGATCGGATTCGTCCCCCCCACGGCAAACAGGGTCAGGACGGTCCCTGCCGTGGATCCCGTCCGTCCGCAGCGGTACACGAACACGCGGGACACCGAGGCCGAAGCCTCCTTGGCCCAACGGGTGTAGTCGTCCACGTTGCCGACGTTCGCAGGCTTCTGGATGCGGTCGAGGATCCGGGTCCGGAACGCCTCGTCGTCCTCGGCCGTCCGGCCGCCGTTGATCAGCCACACCTGGGCGGTTCCGGTGATCCCGCTGGCGGGGCTGGCAACGATCACGGGGGTGCTGGGGTCGAGGTTGTAGACGTCCCCGGCAGCCCGTGCCGTCACGTTGACGAACACGACGCCCTCGGCGGGGATCGTGGCCCCAGCGTCGGTCGTGTACTCCTGGGCGTCCGGCCCAATGATGATGCTGCCAGCAGGCTGGACGGCCCCCTCGTTTCCTGCCAGGAGGACGGATCCCGCGGCGGTCGCGGACACGTTGGGAGTCAGGCCCCAGATGGCCCCCCACAGGCGGAGGAAAGTGCCCGTGGCAGTCAGCGGGTTGGTCTGCAACCGGATAGCGTCGATCCAGCGGTACCACGCCCACAGGAGGCTGCCCACGACGGTCGCCAGCGCGGACTCGAACGTGCGGCGGAGCCACACTTGGGACACGCCTTCGGCCGCGAGGTCATTGCGGACCTGGGTGATGGACTCGTTCAGGGTGGGCGCTGCCATGGTTAGAAACCTCCCCAGAGGTCAAAGCGGAGGGCGCCGGTCGTGGTGCCCTTCGTGAGGGTGATGTCCATGTCGAGACGGTCGCCGGACCGGGTCGCCGTGCAGGTGGTCGAGGCCACGAGGCCGTCGGTGATCATCCAGGCCAGTGCCTCGTTTACGGCCTCCTCGGCCTTCGCAGCGGCGTCGGCGTTCCGATAGCGGTAGAGGAGCCACAGGAGGCTGCCCCACTGGTCACCGGGGACGAGCGGGAACTGGTCGCCGTACCACCCGCCCTTGTACGGAGGCGATCCCCACGGGTCGGGCAAGGCGTCGTCCGTGCCTGCCCGCCGGTGGCAAAGCAGGGACAGCCACGCGCACCGCACGAGGGTCGCCCCGGTGGGCTCCCCGGTGCTGGGCAGGAGGGACAACTCTTCGAGGGCCACGCCGTCCAGGTAGAACCGGGCGCCAGGGGGCGTCCAGGTGGTCGAAGGCCACAAGGGGGCCGTGAACAGGACGGACCGGTTGTCGATCACGTTGCCGACGAGGTCGGTCACGGTTGCCGGGGCCGTCAGGGTGTACTGGTGCCCGCTGGTCAGTTCAACGATCTCAGGGACCGCGATCGTGACGTCTGCACCCGAGGCCGTGACCGATGCCAGGGCGACGTTCAGGCCGTCCGACCGGGTGATCGTCCAGGCGAGGACGTCCGTCAGGTCTCCACCCATGACGTCCTCGGAGAACGTCGCCGTGATCTGCGTGGGCTCCTCGGCCGTGGCGGACACAAGGTCCGGGGGGGTGACGTCGAGTTCGTAAGCACCGATGTCATAGGCCGCGCCTTGCGGGCGGGGCATGCCTTCGTAGTCCTCGGTGAGGGCCACGGTGGCCCCTGCATTGACCCAGGGGGACAGCGCTGACGTGGGCTTGTAGTTGGCATCCAGGAGCGGGTCATCGGTGACCGGGGCCGTGTTCGTGATCCCGGCCCCGACGTTGGCCGTGCAGGCGTAGAACCCGTTGTTCGTGACCGTGATCGCGTTGGCCGATGTGACGCCCGTTCCGAAGCCATAGAACCCGTTGTTGAGGACGGAGATCCCGGTCACGGATCCAGTGATGCCGACGGCGACGGTGCTACCGGCGGCCCCGGCCTTGTAGAACGTGTTGTTCCAGCAGTCGCATGCCCCATCCCCCAGGGCCAGCAGGGGGGCAGATGCGGCCGTTCCGACCAGGATGTTGTTGGAGATCGTCCAGGTGCCAACCCGCGTCAGCGTCGGGCCTGTGGGCATGAACAGGCCGGGGGCGGTCAGGTAGCAGCGGTTGAGCGTCAGGCCCAGCCGGTTGCCTCGGTAGAAATAGTCGGTCACGGTGCAGGAGTGGGCGTCCACCCTGTTGAGGGTGAGGGAGTCGAGTCCAAGTTGGCCCCGGATCACGTTCACGTAGGTACCAGTCACGGTGGCCGTATCCAGGTTGCCCGTGCCTGTCCGGGTAGCTCCTGACGAGTTGGTGACGGCATACCCGGCGTTGATGCTGGTGTTGTCGAGGATGACGTTCTGGAGTTTCCAGCTGGCCGTGGCGGAGGCTACGTTGACGATGGCCTGACCGGACGATCCGGGGCTCATCTGGAGGGTGATCTTGTGGGCCTCATCGACGCCGACAACCTCGATGTAGTCGCCCGTCGTGACCTTGATGGTGTCCAGGGCGGCCGTGATGACCGGGGTACAGCCCGCACCGGCCGTGATCCGGAGGTACTGAATGGACGCGAACGTCAGGGCCTCGTTGTAGGTGCTGGAGTCCAGGACCGTGATGGTCGAGTAGTCCCCGGCCGAACCGCTGGACGATGCCGCCAGGGCGGCAGTGATGGTCGTGTAGTCGCCCTGGCCTGGGGTTGCGTGGACCGTCTTGTGGGTAGTCGCCATTCAGTGCCTCACGGGACAAGCGGGGATGTCCACACGCAGTTGCCGGTTGCTACGCAGGTGGTCAGGATTCCGCCCTTGAACGTCAGCGTTGCGACACCGGCGGTGACACCGGCTCCCGCAATCGTGATCTTGAGTTCGCCGGACAGGCCAGCGGTGCCGTCGGTCTTGAATCCGTCGGCGGCATCAACCGTGCCGTTGACGGTTGTGTTGCCATCCACGTCGAGGGTGCAGTTGATGGCTGCGCCACTGTCCGTGAGGTCGATCCGATGCCCGTGCCCGTCGTAGACCGTCACGTCCCCGGAGGAAAGGTCCTTGGGCCTGTGCGGGCCGTGGCCGGTTGCCAGGGCCACCACGTTGTCCCAGGCGGCCCCGACCAGTTGAACCAGCGTCCGGGCCTCCTTGGGCGGGCAGGCCGTCAGGCCGTAAGGCTGGAGGTGGGGGACGGTGATGGCCTCCCCTGCATGCGACTCGACCTGGACGTTCTGGTACTCCTGCGAGTCGTCCACTCGGACGATGCGGGCCAGCCGCGTTGCCCCCAGGAGGCGCGTGGTGGAGGAGTCACGCATCAGTCGTCCTCCCCTTCGGGGTCAACGGTGATGCCAGGGCCGACGTCCTTCTTCCGCTTGGCCTTCGCGCCCGCCTTGAACTTGTTTGGCTCGGGCCAGTAACCCTCTGCGTAACCGAGGCTCAACGAGGCCGTCGTCCCGTTGCCCGTGGACCGGGACAACTCGACCCTGGTCAACAGGAGGTCGTCGTCGATCCGCAGGGTGTTGTCCCGCAGGCGAACGATCATCCCGGGTGCCCACAGGGCCGACTTGCGGTCGTTCAGATCGACGCGCCAGCCAGGGACCTCGACCTCGTAGGAGACCGACTTGCCAGCACGGGTCGTGGCCTCCCACTTGACCCGGCGCTCGACCACCTCTTGCGTGGCAGCCTTCTCGTTGTCGAGGACCAGCAGCCGGTGCCGCTTGACCCAGGCGTCCTGGCAGACAGCCTCCGCGGCCATGTCCTCGAAGGACTGGCCCCGGACCTTGTACGAGGCGTACCGCTCGGTCACGTCCCGGCGCCTGGACAGGGACTTGATGTTGCGTCCCCGCTCCAGCAGCGCGGTCGGTGCCGTCACGTCCCCGATGGAGATG
>CALKWH010000348.1 GCA_938004375.1 uncultured Pseudomonadota bacterium
GATCGTATTCGGTGACTGGAGTTCAGACGTGTGCTCTTCCGATCTATCGGAGCGGCAACCGAGGTCACCACCATAGAATCCGAGGCCATCGCAGGTTTCGCCGTTCAATTCAGTGCCGTCACAGACCTCCCCTTCGTCGAGTTGGCCGTTGCCGCAGTCGGTGAGCCGGGTGCATTCGGTCGTGTCGAAGGCGCAATTCGCGTCGCATTTGAGGTTGCCGCCGGAGAAGTCCTGACCGATGCTCACGCAGGTGGCGCCGCCCAGCTCGAGGCCGTCGCAAAGTTCGTGATCCCCCTGAATCAGACCGTCACCGCAGCGCCCGGCCGCCTCACAGGAGGTCGTATTCCAGGTGCAGTCCCCGGCGCAGGCGAGCGCGCCGCCATAATAACCCAGGGATTCGCAGGTGGCGCCGCCAAGCGCCGCGCCGTCACAGGTCTCCAGGAAGTCGCTCTGAATTACCTCGTCGCCACAGCGCCCCGCGGCGTTGCAGTCCGTATAATCCAGCTGGCAAAGGTCATCGCAAGCCAGATCACCGCCGTAAAAGCCCTGACCGATGCAGGTGCGGCCGAGCACGTCGAGGCCGTCGCACTCCTCGCCGGGCTGCGCGACCCCGTCCCCGCAAACGACCTTCGTGGTGGTGTCGACCTCACAGGCCAAGGCCAGGAACATGGCGGACAATAAAATGAAGTGAGGCAATCCGGCTCTCATCTTGCACCTCGAAGAAACTGGTGAACGCATTTATGATCAAAAATGACTTGATAATCTCGACCTAAACATTGTTAGTCAGGCGGGCCTGGTTTGTCAACGGGAAGATGGCGGCTGTCCCAGGGAGATCGCGTTCTGATTGGTCTGGAAAAAACGAGTGAAAGCCTGATCCGCCGGAACGGATTCTCGATTTCGATTTCAACCTTGAGAATTCCAAAAACTCAAGAAAGTAGACTGTGATTCGAACCCGACCGCACGGGACAGGACCGGCTTCGGCGTTGACTTCCCCGGAAAGCCGGGTAGAGTGCCCGCAAGAGACTTCATCGAGGAGTGCGAACCATGGAAAACGAATGCTGTCCGAAGTTCGACCCCGCGCCCTGGCAGGACGCGACCCTGACCTGGGAGAACAAGTTGTTCCTGAAGGATCGCGTGCGGAGCTTTTTGCACATCCCCCTGAACTTCGGCGCGGTGATGACCCGGTGCATGACGGCCATCGACGCGCACCAGGCAGCCCCCGCGAATCCGCTGGTGCTGAGCGACGAGAATTCGCTGTGGGGGGCCGACGTCTACGTCGAGGTCACGAAGGAGCTCCCGGGCGCGGAGATGGCCACGATCTCGGGGACTTTCCTCTCCCGGGCCTACGAGGGTCCGTATCGGGACATGGGGAAATGGATCAAGGACTTCAAGGCTTTCGTGGGCGACCGGGGTCACGGGATGAAGAAGCTCTATTTCTTCTATACGACCTGCCCGAAGTGCGCGAAGAAGTGGGGCAAAAACTACGTCGTGCTGCTGGCGCAGATTTGAGGCGCCGGGTCGACTCCTCCCGTCTCTTCGGGGCACTGCATGACCGGGGACCGCTCGCGGGTGGCGCCGCCCGGTCGAAGGTGCTATGTTGGCGACGGTCGAGAATCCCGCGACACCATGCGCGACCCGTCATTCAGGAGTCTGTGATGCGCCCTTCATGTTTCATTTTATTATCAATCGTCACTTTTGCTGCCGCCTGTGAAACTGAAAACACCGGCGAACACAACAACCTGAACAACCAGCAGCCCGCCCTGGTCTCCTACGACCACACCGGGTGCAAGGGCGCGGCGAAGGCGCTGGATTCGGCGCCCCTGCAGGGCTTCGAGTGCGTGGCGTGGAGCTACGACGGGGCCGGCGCGCTGGCGCTGCGCCACGTGAACGCGAAATTCAACTGCTGCCCCAACTCCGTCCTGGGCCTGACCGGCGAGGTCGCCTTCGAGGGTACCACCCTCACCCTGTCCGAGAGCGACAACGGCGGCGAGTGCCGGTGCGAGTGCGTCTACGACCTGTCCTACGAGCTCCGGGACGTGGCGCCCGGAATGGTTCAGGTCGTCGTCGCGCCGTTCGAGGATCCGGTGGAGATGGACCTGGTTGCCGCCGGCGAAGGCGTCTTCTGCATCGACCGTCTCACGGCCATCGAACAGTGCATCGACGCCGGCGGCCGCTCCTGCACCTGCGGGACCCCGGAGGACTGCACGCTGACCGGGTACTGCCTGGCGCTGACCGGCATGGGCAACTACTGCGTCGACACCTGCGAGACCACGCAGGACTGCCCCGTGCCGGGACTCGAGAGCTGCCAGGAGGACCCGCAGGGCGTCCGGTACTGCCACCCGCTCTCGGCCGACCAGTGGACCGAATGACCTCCCGGCGGGAACCGGGGCCGGACTGACCGGGCCGACTTTTCCCTTGACGTTCGCCCTGAACCCGGCCAATCTAATCTCCGTCCATGGAGGGACCCACATGATCGTCAGGATGCGTCTTTTCTTCATCACTGCTGCATTTACGGGGCTGTTCGGGTGCGACGACCCGGCGAAGACCGTCGACGCCTGCGGGGACGGCTTCATCGATCCCGCCGAGGAGTGCGACGGCTCGAACCTGCAGGGGCAGACCTGCGAGAGCCTGGGACACTACAACCTCAACGGCACGCTGGGCTGCACGGCCACCTGCGAATACGACCGCGCCGACTGCGGCGGGCGCTGCGGCGACGGCGTCATCGAGGGCGAGCGGGGCGAGCAGTGCGAGGGAGGGAATCTGGGCGGCGCGACCTGTGAATCCCAGGGCTTCTCGGGCGGCAGCCTCACCTGCGATTCCGCCTGTCACCTCGACACCTCCACCTGCGAGAGCCGCTGCGGCGACGGGGTGGTCACCGCGCCCCACGAGGACTGCGAGGGGGACGACCTGGCCGGCGGCACCTGCCAGACCCAGGGGTTCTACACGGGCACGCTGCGCTGCGGGGCGGACTGCCGCTACGACACCGGCGACTGCAACGAGAGCTGCGGCGACGGCGTCATCCAGGGACTCCACGGCGAGGTGTGCGACGGGACCCTGCTCGACGGCGAAAGCTGCGAGGGGCTGGGCTATTACGGCGGCGAGCTGCTGTGCGCGGCAGACTGCCGGTCCCTCGACGAGACGCCCTGCCAGGCGGTCGGCCGCTGCGGGGACGGCCTGATCCAGGGCGATCATGGCGAGACCTGCGACGGCCCCGAGCTGGGTGGGCCAGACTGCGTCTCACTGGGCTACGACCGGGGGGCGCTCTCCTGCGCAGACGACTGCTCCTTCGACGAGAGCGCGTGCATCCTCGAGTACACGCAACTTGTGCCCGGCGGCTACCACACCTGCGCCCTCCGCTCGGACGGATCGGTCTGGTGCTGGGGGGCCAACAACATGGGCCAGCTCGGCGACGGCACCACCACGCGGCGCCTCACCCCGAGGGCCGTCGGCACGCTGACCTCCGGCGTGGTCGCCCTGGCCGCGGGGGAGGTGCACACCTGCGCGCTCAGTACCGACGGCTCCGTCTCGTGCTGGGGCCAGAACATCTACGGCCAGCTCGGCGACGGCACCACGACCGATCGGCACGTCCCCACTCCGGTGGGCGCGCTGACCTCGGGCGTCGCCGCGGTGGCCGCGGGACAATATTTCACATGCGCCATTAAAACCAACGGCTCCCTCTGGTGCTGGGGACGCAACTTCTACGGTCAACTCGGCGACGGCACCACGGAGGACCGGTCCGTCCCCACGGCCGTGAGCGGCCTGGGCTCCGGCGTGATGGCCGCGGCCGGCGGCGGGCTGCACGCCTGCGCGCTCAAGACTGACGGCTCCCTCTGGTGCTGGGGTGAAAACTTCCACGGCCAGGTGGGCGACGGCACCACGGTCGATCGGCTCGTCCCCACCGCAGTCAGCGGGCTCGACACCGGGGTCACGAAGTTGTCCGCCGGATACGAGTTTGCCTGCGCGCTGAAGACCGATGGCACGGTCTAGATCGGAAGAGCACACGTCTGAACTCCAGTCACCGAATACGATCT